>NZ_CP030772.1:600000-967890 GCF_006088715.1 Streptomyces sp. YIM 121038
CGAGTTCGCGCAGCACGCGGGCATGGCGGTAGACGGCGCGGCGGCTCAGGCGCAGCTGGCGGGCGGTGGCGTCGGCGCTCAGGGGCAGGTGGCCGTCCTTGCTGCGGTGCATGCGGGCGGCGAAGACGGCGGCGAGGCGCAGCGTGGTCGGTCCCGCGTCGGGGTGGAAGCCGGAGCCGACCATGAAGTGCGCGGCGGCCAGGAAGTCGTGGGCGCGGCGCAGTCGGCGGGAGGCGGTGGCGGTGACCTCGTGGTCCGCGGCGTCCTGGACGAGAACGGGCTCGTGCAGCCAGGGCGTGCCCGCTATCTCCGACGGGAGGCGATCGGGAGCGCCCGGCAGTTGGGTGTGGCGGCACGCCCCCGCGTGCTGCATCATGGCTCCTGTCTTCTTGTCATCGAAGGCGTGAAGCCCCTTAGGGGTTTCGGGTTCGTCCAGAACCTGTTTGTGTCCGGCCCCAAGAGGCGCGGATCTTCGCCAGACCAGGGATGGCCCCCTGGGAATGGCGGTTTGAGTTCGGCCTGATGGCCCGGTGGGGACCGGGCCTCAGGACCGCCGTGCGAGCGAAGTGCTCAAGAAGAGACCGGCGCTCCGTTTCTCATCCAGTGCGTCTGGTCATCGGGCCTTCGTCGGAGCTCACTTGCCTGTGCCTGTTGCTGAGTGGGGTGTGAGGCGGCGCCGACGGCCCGGGGCCACCGTGGCTGGCGTCCGGAACCGACAGAGGACGCGCGGAGGGCTAGCCTCTGGATGTCGTGATGAGGCGTCGGGTGCGGGGGCTGCCTCGGCGACGGTTCAGACACCGTGTGCTGCCGTGGTCGTACGCCACCAGCAAGTGGCCCGGCCCTGTACCCGGGGGCTGCGCGGGTCGACGCATGCCTACGCCTGGCTGATCAGGGCGGTGATGAACACGACCGCCCAGATCAACGGCACCAGGGCGATGTAGGACTGGGGCCGTTGGAGCACGGGAGGGCCCTCTGGCAGCGGGGTTGCTCCGGGGGCCGCCGGGCCGGGCGGGTCCAGGGCGGTCAGCTTGCGGTAGGCGACAAGGTTGCTGAGCAGTGTGAAGGGTGTGAACAGGGCCAGAGAGAAGGGTGACCACCAGCCCTGCCACAGGGTTTTCGTCGTCAGCTGCCGTACGACGGCAATGCCGCAGGTCTGGCACCACGGTCCACGCGCGCTGTGGAAGCGCATGAAGACCACCGCACCCATGTGGGCGCGGATGGTGGTCTCGACGACCGGCTGCGCGCGGCAGATGATGCAGGAGTGTGACTGCGGCCATGGCTGCCATGGATAGCCGGGGCCAGTGGGCTGGGTCGGCGGGGCCGGGTGGGGTCGGACGTTGTCGTAGGAGGGGGGTTGTGGTGCGTCCGAGGTGGTCATAGGTGAGCCTTTCGAGGTCGTTACTGCGTGGGGCTGGGCGGGGGTGTCGCCGACGCCAGGGCTGTGGGGGCGTGAAAGGGGCTGTGAAGCCACGGGCGTGCGCGTGCGCCGTCAGGGCGGCCCGCGGGGTGGTCGGAGTGATCGGGGATGCGCTGAACGGGCGAGCGCTGGGCTGCGGGGCGCGGGTGGGTACGCGTGGCTGCGGCAGCGCGGGATGAGAGAAGTGCGGCTGCCGCTGCTGGACGTGGGTGGGGGGCCTGGCGTTGTGGCCAGGCGGTGCGCGCGGGTCTGCTGCCGGTGGTGTTGCGGTATTTCGACAGCGGGGACCGGCGGGGCAGGGCGGTGGTGGTCACCGGAGGTCCTGGGCGAGTTGGTGCAGCACGGCGGCGAGCGCGGACTGGTCGTCGGGGGGTGACGCGGAGCAGGGCGTGGGCGAGGCCGAAGCCGAGGCGGATGTCGTTCGTGGCGGGCTGGCCGTGCTGGTAGGCGAGCCAGGCGGACAGGGCGTGGGCGAGGTCCTGGCGGGCCTGGGCGCGCGGGCCGTTCAGCCGGTGGACGGCGAGCGCGGCTTCGGTGTACAGAACGGTTGCCCGGCCGTGGGATTGGGCCATGGCCGCGAAGTACGCCTCCAGTTCCAGTCCCATCGCCGGGTAGGGGTGGTGGGGGCCGTACCGGGCGATGAGATGCTGGGTGGCTCGGTGGGCGGCGTGCTGCGCGGCCTGCCACTGCCGGGCACGGTGGGCGGCTCGGACGGTTTCCAGCAGGCCCGTGCTCTCGGGGATTCCCTCGTGTCATTCACGTGCCCTGGGCCTGCGGCACGGGAGCGGGGGTACCGCAGGCTCGAGGGTGCCGTCGGCGGTGATGCGCTGATGCTCGGCGCGGCCGTCGGGGTGAGCGGTGCTGATCAGCAGGCTCTGTTGCCGCTCGATGGCCGCGGCGGTGAGGGCGGCACGGACGTGGCCGAGACGGACCGCGGCTGTTTGGGGGCTACGGTGCAGGATGCCTTGGGCGTGGATAGTGCCGTCCGCCAGGACGATGATCGTTTCATGGTCGCCGCCGGCACTCTGGCCTCGCGGCGCGGCGCGTCCTTTCGTCTCAGTCATCGTGGCGGCAGTTCAGCGGGAGTCGACCAGGGCGTAGCGGTAGTCGAGGATCGTCGGTTTTCCCTCGTCGGGCAGCAGCACGAGGGCCTCGCCCTGGAAGAGGTCCGTGACGGCACGGCGGGGCCGCTTGTCGTAGATGGCCTCGTTCTTGTCCGGCTGCATCCGCAGCTCGGGCCGGGTGACCACGAAGGTCTGCCGGTGTGCCAGAGGCACGATGGCCAGCACGCCGCTGCGGGTGCGCAGCGCGTAGGCCGTCTCGGACGCCGGGCGGATCGGGGTGAAGTGGACCAGCGCCTGGCCGTTGACGTGGTCGGCGCGGTTGCGGTGGGTGTTGAGAATGCGCTGGGCGCGGCCGGTGACGTGCGAAAGCACACGGCCTCGCTTCTTGCCGCCGGTGGTGAACAGGTCCTCCACCGCCGCGGTGACCTCCTGGGGAGCCAGGCGCCAGTGGGCCGGGCCGGCCTTGTGGTGGGTCTCGGCTGTGTCCGCGATCCCGCGGCGGGTGGTCGGGGCGGGCATCGACCTGGGAGGAAACAGCGAGTAGACCTTCTTCCACTGCCCGCCGGGGGTCTTGTCGAACACCATGAACGTGCGCTCTCCGCCGCTGGTGGTGGCCTCGGCGGCGAACCAGCCGCCGCGGGCGGGGATGTGGAAGGAGCGCCGGGTGAAGTGGAAGGGCTCGGCGTACTGCTTCTTCTCCTTGGGATTGAGGGCGGGTAACTGGGCGAGCTCGGCCTTGCTGCGCTCATACAGCTGGCCTGCCTCCACCGTGGCCAGCAGCTGCGGATCCTGTGTCTTGTTGGCCTGGTTGTTCGTTCGCTCGTAGTGGTCGAGCACCCTGCGGGCCTGGGCAGGGGTGATGACGCCGCGGAGGGCCTGCCGCTTGTCCGCGGGCGTGGTACGTGAGGGCTTGCTGCCGGGGACGTCGCTGCCGCTGCAGCTGCTCAGGGTGGTGGCCGCCACTGCGGCAACCAGCAGGCTGGTCAGCGCCGGACGGGTCGTGGGGTGTGCGGGGCTCATGGTCTTCCTCGGGTGAATGGGGTGTTTGGGGTGAGGAGAGTGCCGGGCTCGGTCAGCGCGCACCGCCCGCCCGGGGCAGGTCAGATGGGTGCGGTCTGCGGCAGCGGCCCCAGGGCCGCCTTGCCGAAATAGGGGGTTCCGGGCGGGCGGGTGCTGCCCGGGCGTGCGGCGAGGCTCGCGGGCAGGCTGGACAGGGCGTGTTCCAACTGGTCGAACTCGCCGGTGTTGGTGGGCGTGCTCACGCGCATGCCGGAGACGCGACCCCGGGTGGCCCCGTCGAAGGTGCGTACAGCGATTCCGTGGTTCGCCAGGTGCGCGGCCACGGTGACGGGCTGGTCGAGGTGGACGAACCGGTAGTGGATTTTGCTGGGGACAACCGCGTCGCCGAAGTGGCGCCGCAGCAACTCCTCCGTCTGCGAGGCGCTGCGGCGGATGTGGGTCAGGGTGCGGTGCAGCCACGCGGTGTCTGCCAGGGCGGCTTTGTGTCCCGTGACGTCGGATGCGGACAGCGGCCAGGAGGGAATGCGTAGACCTGCCCGGTGGGCGAGGTCGCTGTTGCGGGTCCACATGATGCCGCTGCGGGCTCCCGCCAGGCCCCATGCCTTGCCCGTAGACTGCAAGATCACCAGGTTGCGGGGGCGGGTCTCGTGACCTGGTCGGCTGGCCAGGCTGAGTCGTGGGCCCTGGAATTCGATGTAGGTCTCGTCTGCGATCAGCGTGGACTGGGGGAAGGCGCGGCAGGCCGCGAGCAGGTCTTCGCGGCCGATGTACAGGCCGAGTGGGTTGTTGGGGTTGCTGATCAGCACGTAGCGGTGGGCCTGCATCGCCCGCCGCAGGCGCTCCAGGCGGTGCGCGGTGGTGTCGGTTCGCCCCGGATTGGGAGGGTAGAAGGTGGCAAAGGCGAAGCGGCGCAGAGTCTCGGTGTACTCGGGGGTGAGCATCCCGAGGTCCTCGGTGCTGAGCAGGTCGGAGAGCACCAGCAGGAGTTCGCTGACACCGCGGCCGCACACCAGCTCGTGCCGCGAGACTCCCAGGTGGTGGGCGTAGGCCTGCGCGTAGTCGTCGACGGCCTGGTAGGGCGTGGTCCTCAGGGCGCCTGGGTTGTGCGTGAGCTGGGACATGACGGCGCGCAGGGTGCTGGGGGGCGGGCCGAGGCGGTTGGCGCACTCGCTCAGATCCAGGCTGATGCGTCCGTTGTCGTAGCCGGTCAGGTCGCCGCCCCGGTGCTCATCGTGCGGGGCCCGGATCTCGTGGACGGTCATGGCATGCTCCATCTCCGTGGTGTGAGCGGGTGGTTCGGGGCGGTGTCCTGACAGTGCGGCTGCTGGTTGGCTGTGCTGGCTGTCGGCGGACGGCTCTGCCCCGGGCGGCAGCGTTGGAGTGGCTGGCATCGTGTCCGTGCGGGTGCGGCGCCCCCTTGCGGCCCTTCACGCCGCGTCCCGGTACAAGCCGGTGTGCTCCAGGTCGCGGATCGTCTGGTGGTCCTCGTGGATGGCGAGGGCGTCGTGGGCCAGGAGCAGGAGCCACCCGGCGGTCTGCCCGGCCTGGAGGGGAGTGTGGGCGTGCAGTTCGGTGGTGGTGGCCACGGTGGGCAGCCTGGTGAGGGAGTCCAGCAGGTCGGGCTCCAAGGTGGCGTCATGGCGGGGCCGCAGGGCGACCTTGCATGCGTGGATGTGGCGCGGAGTAAGGGGGCGGCTGTACTGGCCGGTGGCCAGCAACTGTGCGGTGTCGTGGGCGGGGTGGTGGCCGGTGGCCTGATACAGGGCCTGCGCGGCGAAGTCGTGGTCGGGGTCTGGGTCAGTGCGCAGGGCGAGCAGCACGGGGCCACGCCCGGGGACGAAGGCGAGAGTGACGTGGGCGGGACCGAAGTGCACGCCCAGAGCGGTCAGCGCACGCCGGGTGTAGAGGGTGAGGGCACGGGCCAGCAGGCCGTGACGGCGGAGCAAGTCGGCGCGGTGCAGATAGTGGTCGTCGGTGTGTGTCTCGGACCAGATCGCGGTGATGGTGTGGGCAGGGGTGCCGTCGGATCGGGGCCGGGTGAGGGTGTGGAGGCGGTAGTGGGGGGCGTTGAAGTGCTCACGCAGCACGAGGGGCTGGCCAGCGGAGGGTTGCAGGGCATCCCAGGCGGAGCGGATGTCCTCGGCGGTAGTGCACCGGTGAGGGCGCTGGGAGTGAGCGGGGTCGGGGTGCTGCACGATGTAGTCGGTGGCAGCCGTGTCGGCGGCCCAGGCCAGGGCGTCGGCGAGGCGGGGAGTGCGGATGCTGTGGGGCGCGGTGATCCCAGCGTCGCGCAGGGCGGCACTGGTCCAGCCGGTGTCGCGACGCAGGTCACAGGTGGCGGGGTCGTTGCCGGGCAGGTTCAGGCGGCTCGCGAGCCGGTCAGTGAGTACGATGCCCTCCGCTGACCCTGCCAGGACGGCGCGCACGCCCAGGCGGGACAGGCTGGCGGCGGTATGGAACAGGCTGCCGCGGTGGGTGAGGCGTGCGGCGTAGCCGGGGCCGAGGGGTGGCTCGGGGGCGTGGGCAACGGCCACGCAGCGCCATCCGTGCGGGGCCAGCGCGGCGATGTAGGGGTCGCTGGTCCGCGGCGCGACGATGGCGGCCAGGGCGTCGCGGTGGGCGAGGGGTGCTCCGGATTTCGGGGGTGGCCATGGTGGTGGATTCCTGGTCGGTTGGGGGTCAGGCCACGCACACCGTGGCGGTGTCGGCCTGGATGTGGATGCCGCAGGAGTCCTGGGCGCGGTCCAGCCGCTTGAGGCAGGCGGCAGCGATGGGGCCGGTGACGATGGCCAGTGCCGTGCGGTCGGCGGCGGTGACGTGTTCGCCGGGTGCGGCGGTCCACAGGAACTGGGTGAGCCAGGGGGCGGTGAAACCGGAGTTCACGGCCGTGACGTATCCGGTGGCCTGCGGGTAGAGGAAGCGCACGGCCGCGCTGCGGCGGCGCGTGGGGGTTACGTCGGGCTGGGCGCCGGTCGCGAGGTCGGCGGCGATGCGGGGCAGGTTGAGGCCGGTGGCCAGATGCACGAGGCGGGGGATGAGGTCGCCCCCCGGGCGCGCGTTGATCTCGATGATGCGGGGGCCGCGCGGAGTCAGGCGCATCTCCAGGTGCAGCACGCCGCGTTCGATGCCGATCGCCTGGATGGCGCTCGTCACGATGTTGCGGATGCCGGGGTCGGCCAGCAGGGGATCGGCGTCGACGAGGTGGCCCGTCGCGAGGAAGGACGGCTCGGCGCCCAGGGACTTGCGGGTGATCGCCGCGATGCGGGTGGCGGTCGGGGTGGCGACGACGCATTCAGCGCTGATCTCGGGGCCTTCGAGGTACTCCTCGATCAGGACCCCCGGCGTCCCGGTGTGCTCCAGGCCGAAGAGCGTGGCGGTGCGGGCGTGGTGGAAGGCGGTTCGGACCTGCTGCGGGGTGTCGGCGCGGCGTACTCCGACGCTGCTGCCCAGATGCCGGGGCTTGAGGACGACCGGCTTGCCGAGCACCGCGGCGTGGGCGACGGCGGAGTCCGCGTCGTCGACGAGGTAGGAGCGGGCGGAGGGAACCCGGGAGGTGCTGAGCAGGGCGCGGGTGAGGAGTTTGTCCCGGCAGGCGGCTGCCGCGGCCGGAGTGGCGCCGGGCAGGCCGAGGCGGCGGGCGAGCTGTGCGGCCAGCTCGACGTGGTCTTCCAGCAGTGTGAGTACTCCGGCCACCTTGTCGCGGGCGCACAGGGTGCGCGCGGCCTCGGCGACGGCTTCGGCGTCCGCCAGGTCCGCCGTGATCGCGTGGTGGGCGTGAGTGCAGGCCCAGGCGGGTGGTTGACGGTCCAGCAGGGCGATGGGATAGGCGGCGGCGAGCTCCTCCAGGGCCCAGGACTGGTAGGTGCGGTCCCCGGCACCCAGGACGATGAGCAGTGGCGCGCAGGTCTCCGGACAGGAGGGCTGAGGGCGTTTGGGCACGGAAGAGTCCTCCTAGGCGGCGGAAGAAGGAGGGGCGGCGGCTTCCGCGGGTCGGGTAGGGATGCTGGTCAGGCGGCGCAGGAGCGCAGCAGGTGCTGGTTGAGTCCGGCTTGCAGCGCGCTGAGGCGGGCGAGCAGGCGCGGGTTGTCTCGGGTGAGGTAGAGGGCCGAGGTGAGCGCGACGGGCAGCATGCCCAGCCGGGCGGGCTCGGGGTAGGTGTCACGGCCGATGTCCAGGACCTCCACACCACTGGCGATCGCGTACTTGACCGTCTCGTACATCAGCCAGCCGCGTGCCGGTGAGGTGTGTGCGCGGGGGATGCCGCTGGCGGCTGCCCACAGGTACAGGGTCCGGCCGTGGTGGAAGGCGAGATACCCGTCGTGGGTGCGCGCACCGTCCTGGGCGAGGAGCCCGACGGCGCCGGGAACCCGGGTGAGGGAGGCGATCATGTCCGCCCCGTACACCGAGGGGGCCCGCTCGCCGTCAGGGCGCAGCAGGCCTGTCAGCTGGGGCAGGTGGGACAGCAGTTCGGGGCCCCGGGCAACGGTGAGGGTCAGCCCGGCCTGCTGTCCGCGCCGGTGGGCGGCTCTGAAGGCATTGCGGACCTGGCTTGCGGGGATGCGTGCGAGGAAGCCGGTGAGGGTGGTGCTCAGGCGGGTGCGGTGGCACCGGCCCAGGATGATTTCGGCATCGGGGAAGCGGGCTTCGCGCCACATGGTGCGTTCTGCGGGCGGCAGGTTGGTGATCATCAGGGCGTCGCTGCCCAACTCGCGGGCGAGTGCGTGGCCGCGTTCGACGGCTTCGGCCAGGACCGGCCCGCGCGCGCCGGGCAGGCCCCCGTAGAGGCTGTAGAGGGAGGGAGCGCACAGCACGTCGGTATCGAAGGTCCTTCGGGGCACGTTCGCGGCGGTTTCCAGGGCGCGCCACAGCGGGCTGGTGTGCACTTGCGCGAACGCCATCCGGTGCTGGTGCGGGCCGTCGGTGAGGAGCAGGTGCTGGCGGGTGCTGATCTGTTCGGTGCGCACCAGCTGCCAGGCCGCGGCCCACTCCGCGGTGTGGAAGGGGGTGGCCGGATGGCGGTCGGCGGGCAGGTCCGCTGCTGAGGGGTGCCAGGAGCTGCTCACGCCGTGGAGGCGGGGTCGTACGGAGGTCGCAGTCATGGTTCTCTCCGGGGTCAAGGCGCAGGGCGGGCGGTGGCGGCGACCGGCTGCGGGCGGGTTGCGTCCGAGCGGCAGCCGGTAGGGCCAGATGCTGAGGGTTCGGTGGCGAGGGCGGGTGAGGCGGTCGGTGCGGTGGGCGCGCGAGGGAGCGGCGGCCAGGGTGGAGCTCCAAGTCCGAGCGTGCAAGCCGCGGCCGTTTGTTGGGGAGATCTTGTTGAGGGCGTCGGTAGAGGCGCTCGTCGGCTTCACCAGGGCGCGGCCGCGTCGGTCGGCCAGGCATCCGTCGGCCAGCGCGCCCAGGGCAGGCGGCCACCGCCGTGGTTCCGCGGGCGGTGGCAGGCGCTCCAGATGCAGCTGAGGCAGGGGCTCTGGGGGCGGTGGCTGGGTGCCGCGCGCTGGTGGGAGGGGGTGCCGCCCCACACGGCACCCCCTCGCTGGCAGTCAGCGCGCGTGCCGCGAGCCCGGATCGACGGCCGCCGTTCGGGGGGAACGGTGTGGGCTGACTGCGTGGGTGCCCGATCGCATCCCTGGGAGATTGGGGCGGTCCGGGCACGTTGGTGTGTCGTACGACTGCGGGAATGTGCCGTGGGGACGGCGCTCGCTGGGCGGCCCGTCCTGTAGGCGGTTGAGCGGATGCTCCGTGGTGGGACGGCGCTCGAAGCAGCTTGCCTGCAGGAAACGGGCGGTCAGTGATGCCGGCAACACTGCCACGGTCGGTATGGCCGGGATGTGGGCCCGTTCTTCGGGTGCTGTGCTGACGGTGCAGGTCGCGAGCGCGCGTGATGGCTGGCGCGCGGGGCGAGGCGGAGTTGCATCGTGCACCTGGCGGGAGTCGCGGATAGCTGCTGCTGGCGTGGAGTGATCTGCATGTTCATCCCCGTCGCGTCGCTTGTGCGAGATCGTTTGGGTGGATGTGTGAAGTCATCTGCCACACGGAGCAGTTGCCCTGCGGTCTCCGCGTAGCGTGCGTCGCCGAACCCGGTCAGCACTGCGTGAGCGTGAGCTGGCGTGCTGTCGGCCGCGTGGGCGCGACCCACGATTCCGACGGGCGGCGGCTCTTGGGATACAAATCTTCGACCACCACACCACAGGTGTCAACAATTGGAGACGCCTTGATGGAAGACGTCTGTCGGCAGCCGTGGTGACCTGCAGGCACGCGCTCCGGCGCCAGTCGCCAGGAGGCGGAGAACCATCAGCCCGCCCTCGGCCCGCGCACCAGAGCCCTCTCGCCGACACCGTGCCCACTCATGCGGTGAACGCTCCCGCACACAGAGCCCCGACGGCTGCCGCGGGGTGCAGCAGGACAGGGCAGGGCCAAGGACGCCCGGCAACAGCCGCTGCACCATTGGCTGGAGGGCTGCCTGATGGCTACGCTCGACAGGCCCACCGTCTGTGGCTTCAGGGGAGACCATCAGGTGAACGCAGCCGATCCGACGCCAGCCGGCCCCTGTGACGGGGCAGCACGAAATGATCAGCTGGAGATCCGTCAGCTCCTGGAGCAAGTCGACGACCTCGCACGGCGCCTGGGAAAGAGCCGGGACCAGGTGCTCGATCCAGCACGCGTCTCCTACGCCACAGGCATTCCGCACCGGCGTGTGGAAGAACTGCTGGCCGGAGCCTGCCCCCTGACTCCGCCGGTGCCTCGCGAGGACCTCAAGAGATACAACAACTCCCTGTTCGTGCAGCGGCTCGCACTCCTGCACCAGACTCGGGTCGACGAGAACGGCCAGCGCTACTCCCAGCGCGCGATCGCCCGGGGCACAGGCATCTCGATTCCGCAGATCGGGCACCTCCTCGAAGGCGAGCGCAGCCCCAACAACGATCACGCCACCAGGATCGAACGCTTCTTCGGCGTAGCCGAAGGCTTCTGCTCCCGCCCGGAGGGCGCCGCGCTCATCGCGGCCCTCCGCCCCCTGGTCGCCGAGGAGTTGCCGCAGCTGATCACCAGGGAGCTGCTGGAAGAGCTGGGCGTCCACGCCGTAGCGCTGCGCCGTTCAGGCTCTGCCCCCAGGGCGGGCTCCTCCGGGCTTAGCTCGATCCTCCCGGCTCTTGAGGAACTGGCTCAGCGCCAGCGCAGGGCGCGCGGCGAATCCCCTTCCTGAGCTCCGCCCCGCTGCGCCATTCAACGATGCCGTCTTCGCCTGGCCAGCCGGGACAGTGCTTCGCGGCAGGAGGGCTCGGAGGCGGCCTATCAGAAGCCGTTCTCAGGTGACCTTCTGCTGCCCGGCTTCCGCGCGGGCCCGCCGCCGGGCCTCATCCACGACGGGAGCGGTCACGAGGGCCTCGGAGATGCGGACCAGGTCCAGGTGTGCCGCGGCGAGGGGGCGGTGGACCGGGCCCGTCCCGAGCAGGGTCCGCGGGGCATCGTGCTGGCGAGGCTGGTGGGCCTGTTCGGCAACCACCGCGGCCGCGATGGCGGCGGCTGCTGCTGCGGCCTCAGCTTCCTGCGGAGTCGATCCCCCGGCCAGGGCCTTGTGCATCGCGGCGGTCCGTACTGCCGGGTCGCCGAACAGCGAGAGCTCCAGCAGCCTGTCGGCGATCACGGTCTCCCGCTCGGTGAGCCGGATGCTGGGCAGGGCCCACCGTGGAGGGCGGGTGCGCCTCTTGCCTTGGGCGTTGGCGCTCACCTCGCGCCATAGCGGGGCCAGGCTGCGGTACTGCCGAAGGTGGCAGCGCGCGCTGCTCAGATGCGGCCCGGCGATCGGCAGGATGTACCCGATGGAGCTGATCACCGAGCTCATTGAGGCCAGGGGCGGGGCGAGGTAGGTGCTCAGGTAGTCCCGGTCGTGGCCCGTCCAGCGGGCGCCGACGGCGAGGAGCTTCGCCACGTCGTAGCCGAGGAGACCTGTTGCCGTCCCCACCTGGCACAGCAGTCCGGCGCGGTGCCAGGTCGGGAGGTGGCGCATCCACCGGCAGCACAGGACGGCCATGGTCACCGCCGCGGCGGCGTGGGCGAGGAGATAGAGGACGATGAGCTCGCGGATGTACGGTTCGCCGGCGTAGTAGGTGTCGAAGTCGCGCGGCCGTCCCACCGGGGCGTCGCCCAGGAGGAACAGGACGCAGAGCGCGAGCACGACGGCGGTGTAGGCGACGATCCAGTGGCGTGAGTGGCGGCGGACTTGAGCGGGTGGTCCGCCACGCCAGTGAACGAGCAGCACCATGCAGGAGGCGCTGAAGGCGGTCATCAGGCAGTACACCAGCAGGGCCGAGGAGTTGGGGACCCCGGTGGCGTTGTTGATCCCGGTGATGATGGGCGGGGCCGCACAGATGAACACGGCGGCGGCGAGGGCCATGAGCGTGCAGACACAGCGCAGCAGGACGCTGTGCCAGTTCCGGATCAGGGCGGGCAGCTTGATGGCCAGCGCCAGCGTCGGTGCGATGGCTGCCGCGAAGTACCCGGTTGTGTTCAAGGGCTGACCACCACATGGTGTGAGGGCGGCGCGTCTTCGCCGCGGCTGGGCTCCCGCTCGCGGCGGGCGCGTACGACGTGAAGGAGCTGGTGTGCGCTTCCAGCAGTTCCCGGAGGAAGGGATCGCGCACCGCGCCGGGGTGCTCTGCCGACCCTGCGGGCAACTGAAGACCGACAGGAATGCACAGCAAGCCCATCCCGCCGACGGGCGACTGGCTCAGGCATCAGGTCATTACGCGCGACTCCCCCATGCGCCGAATGCCGTAACACCGTGTCCTTTTCGGTCAATGACTCTGCGCGTGTTCCTCACGGCTGAGCGTGGCCATTATCCGGCGCGCAAGCGGAAGCGCCGCTTTCGAATGTCCGGGGGCGAGGCGGCGGCGACAGCGGGCGGAAAGCAACACACCGAACCTGTCAGCATCGTGCTCGATGGATTTCCCTCCGCCTGACCTGGCAGCCCACTCCAGAGCCTCCACGACATCCTGCTGGCTCGCGCTGCCCGACAGCAGTCGCGCTGCCGCAGTGCGGCCCTCCGGAAGCACTTCCTCACAGCCTCCGCAGTACAGGTGGTAGGTCTCGTGCCCGAAAATGGCAATCTGATGGAAAGGCGGGGTATCCGCTTCGACGACGATAAGGTCACGGTCACGGCACCGGAACAAGGCCCCGGAGATCGGGCTGGACGCAGGAAAGGGGACCAGCTCGCACGCGACCGTGCGCGCGCGGTCCTGGCTCAGCAGCAGGCACCAGTGCTGGAAGAGATCAGCCATGTCCGCCCGAGTTGAAGGCCGGTAGGAGTCCAGACCACCGACCATCCGCCCGCGGAGACGCCTCATCGCAGCACGTCCGGTCAGCACCTCTCGCACGTAGCACCGCCTCCGCAAACTGACACCACGCTCCGGCTCCGGCAGCGTTCCCCTCCGCTCCGCGTGAGCTGCCGCCAGGCGGTAGCGCTCATGCCCGAACGCACGCGCAGAGGGCTGGTATCGAGGGCCTCTAATCGGCCTGTTGTCAAGCCTCTTCGCCCGCCAGACTTCACGTGAACCCCCTTTGTGGTTGCTCTCCGCGAACGTGAAGCATGGCATACAAACTCTGTCGGCAACACACCCGTTTCGATCACGGCACATCGCGCGATCACCCGGACAAGCACCTTTCAGCCAGAACTCAGAATGCCGATGCATCTGGGCAATTCAGCAGCCGAGGCGCGATCGGGCGACCGAAGCGCGGCGAGGCCCTCGCGTATCGCGGGTACAGGAACCTCGCCGCCCACGAGGCGCACGGCATCACATCCATTCGCAATAGCAATGATGTGCATATGTGAGCAGGGTATTTCCTCGCCAGAGCAGTCATCCGCGCCTGATACAGCGGCAGTTCGGACCGAAAAACAAAACGGACACCCCGGCGTTCGCGCACACGCCACGGCCGCTGCTCCCCGTTCGCCCGGGCCGGAGAGCCAGCTGCCCACAGGCCGATTTCCAGCCATTCCCCGGCCGACCAGGACGGCCAGCACACCCGGCCGCGTCGGCGTGTCGCCCCGCCGCGCGGCTGGACCGCCAGGAGCCCGGCAGGCCGCCCTTCACGACGACGCAAAGGCCCCGGGCAGCACTGCGCCGCGCATTCTGCCTGCCGCTCAGAGGGCCGGGCGCATCGCATCGGGCCACCCCGGCACGGCGCACTTGCTACGTGCCCGGGCGGCCAAGCGACGACCGGCACCACACCGCGCGTACACGCCTGCCACGACGCGCACCCCAACCCCACCCATCCCAACTCTCCGTAAACCCATGGCCTGTGACCGAGAATCGATCTGGCTCAGATCGGGCCCGAATGGTCGAATTCCCTCCACGATGCCCGGCTTTGCCGCACCTATGAGGACCCCCTATGAAGGAACTGGCGTACCAAGGCCTCTACCGAGGCGTGGCCTCGGAGATTGACAAAACACTGGCAGCAGCACTCGATAAGCTTCCGGTTCATACGTCACCGTCTACGAAAGAAGCAGTGACAGAACTTCTGGCCGAACGGGAGCTGGCATACCCTCTCTGCGTCTTGCCCATGATTGCCTACGCTGCTGAAACAGGTACGCCTCGCCCAGCCGCCCCGTTGTCCGCAATCCACGTGCTGTGGTGGACATCCGCCTGCTACCTGGACGACCTGGCGGACGGGCACCACCCCATAAAGACCGGCTCCCTCAGCGGCAACGAGGCGCTGCTCGCCGCTACCGCCGCTGGTCACTCACTCCCCCTGCAGGTCATCCAGGACCTTGACATATCACCTTCCGAACACAAGGCGCTGATTACCGAGTTCATAAGCGGCTGGACCATCGGAATCGAAGGCCAGCTGTGCGACATAAGAGAATCAGCCGAAACCGCCTCACGCGCCTCCGCGATCGCAACCTACCGAGGCAAGTCGGGAGCTCCATACGGAATGATCACAGCCATGGCTTCCATTCTGTCCGGCGCCATTTCAACGCGGACCGCACTGTGGCGCGAGTTCGGCTACACCTTCGGCATCCTCTGGCAGATGTTCAACGACCAGCAGGACATTCTTTCCGGTCGCCACGAAGACCTGCGCAACCGCACGGTGACATACCTGCTTGCATGCGCAGTGGAGGACGCCCCGCCCTCGGTCCGACAACGACTCGTGAACCTGTCGTCCGCAGCCCAGCACTCGGAGGCTTCGCGCCAGGAACTCACCGGACTGCTGGTGGAACCGCCACTCCTGCAGCGCTACCAGCGAGAGATGGCCGCGTTCCGCGACGAGGCGCACCTCCTTCTGGACACGCTGGGCGGCAGCGAAACGTACCTGGTCATGCTGCGCGAACTGGTCGATGATTCGGCACAGCTTCGCCTCTGAGCCCGAGCACGCTGCGGTACGGAGCAGGGCTCCGGGGGCCTGCTCGACTGGGGCCCGTCTGCAGGAGATCATGACGCGGTGAGCACGAGTTCGGTTCAGGTCCCGGGCTCCGGTATTGACGGGGCAAGCAGTCAGGGCAGCGATGAGTCGCGCGTGGCACCAGCGCCGTGCGGGCAGTTCACGACGGCGGGATGCAAAGGCACTACGGCGGGCGCGGGACGCCTTCCGCGGCTGATGCGGACAGCGGGCCAACGGAACTGGCGGCAGCTGCGGCCAGCTCCCCTCTTCCCTCGGCCCGGGGCCGGGCAGCCCCGCCGCACCAGGCTTCACACGATAGGCCAGCGTGGGCCGGTGACGGGATCGTGTGCCCACATGTACTGAGTGGCGCCGCCGTCGGTGACCGTCATGCCGTAGTCGTACAGGTCGGGACAGCCCTCTTGGAGCCAGGCGTCCCAGGCGGTCTCGAGTTCGTCGGCCAGGCGCCGCGGCCCGCCCTGGTCGGCGATGGTCTTGCCGTCGCCGACGGCGGACAGCACCGCCCAGGACGCTGCGCCGTCATGGATCCAGGCGTTGAGGCCGTCCTCATCAGCGGCAACGGTGATACAGAGGTCGGGCAGGGCGACGCGCAGGGCGAACCGCAGATGCGCATCGTCGCTCAGCGGGGCCAGATCGCGCAGGAAGGGCCGTTCGTCGTCGCTTTCCCCTCTCCCGCGCACCTGAAGGAAGTCCGGCTCGGCGGCTTCGGTGCCGCGGGCGGGCATGAACTGCGCGAGCCCCTGGACCCACCCGGCAGCCGACTGCCCGTCCTCGGCAACGGTGAGCGCCACATGCCCCAGGTGCCCCCACGGGGCGACAATCCGTCCGCCCGGCCGTGTCTGGGCGACCCAGGCCCACGGGATCCGCTCGACGGCGTAGGTGGCGATCATGCGGTCGTAGAGCGCCCCCGGCGGCCAGCCGCCGGTGCCGTCGGCCGCCTCGACGGCCACGGCCGCCCCCGCCCGCTCCAGTGCCCGGCGCGCTGTTCGGGCCAGTTCCGGGTCGGTCTCGACACTGACCGTGCGGTGCGGTCCGGTGCGCCAGCTGAGCAGGGCGGCGTTCCATCCGCAGCCCGTGCCCAGCTCCAGCACCCGGTGGCCGGGCTCGAGGAGCAGGGAGTCGAGCATGTCGACCACCACTGCCTGGCAGGACAGGCTCGAGGCGGGCAGGTGTGGACGGTCATGATTTTCCCCGTCTCAGGTGGTTTGTGCTCGTATAATAGGGTCTGGCCGCGATTGCGTGAATCCCCGCGTCAGCATGTGAGTGCGGGAACGCTTCTTGCGGGGATGTCTTGGCCATGGGGGCCGTGGCGGTTGAAGGCGTGCTGTTTCCCGGGATCAATGTGCGCATCGTGTCGATGCGCGTCGCCGCGGAGGTGGTCGCGGTGGAGGCGCTCGCCTGCGGGCGTCCGCCGCTCTGTCCGTCGTGCGGGCGGCGGGGAATGCGCGGGCACTCCCGCTATGTACGGCGCCTGGCCGAACGGCCGTTGGTGGGACGGCCGCTGGTTGTCCACCTGAAGGTGCGCCGGTTCTTCTGTGAGTCGGCCGCCTGCCGGCGGCGCACGTTCGTGGAGCAGGTCCCGGATCTGAGTGAACGGTATCGCCGTGCGACTGCGGGGCTGCGCAAGTGGCTGCGGGCCATCGCGGCGGGAATGGGCGGGCGGCCTGGTGAACGCATGTGCCGCCGACTGCAGGTGACGGCTGGCCGCACCCAGTTGCTGGGGCTGCTGCAGGCGCCCGCGGTGCCCGCGCGAGCCCCGCGTGTACTGGGCGTGGACGAGTTCGCCTTCCGCCGCAGGTGGCGCTATGGCACGGTGCTGGTCGACGTGGAAGCACATCGGGTGGTGGACGTGCTCCCGGACCGGGACGCGGCCACTTTCAGCAGCTGGCTGCGCGAGCACCCTGGTGCCGAGATCATCTGCCGGGACCGGGCCAGCGCCTACAGCAGTGCTATCCGCGAGGCCGCACCAGATGCCCAGGAGATCGCGGATCGCTGGCACCTGCTCCACAACCTCTCTTCCGCGGTCGAGAAGACATGCCATCAACACCGTCCCTGCCTGCGCAAACACACCGAGGCCGAACAGGAATCGGTGACCCGGCCGGTGGTGATACCACTGCCGGCACCCGTCCTGCCCCCGCCGAAGATCGCAGTCCGGACCCGCGACCGGTACGCGGATATCCACCGCCTTCTGGACGCCGGGTACTCGCTCTCAGCGATCTCCCGACGTCTGCACCTGGACCGCAAGACGGTCCGCCGGTTCCGTGACACCGACCTCAGACTGCTGCTGGCCTCCGCCCGCCACGGCCGCCCCAAAGGAGTGCTGGAGCCGTTCACCGGCTACCTGACCGAACGGTTCACCGAGGGCTGCACCAGCCGGCACCCAGCTCCTTCACGAGATCCGGCAACGCGGCTACCAGGGCACAGCAACGCCAGTGCGCCACTACCTGAAGGGACTGCGGACCGGGACCGTGGAACCGGCCCGCGGCACCATCCCCAGCCCGCACATGATCACGTCATGGATCATGCGGCCGCGCGGCACTCGGGGTCCGAGTAGGAACGGAACAGAAAACCGGCGTAGCTGTCAGATCTTTTGACGGGCCATGAGTAGAGCTGCCAGGGTGCGCCCATGAGTGACGACCCGACGCTCGGCTTCCTGAAAGCGGACGTGGCGCGGTTCTGCACTGGTCTGGAGGAACTGGCCCCGGCGATCCGGCTGCGGCTGCTCGTGGAGTTGCGGGCCGAGCTGGGCGAGCTGACGGATGCGGCCCTGGATGAGGGCATGGCTGCGGCGAAGGCGGAGGGCTGGGGGTTGCGGCAGATCGGCGGGCAGGTGGGCCTGTCGCACGAGAAGGTCCGCTACCGGCTCGCCCAGGCCGCGGGCAAGGACGAGTCGGCCGGGGAGCTGTCCTAGACCGTGGCGGTCTTCTCGGGCTTGGCGGTGGAGCGGAGCTGTCCGCCCTGGATCTCGACGGGCAGGGCGAAGCTGTAGCGGCCGTGGAAGTTGATGTGCGCGAACTTCAGCGGCGAGAGGCGGGCGATGTCCTCGTCACGGACGTGGATGCCCTCGGCCCGCATCTCACCGATGATCTTCTGGAAGTACACCGTATTCCACAGGACCACGATGTTGAGCATCAGTCCCAGCGCCCCGAGCTGGTCTTATCCGAACTAGCCCAGCCGACGGCCCGGCAGGGGTCTGCGCGGGTCGAGTCACTGAAAGTAATTGTCTGAAGTCGTGGAGCCCTGGAGTGTCCGGGCGTGTCGCGCACCGCTGCGTTCTGCACGGTCACCTGTGACAAGGCGCCCGGGACCAGGCGACAATCCCGCATATGGATGACGCGTTCACACTCCTTCGGCAGGCCGTTGACGTACTGCCGGAGGGCGCCATGGCAGAGAACGGCCAGACGGTTGGAGATGTCCGCAAGGAGATCGAGCTCCAGGAGTGGGAGATGGCGCTCGATGTGCTCATCGAGATCGCGGATGTCCATCCGGTATCCATCACCTTCTGGGAGATGCTCTCCGAGGCTGCCCGGCAGATGATGCTCGACCGCAGCCGCCGTTGGTGCGAGTGGCGGGGCTGGGAAGCCAAACACGGCACGATCCGTGCCACCTTGACCCTTCTGGGAGCCGACGAGGGCGGACGCCAGAGTGCCTTCTCAGGGGACGGCCAGCTCAGACCGCTGTGGGACATCGGTCACCGCACCGCAGACGGACAGCAAGATCTGAACATCGCGCGGCTCTGGGTGGAGTTCGAGCCGCAGCTTGGCCCTGGAGAGACCGCCGACGTTCGCCTGGCTCCCCTGCAGCCCGAGCAATGGCAGCATCTGAAGCCTGGTGACGTGATCACCATGCACGAGGCCCGACCGGCCGCTGGCATCGCCGAAATCATCGAGGTCCTGCCGCCTCGCGCCTGAGACCAGGCCAGCCAGGGGCGAAGGGCCCGTGGTCGGACGGCTGTCAGCCGCTGTCAGAGCTGCCGGTGAGTCGGCCGGCGCTGGTGCGGAAGTCGGGCATGCCGAGGTGGACTGTGGTGTGCCGGGCTGCGAGGTCGCGCATGGCGGCGAGCTTCTGCTCGGCGGCGGCGAGGCTGGCCTCGATCGCGGTGACCTCGCCGAGCCAGCCTTGTTCCTTGGCCTCCTGGAGCCGGTCGAGCAGGTTCGCGTGGATCTCTTCCAGGCGGGGCCCCTGCTCGGGATCTGGTCGTAGGACGGGGCATCTGATGCAAGCGTGCTCATGGACGCAGGGAGTTCCGAAGTCGCGTGCGCAGACGCCCAGCGCCACCTTGCGCAGCTCGAAGTGGGCCAGGAAGTCCTGCCACTCCTGCGCGGTGGGCTCGCGGTACTCCTCGCTGGGCCGCAGCGACCGGCGGCGGGCGATGAAGGACCGGTGGTGGTTGATGACGTCCTCGGGGTAGATCGCGGCATATCCGAGTGTCGTGTCGACCGTCCGGTGGCCGCAGATGCGGGCGGCGATGTGCGGGGGCAGACCGGAGCGGAGGGCGTCGGTCACGAAGATTCTGCGGAAGACGTGCGGTGCGTACCGCAGTTGCTCGTTGGCGGGCCCGGTCAGTCCGCTCGCGGAGAGGGCGTCGTTGAGGCAGGTGTAGATGTAGTTGCGCGGGATCGCTCGGTCCTCCGGGCCGCAGCGGCGCTGGAAGAGGAACGGCATCGGTGCACTCCAGAGCCTTTCCAGACTGTCGTAGGCGGCGACCAGGGGCATGGCCTGCTGCCCGCGCCGGACGCGATGAATGATCGCTGTCAGCACCTCGCCGAGCTCTGGCGAGACCAGCAGCAGCCGCTCCTGGTCGAGCTTGGACGGGGCGACCTGGAGCATGGGCACGATCTCGCCGGTGGTGGGCAGCTGGTAGGCGACGAAGCTGTCGTGGGTGAGTTCGAGTGCTTCCTCGATGCGCATGCCGGTGTGGCGGAGGACCTCGACGATGGCCCAGGCCCAGAACGCGCGTTCTTCCTCGACGGTCAGGTCCCGGCGCCGGCCTGTGGCGGGGTCGTCGGCGTAGACGCGGGACGACACCCCGGCCCGGCGGAGGAGGGTCTCGCCCGCCGGGGTGGTGAAGGAGGCTTCGGCCGTGGTCTCCCGTCCGGTGGCGAGACAGGTCTGGGCGTCCTTGAGCTGGCGCTCGACGGCTTTGACCAGGGCGGGGAGTGCGGGCAGGAGGGTGCGGGTGCGCTGGTCCATGGCCGCTTTGCGGCGGGCGCGGTTCTTGGTGTGGTCGGTGTCGCTGTCGCGGACCGGGCAGGGAGCGACCCACGGGCCCCACCGTGCCGGCTCTTCGGCGGCCCAGCGGGCGAGATCCTGGTAGAACGCCCGGACCCAGCTGAAGACGGTGTGCGCGTTGACCCGCGGCCGGATGGGGATGCCGTGACGGTCACGGACCATGCGGACGCGTTCCCGCCAGGCCGTGACGGTATCGGCGTCCAGCCGCAACGAGTCGATCCCGGGGTGGTGTTTCTCCATGTCACGCCAGAACAGTCCGGCGAGCGAGCGGGCCATGTCCTCGAGCGTGGTGTAGTCGACGTCCACCGCGCGCTCGGTGAGGTAGTCGACCAGGAGGTCGCGTATCGCGGTGCAGGTAATGCCCTGCCGGTCGACCAGGGCCGCCGGTGTCAACTGCCCCGGCAGCATCACGGTCTTCAGCCGGGCGGGGGCGTCGGGTCCGAAGGCACCGAGCCTTGCGAGGAGTTGGTAGAAGAGGTGCTTGCCGTGGTGGCCGTTGGTCTGGTGCTCGCCGATGGCGTGCTGCAGCTCGACGCAGTCGCCGATGGTGACGTCGTGAACGGTGCTGCCCTTGCGGGTCACGATCCAGGTGACGCGGTTGAGGGCGTTGTTGCAGTCGTTGGCCCCCGTGTGGCCGGTGGCCGTGTACCGGTCCTTGAGCGCCGCGAAACCGTCGGGATCGGTGACGCTACGGATGTGCGCCAGCAGTTGAGAAGGGCGCTGCCGGAGCAGCCACCGGTAGGCGGGGCGTACGACTTGTCCGCCCAGCAGCGGGATCATGCCGCAGCACAGATCGGCACGGTCGTACTTGCGCGCCCGCTGGTGCTCGGCGAGCCACTGCATCGGCAGCCGCGGCCACTCCCGCCCGGCCTCCTCGGCTCCGCTGGCCGTCCAGCGTTCCTGCCAGGTGCGGCCGGGCTGGTCCTCCAGCCAGTCGAGCAGCTTGATCAGACCGCGGCGGCGCGTGCGCTGGTTGGTGTCCGTGTCCGCGGTGAACGGCAGCGCGAGCGTGCGCTCCAGCACCTTCTCGCGCGATTCCTCCGTCTGCCACCAGGACGTCGGTACTTCCCGTATCTCCTGGCCAGGAGGCAAGGGAGCGTGGCGAACAGGTGCGGAGGGGCGGGCGGTCACTGTCTCGGTGGTCATGCCGGGCCTACGCCGAGGGCGGCCGGGCCGAGCAGTGTCTGGAGGACCTCGGAACGGTAGCCCGGGGCGGGCATCACCGGCTTGACCGGCTCCGCAGCCTGCCGGGCGTGGTGTGCCAGTACGTTCGCGACGACCTCGCCCTGGGCGGGTTCGAGGTACTGCTCCGTGGTGCTGATGTGGAGATGCCCGAGGACCCATTGGACGTCGGTGAGCGAGAGCTTGGGGTCGCGCACCATCCTCTTCGCCGCGCTGTGTCGCAGGTCATGCAGGGTCCAGTTCGCCCCCAAGGTCTCGTTGGCCCGGGTGAACACCATGCGGGCCGCGTCGTAGCTCAACGGCCTGATCGGACGCCGCAGAGTCCACCACAGAGGCTCGTCCGGCCCGTCGAGAGGTTGCGGGCGGATCTGCTGCTGGTAGAGACGCAGCCAAACGAACGCGTCGCTGGAGGCGGGAATCCACTGCAGAGCCCGGGAGCCCTTGCGGATGACGCCGACCGTCTGGTCACCGGGGCTGACCCGGTCCCGGCTGACGCCGAGGAGCTCGGAGGCGCGCGGGCCGGCCGAGATGTAGAAGGCGACCAGCGCGCGGTCGCGGTGCGAGGGAAGAGCCGCGAACAACTCGTTGAACGCCTGGTCAGGGATACCGCGCGGGGTTCGCCGGGGTTCCTTCGGCTGGTAGGGAGCCCGGCGAGTGGGGTGCCGATAGGCGTGCATCGGGTTGTGGTGGACGTTGAGATGCTCGTCCTCGGCACGCTTGCTCTTCGGGAACGGGTTGAGCAGCGGCCGTCCGTGCATGTCGCGGTGGTACTCGTGGAAGCTGCGGACCACCGCCCGCGCGTGCCGCCGGGTGCGGGGCGCGTAGTTCTCACCCGCGTACCGCTTGCTGGTCACCGGGTTAACCGACCCAGGCGCCGGAGCATCCGGCCGTCGAGGCCGCGGTGGCTTCTTGACCAGCCTCAGCCACAGCGCGAAGTCCCGGGCATCCGCACGACTTGCCCGGTCCCACGGCACGTCGACGGCCCACAAGAACCGGAACCAGGCCAGCAGTTCGTACACGTACGAACGAAGCGAAGCTGGACTGTCGTCGTCAGCGAGCATGTCGAGCAGGAACTCGCTGACCGCCGACACCTCGACGCCGTCCCCATCCAGCAGCCGGAACGGTAGGGCCGGGTCGCCGGTCTCCTCGACCCGGCCGACCCTCGGCACCGCAAGTGCTGTGACATCCCGTAACTCCGTACGTTCCTGCACCTGATCCTCCACGAGCCGCTGTGGTCTCCAACGACTCGTGATGACAGCACATGAGGACGGTCGTACGGGAAGGCTTCGCGGGGAGTGCGCTGGGCCGACCGGCCGATCTCGTCACCGTGCGTCGAACTCCGGGGACGCTCCACCTCACCCCTCGGTAGTTCGGTCAACAGGTCTTCCATCCCGTCGCGGTATGACTGCCGCAGTTCGCCCTTCTGTCCGTGGAAGATCTTCCGGGCGAGTTCGTGACGCGATTCCTGCCGGTTGAGCTGGGTGTTGACTCTCCGGCGCAGCAGTTCGTCGGTGAAGTACGAGGACAGATACGCGCTGCGGTCAAGGCGGCCGAGTTCCATGACGGCCTTGCCGGTCGGGGTGGGCTTTCCGCCGGGCGCCAGGACGCGCAGCGCCTCGGAGGCTTTGATCGTGCCGGAGTGCAGGGACCCTGCCAGGCGGAGCATCTCGTCCCAGTGCGCGGTGATCTGCTTGAGTTTGATCTTGTCGCGGGTGACCGGGTTGAGCGGCCCGTAGTCGGCGTCCGGATCGACGCGGTAGAGGGTGGCGCTGCCGACGTCGGCCAGGCGCGGGGAGAACTGGTAACCCATGAGGCGGAAGAGCCCGAAGACGATCTCGCTGGCGCCGTGCGTGTCCGAGGTGATCTCGACCGGGCGCAGGGCCGTCTCCTGTTCCAGGAGGCCGTCGAGGATGAAGAAGGAATCGCGCTGGGTGCCGGGGATCAGGATGCCGTGCAGGCCGCTGAACTGGTCCGAGAGGAAATTGTAGAACGTCACTCCGCGCCGGCGGGTGCCGAAGTACTTGGGGTTCGGCCCGGAGTTGAGGGTGCGGATCGGGGTGACGAAGCGCAGTCCGTCGGCGGAGGCCAATTCCCCTCCGCCCCACGCCTGCACCAGGGGCAGGCGCATGTGGTAGTCGACCAGGCGTGCGTTGGCTGCAGAGAGAGTCGACGCGCGAATGTAGTTCTGCTCGACCCAGAACAGCCGGTCGCGGTTGAGGGCGTCGACGCCGTCGTGGACGATCGGCTCGATGCCGACGTTGGTGGCCTCTGAGGTGAGGACCGCAGCCACGGACAGCTCGAGGTTGTCCATGCGCGAGTTGGCCTCGGAGACGTGGGTGAAGTCGGACAGGTAGGGCACCCAGGAGTCGACCTCCAGCACGATCTCGGGCAGGTCGACGGCGGGCATGCGCGCCTCGATCTCCTTGTTCAGCTCGATCAGGGATTCGGGTTCGTCCAGGCGATCCAGGCCGGTGAGGATGATGCGGTCGCGGCCGCCCTGCTGCTCGATGCGGACGTTGGGGTTGGCAGCCAGGCCGTCGGCGAACTCCCGGTGGGCCTTGTCGAGCCGGCCGGTCCACTCGGCGAGGATCTTGTCGGGCTTGAGGTCGAGGTCGAGTTCCTCGCAGACCCGGGCGCGGGCCGCCTCCCACAGCTCGACGGCCCGGAGCACGCCCGGCAACGCCGCCTGACCGTGCCCGCCTTACGCCCCGTCTTCGCCGATCGCCTGCGGCCGCTGATGCGCGAGGTCATGCACGAGCTGCTCGACCAGGTCCCGTCCACGGGTATCTGCGACGCGGTCACCAGCCTTGCCCGCCCCTGCACCGTCCCCGTGATCTGCGCCGCCCTCGGTGTTCCCACCAGCGACACCGCACTGTTCTCCCGCGTCGCCGACGCCTGGACCCGTGCCTTCTTCGACTCCGCCGCTGTTCCCGAAGCCCTGGACGCCCACCAGGCCATCGACACCTACACCGCGCGTCTGATCGACCAGCGCCGGGGTGCCCCGGGCCGCGACCTCATCAGTGAACTCCTCGCGCAGGAGACCGGCTGCGGCATCTGGGAGCCGCGGACCCTCATTGAGTTGCTCTCCGCACTCATCGTCGCCGGCACCGACACCACCCGCGTGCAGCTCGCAAGCATCATCGAACACCTCGCCCGCCGCCCCCAGCAGTGGCAGGCGTTGCGCAAGGATCCCGCCCGGATCCCGGCCACCGCGGAGGAGATCATCCGCCTCACCCCGGTGGCCAGTCTCCTGCGCAGAACTGCCACCGCAGACGTCGACCTCGGCGGGCTCGCCATCCCGACGGGCACCATCGTCACGCTGGCCATCCCGACCATGAACCGTGATCCCGACGTCTTTCCCGATCCGTACCGCATCGACCTCACACGCCCCAACGCCCAAGCGCACCTGTCCTTCGGCGGTGGCGCCCACTTCTGCCTCGGCAACGCCCTGGGGCGCGCTGAGATCCACGAAGCCCTCGCCGTGCTCACCGAACGCATCACCCACCTCACCCCCCTGCGGCCTGCGACCTGGCGGCCTCCGAACTCCCTGCAGGGCCCCACCGAACTGCCGATGCGCATCTCCCCCAGCCGCGGAGCCTGACACCGAGGCGAGGAGGCCCCATGCACTGGACCGAACCCGTTGACGTCCTGCACTTGATGCGGCAGCACGAGATACGGGAGAACCCCTACCCGCTGTACAGCTGGCTGCGGGCGAACCATCCCGTCTACCTCAACCCCACCGGCAACATTGCCCTGATCAGCGCCTGGCGCCATGCCCGCATCATGAAAGACCCCGCTCTACGCGGCATGAGCCAGGACCGGCTGGCCGGCGCCAACCCCCGCTACGCCACCTCCCATACCCTGCGCATCATGATGAACTCCGTCGTCAATAAGAACCGCCCCGAACACACACGACTGCGCAAGGTCCTCTCCCCGCTGTACGCCCCGGCCACCGTGGAGCGACTCCGCGTACAGGTCACCGAGAACCTCAACCGGCGCATCCTCGGGATCAAGCAGCGGCTGCTCGACGGCCAAACCGTCGACCTGCACACCGAGTTGACGTCTCCGTTCGTCGCCGACGCCGTCGGCGCCCACGTCGGCATCCCCGAACCCGACCGCGTTCCGCTGCAGCACTACGTCCACAGCGCCTTCGCGGCCTTCCACCCCGCTGCCACCGACGCCGTCCACTGCCAGGCAGACCAGGCCACCTCCCACCTGTACGCCTACTACGCCGACCTCATGGACAGGGAAGATCCCCCTCCCGGGACCGCCCTGGACATGCTGGGCAGACCAGACGCTCCGGCCCGCTGCCACATCACCGAAGAAGAACGGCAGAACCTGCTGTGGGTGGTGTGGATGGGGGCTCACGAATCCTCCATCGCTGCCCTCGATCACGCACTCATCACCTACGTCGCCCACCCCCAGCACGCCCCCCTGGTCTCCATGCCGGACACCCTCACGAACTACATTCACGAATGCCTCCGCTACGAAGCGCCACTCATGATCAATGCCTCGCGCATCGCCGCCGTGAAAGACCTTGACATCGCCGGAGTGCACGTCCCCGAAGGATGCGGCGTCCACTTCCTGCCCGGCGCCATCAACCGCGACCCGCAGCAGTACGACAACCCGGACACCTTCATCCCTCAACGCACCAACGCCGAGACCCACATCAGCTTCTCCCTCGGAATCCACCGCTGCGCCGGAGCATCACTGGCCACGCTGGAAATGACGATCCTGCTTCCGGCCTTCCACCGCCATCTCGGTGCTCTCGCCCCGGCCCTCACCCCCGATTACGCCCTGGGCACTACCCAACGCACTCTGAAACACCTCTGGGCACAACTTGCGTAACCCGCCATCAAGACGACAACGGCCGGCGGCCCGCTCCCGACCCGAAGGAGAAACCCAGTGACGATCAACAAGCCGGGCGAGATGCCACCGGACAGCTTCTTCCTCCACCCCCCGGCCTTCCCCAACCATGGCGAACACCGCACCCATCTCAAGCAGCGCCTGGCAGCGGCGTTCCGCCACTTCGGCCGCCTCGGCTTCGATGAGGGCATCGCAGGGCACATCACCGTGCAAGACCCCGAGCACACCGGGACCTTCTGGGCCAATCCGCTGGGCGTCCCCTTCCTCCACATCACCCCGCACCATCTGGTCCGGGTCGACGGAGACACCGCACGTACCGTGGAAGGCGGGCACGTCGTCAACATCGGCGCCTTCTACATCCACGCCGAGATCCACGCCGCCCGGCCCGACGTCCAAGCCGTCGTCCACCTGCACTCCACCTACGGGCGCGCATGGTCCGCACTCGGAGAACCACTCGCCCCCATCACCCAGGACCACTGCCCGTTCTTCGAAGACCACACCGTCTTCAACGACTACAACGGCATCGTCCTAGACCGAACCGAAGGCAAACGCATCGCCACCGCCCTGGGACCGAGGAAAGCCCTCATCCTGCGCAACCACGGCCTACTCACCGCAGCCGAAACCCTCGACGCCGCCGCGTGGTGGTTCACCCTCATGGACAAAGCCTGCGAGATCAGCCTCCTCGCCCACGCCGCGGGCCGCCCCGTCCTCATCCCGGACGAAGCGGCCCGCGCCACCCGCGACCAGATCGGCACCCACCTCATCGGCTACAACAGCGCCCAGCCACTCCTCACCCTCGCCGACGAAACCCTCCACGACAGCCGATGAACGCACCATCCGGCAGCACCTCGCTCAAAACGCTGTGGCCTCGACTCGCCTCACACACACCCAATACGAGAGCCGAGGCATCTCCCCCGCATCCCCGGTGACGCCCGAGATGGATCATCCGCATCTGCGAGCGCCAGGGCGGTCCCATCCTGGCCAATCTCGCCTACCAGGGCGGGCCCCTGGCTGACCACGGGCATCAAACGCAGACCCCTGCAGGAACTCACCCCCACCGAGAAAACCGTCAACCGGGCCCTGGCCACAGCACGGGCACCGGTCGAACGCGGCATCACCCGCCTGAAGTCCTGGCAGACCTTCCACAGATCCCGATACAACCCCAACCGCATGACGTCCATCGCCAAAGCCGTCCTCACCCTGGAGCGGCACAGCTGAAGGAGCTCAGTGCCTCAAGCGCCCCATCTGCCGCTAGCTCTTCAAGATCCTGGAACACCCCAGACACGGCAGCGAAGCGAATCCTGACGATCTCCCTCAAGCAGCTTGACGCGATATAGCAGCCTCGGGGGCAGGCTGGTGAACTGGGCGAGTCAGTCCTGGCCAGCGGGTGTGTTCGGTGGGGCGCGCGTTACTGATCGCGGTGGGGTGGTCAGCGCAGCCAGCCGCGGCGGCGGATGTACCAGAGCGGGATGAGCGCGGCGACGAAGGTCAGCAGGGTAGTGATCAGGAAGCCGTGTTCCCAGTTGAGTTCGGGCATGTTGGTGAAGTTCATGCCGTAGAACGTGGCGATCAGGGTGGGCGGCAGGAAGACCGCCGTGATGATTGTGAAAACCTTGACGATCTGGTTCTGCTTCACATCCAGCGAGGTCATGATGGACTGCTGGAGGTAACGGACCTTGTCGTGCTCGTAGCTGGCATGGTCCTTGACACTGTTGATGTCCGCGACCAGGACGTCGATCTGTGCGGCGAGGGCGTCGTCGGCGGCGCTGGTCTCGGTGCGCAGGTGGCGGGCGGCGCGGGCCAGCATCAGCTGGGACTCTTGGCAGCGAGAGACGATCTCCTCGGCCAGGTTCATGCGTTTGATGGTGTCCTGCATGTCGCTGACGCCGATGTCGGTGCCGTGCTCGTCGTAGCCGTCGGTGGCGAGCTGGATCTCCTCGCTCATATCCTCCAGGACGTCGCTGGCGTGGTCGATGACGTGCTCCTGCGCCTCGTTGAGGGCATACAGCAGCGCGTACATCACGCCCTGTGCACTCTCAGCCAGGTGCGGAAGCCGCCGCAGGCGAGCCAGAGCCTTGCCGAACGCGGCAAACGGGGTGGCGGGCTGGAGCGTGACCAGGACGTCCCCGCCCAGCGCGAAGACGATCCGCTCGCGCCGGACGGTCTCCCCGTTGCGGATGTTGACCACGACGGGCAGGTAGATGAAGGTGTCGGACTCCCACACCCGGCTTCCGGCAGTGTCGAACTCGACCCCGGTGACGTCCTGGGCCTTGGTCATAGCGTCGAGGTCACCGGCGGCGACCTGGAGCCAGCGCATACGCAGGCTCGCGACGGCGCAGCCATGGTCCGCGACGGTGGCCGTGAGCTTCTCATCGGTCATGATGTCCCTCCTCAGGGTTGTTGTGTGCGAGTCACATGGGCGGCCTACGGGTTGTAGGGGGAGGTAGACGACGAGCCGCTGTCCTTCTCGGTCGGCGGCTCCGGTGCGCCATAGTGGATAATCAACAGGGCGGCGCAGATGAACAGGTACAGAGCGACGGTGAAGGCGATCGCCTGGCGTTCCAGGTTGGGCCGCTTCTTCGGCGGCGTCGCGATCTTGTTGAGCATGACCATCGAGGTCACCTCCTTTGGGTGAGGTAATAGCAGGGCAGATGCCCCGAGCTGCAACGCGGGCAAGCCGTGCGCAGGGCAGGGAACGGTGCCGCCGGCAAGCAGGCGCCGCCCAGGAGAAACGGGTGCTTCACCCAGCATTGAGGCGCGGGCCACGCGGCAGCACGTGCACGGGCATAGATCCGCAAGGCCGCCGGGGCAGCATCAGGAAATCCGGTTAGGCGCGGGCTTCCGGATGCGGAGCCAGGCTATGCCCCGGACTGCAACTATCCATGTCTGTCCCTCTCAGCCGGGCGCGGGTTGGTCCCCACGCGGAATTCTGCGGACCAGCCCTCTCAGGACACGCCATACAGGCAGCGCACACCGGGCCGGGCACTCGACCATACTTGCACATCTACGCAACAAGCAGCAAAGGCTCCCGGCCGACACGACGCAAAGACTTTCAATCTGCCGCGTGACAGGAGGTGGCCGCCCCGTCGGCAGTCAGCGCGTGCGACCAAGACGTTTGCGTACCGGTTCCCGTATGCAATTCAAGTACGTCACTGAGCGACTCTGTCGGGGATCTTGAGGTTCGTCGGCGCGATCGCGTGATCACGAGGCATGCTCGGGACGGTTTTGTAGGTTGCTGCCGTTGTTGAGGTGCCCGATGTCCGTCCGTCCCCGTGCCTGTGTGCAGGTCCCGCCCCTGACCGCGCAGGTCGCGCGGGCGAGCAACCCCCGTGGGGCGACGGCCATGTGGGTATACGACCGGCTGGACGGACTATGGCATGACGAGGACTTCACGGCGTGGTACCCACGCGACGGGCGGCCCGGGCTATCGCCGGCCCAGTTCGCCACCGTCTCCGTCCTCCAGTTCCTGCTCAACCTGTCGGACCGTCAGGCAGCGGAGGCGGTCCGCTGCCGCATTGACTTCAAATATGCCCTCGCGCTGGAGCTGGACGACCCCGGCTTCCACCACAGTGTGCTGTCCGACTTCCGTGACCGGCTTGCCCAGGAAGATCGTGCCGACCGTCTGTTTGATCTCGCACTGCAGCGGCTGACAGCAGCAGGATTGGTCCAGCAGCGTGGGCGCCAGCGCACCGACTCCACGCACATTCTTGCTGCTGCGCGGGAACTGACCCGCCTGGAACTGGTCCTGGAGGCGGTACGCGCCGCCCTGGAAGAGATCGCACGCACCGCCCCGGAAGTACTCGATCGCCTGGTCACGGCTGAATGGGGCGAACGCTATGGGCGTCAGGTGCGTATGTGCAGCCAGCCCAGTCACCCGGCTCACTCAGGCCGGTACTGATGCCCGCGACCTGCTGACCGCCGTCCATGCACACGCCTCGTGGTGCGAGAGGGGACGGCAGGTGACGGTACTGAGCCGGATCCTGCTGCAGCAGTTCTACGTCGATGCCCGCGACCGGCTGCGTCCCCGCGATGAGAAAGCCGGCCTGCCGCCGGCAGGTCTTCGGATCGAATCTCCGTACGACACCGCGGCTCACCACGTCAGCCGGAACGACAAGAAGTGGACCGGCTACCACGCCCATGTCACCGAGACCTGCGACGACGGGAGGGTGAACGTGATCACGGACGTGGTCTCGGCCGCAGACATCAAGGCCCTGCCCAGCATCCACCAGCGGCTGAGCAGGCGGCGTCTGCTGCCCGAAGAACACCTGGTGGACAGCGGATACACCTCAGCCGCGGCCATCGACACCGCAGCCCGCGAGCACGGCGTCGAGCTGGTCGGTCCCCTCCCCGCCAGGGGACGAAGCTGGCAGCGCAAGCAGCAGACCGGCTTCGCCCGCGAGGACTTCGTCATCGACTTCGATCGGCGCACCGTCACTCGCCCCCAAGGCAAGGTCACCGGCCGCTGGGCCCAGGCCCCGGCCATGGCCCCCCTACACCGCGGCCCGTTTCCACCAGACCCATTGCACTCCATGCCCAGTGCGTTCCTCCTGCACCAGCGGAACCTCGCCCCGGACCGTCAACTTCCTCCCGCGGCATCTGCATGAGCTCCAACCCAAGAATCGCTCTGACCAGCAGGATCCCGCATGGCGGCGACTCTACGGCTGCCGGTCCGGGATCGAGGGCACCGTGAACGAGATCGTCAACGGCCATCGGATGCGCCGCTGCCGCTGCCGCTGCCACGGACTGGCCAAGACCCACGTTCAGCACATCCTGACCGCGATCGCCATCAACGCCGAACGTCTCAGCGAACAGAGCGCAGAGCCCTCCCCTACCGTCCCCGCCCCCCGACCACGTTCCAGCGCTACCTCGAAGAGCGAGGACTGCCCCGACCGCTGTGGTGGCGCCAAGGCAAATGATCAGGACTGCCAAGATCCCCGACAGAGTCGCTCACTGAGCTTCTTCAGCGTTGCCGCTCCAGGGTGAGGACGGCTTTGGCGATGGACATCATGCGGCTGGGGCTGCCTCGGGATCTGCGGAAGATCCGCCAGGACTTCAGGCGGGCGATGCCGCGTTCGATGGGTGCGCGTACTGCGGCCAGGGCCCGGTTAACGGTTTTCTCGGTGGGGGTCAGTTCCTGCAGAGGCCTGCGTTTGACGCCGGTAGTCAGCCACGGACCGGCGCCCTGGTAGGCGAGATCGGCCAGGATGGGAACGCCCTGGCGCTCGCAGATTCGGATGATCCGGTGGGTGCGGGCGGCGGTCAGGTCGTGGGTGCGGCCCGGCAGAGAGGGCGAGAGCCACAGGAGCCGGCCGCCGGGATCGGTGACAACCTGCACGTTCACGCCGTGGCGTCGGTGCTTGTGGGAGTAGTCGGCCCGGCCGTCGCCGACCCGTCGCATTCGGCGGGAGTGGCGTCGGGCAGGACGAAGTCGGGATCATGCTCGCGCAGCGTCTTCAGCAGACCAGGAGCACGCTCGGCGAGCAGGTGGATGACCGCACGGGTATAGGCATAGGCGGTGGACTCGCTGATCCCGAACCCGGCAGCGATCTTCGCCAGAGTGGTGTGCTCGCGCAGGTACACCAGTGCCACCATCGCGCGCTGTGACGGGCGGAGCTTGCAGCGCCGGTCGCCCTCACGCGTGACGATCAGCATGGTGACCCACTCCACGAGTGCATGAGGCAGGTCGAGTGCGGCAGGATGCATGACCAACGAGGCCCCCGAGCAGCGTTGTTGAGACGTCAGACATCTCGATCAACAGCCCGGAGGCCTCGCTCGTTGCGCTTCACGGACCGTCACCCAAACGGTGGCCACATCGAAGAAGCTCAATGAGTGGTCATCGGAGCTTCGTTGGGTACGGGAATGCCAACGTGAAGATTAGTCACATCTCCATGACCTGCAGCTTCTCGCGGCCACCGCGAATAAGAATAGCCCTGCTGAATGGCCTTCCAAGTACCCTCGCGCCCCAGTGTATGCACCATCATCCACGCTATACAGTGCGGGGTCGCATCAGGCGAGTGTAGCTGGCGCCTACGGCTTCGGGGCCTGCGCCGATTCATAGACGGAGCTCATCCTTTTGATAAGTTCATCCATTTCCGCAGCTATCCGCTTCTCTTCGTCTGCATCCGTGGCGCTGTTGTACCTGTCCTTGAGGGCGTCGTACTGCTTCCACAGGGATCGGAGCCCCTCCGGGGCATTGGTCTCAGCGCGCCGGATGGACATGACCCCCTCGACTGTCGGAAGGTCCTTACCGGGTGCCTTCACCGCCGCCTGCATAGGGTACAACTCAACGATATCGTTGGTGTTGTAGGCCGTTAGGGTCGGCATGCTCCACTGAGCCATGCGCCTGACTTCCAGCGGTAGTTTCTGCTGGCTCACCCTGATGGATTCCGCAGGATGTACCACCGCGATGTATCCGGCGTAGACACCACCGACAAAGCGCGACTGACCTGAGGCCTGATGGTAGCTGGGGACGGGCAGTTCTTGAGCAACGCTGCGGGTGGTGCCGTATGCGTGCGCATCCGTCGTCGACCTGTTGTAGGTGAACGTGAACCCGCCCTTGCCTCCCTGATCTGAGATCTTGGGGGACAGCTCCACGGTGCCACCGATGCTGAATCCCCTGGTTTCGGTCCGGGTCTTCGTCTCATTCCAGCCCTCAGTGACCGTGAGCTTACCCTTACCGCTTCCAGTCGTGACGGCTCCGCTGTCAGCCAGCTTCGGACCCGCCTCGATCAGCCTGCCGGTAAAGCCGCAGTTGTTTGCATCCTGACCGCAGTAGTCAGTCAAACTTCTACCTGCAGCCTTGTGAATAAGACTCTCCTCGTCCCAGCTGTTGTGCACAACGAGGTCGTATTTGCCAGTCGTGGGTGCCTTCATGCCCGGGCTCTGCTCATTCAGCTGGCGGAGCACCTCAGAATAGCGGGTGGCAGTATTGACCGTGTGCTGTTCCGGGCTCCCGGCTGCGTCTTGCAGCGTCGTCTTCTTGGTTAGTTTATCGTCGAGCTCGGGCAAGCCCTTGAAGCCAGTGATCCCGGGCAGCTTGGTGGGCATTTTCCATTTATCGCCATAGGGAAGGTCAATGATGGTGTCGCTGCTAGTGTCGGTCGTGCCGCTGCCCTCCTGGTAATCGATTGCGAAGGCGTTGCCCTGGGTGGCGAGGCCTGCGACGAGGGTGCTGGCGAGCAGCACCGACGCGCTGACACGGCGAGCCGTGGTGGTCTTGCGCATGAAATTTTCCTTCCCTGATGGTGCTGGCAGAATCTATCTCAGGGCACAGACTAAACCGCCCTGAGATCGTGGAGGTTGTGGGGGTGGCTTGCATCTTGTAGAGAAAATTTCACTGAGCTAGGGTTTGCGGGCCAAGAGCGTCCGCCGGTAGGCATTGAGGTGTGGTTATCGGATGCGGGGGCTAGTGGTCAGGTGCCCCAGGCGTGGATGTACTGGCACCCAGCCCGGCGGATCAGGCTGCGCAGGGTGATGATGGCGGTAGCCAGGGCGACGTAGAATTCAGCGCACACACGCCATCGTTCCTTCAGTGTTGCCTCGGAGCTTACCGACAACATTCATCCAGGAGTTCGTCTGCTCGTACACCCAGCGGCCGTCGGTCTGGATGGGAACCTTGGCACCATGTTTGGTGATCCTCCTGATGTACTGCGCTCGGCAAGGTCGGCACACATGGGTCGGTACTCGAAGTCGGGGTCCAGGCTCAGCTGCGGGTTTTGTGGGACATGGACGAGCCAGCAGTTCAGTTCGGCAAAGCCGCCGAGGGTATCGAGCAGCAGCGTGTGGTCTCAGGCATGGGCTCCGGCCAGGACGGCGACCACCGGTAAGCCGTAGCTGTCGGTCACCTGGGGCCGCTTCAGCCCTGCTTGCCCCGGTCAGCTAAGAGGTTGTCTTACGTGGTGAGTTTTGTGAGCTTTTTGTAGCAGGTGAGGGCGGCTGCGAGGCCGAGGAAGTGGCTGCCCTTTCGTTCGTATCGGACGGTGAGGCAGCGATAGCCGAAGGCCCAGGCGATGGACCGTTCGATCTTCCAGCGGTGTCGGCCGAGTCGTTCGCCGGACTCGGTTCCTGGACGCGCGATACGCGGGAACCGGAACCGGTCCCGGAGCCAGGCAACGAGAAGTACGCCTTGTCCGCGCGGATCTTGACCGGTCGTCGGCGGCGCGGCCCGCGCCGGGAACGGATAGCGGGTATGCCGCAGATCAGGGGCTTGAGGGCGAGACTGTCGTACATGTTCGCGCCGGACACGGCGACGGCGAGCGGGATGCCCTGGGCCTCGGACAGCACGTGCAGCTTGCTGCCCTTCTTGCCGCGGTCAACCGGATTCGGCCCCGGTCAGCGGACCCCCCTTTTCGCCCGCACCGACGCGGCGTCGACGATCACCGAGTTCCAGTCGATCTCGCCCCGGGCGCCGAGTCCGTCCAGGACTCCCCGGTGCAAGCGGCGCCACAAGCCCGCCCCGGTCCACGCGGTGAACCGGCGGTGTGCCGTGCGGGCTCCGAACGTCTCCGGCAGATACCGCCAGGCACACCCGCTGGTTAGCACGTACACCATCGCTGTGAACACCGACCGCTCGTCCAGTGGGGCAGTCCCGCCGGCCTGCGGACGGGAGTTGAACGGCGGCGGCCAAGGTTGCGACGAGTTCCCATAGTCCCTCAGGAACCAACCGCTGCGACAGATCGGCACTCACAAAGACACATCATGCCTCGGCTCACACCATCACCACGTGAGACAACCTCTTACTGTCACGTCTATGACCTACCGACGGACGTCTTTTGAACTTCATGACCGGCGAAGGTTACGGAGGCTGAGCCACCCAGGTATAGGTCGGAAAGGCTCTCTTGCTGGTGGGCTTTTACCTCACGGCACTGACACATGGCGAGTGTGGCTTCAGCCAGAATCGCCACGATGATCAGCACGGCTCCGGCACAGATCGCTAGTGCGGCCAGCGTGGTTAGCTGGGATGGTCTCCTCGGAGGTCGTGGCATGGTCCTTCCTTGTCACTGTCAGGGCGGGGGTATCTGCACAGACAGCGCACCCGCTATCAGCTTCTTCTGCTCTTTGGAGGTATAGGTGCTTGTTAGTCAGCGTGGTGTCCGGGCTGTGGTCAGATAGCAATACCGGTTCAGAGTCGGACACTGCTGCGATCAGTACACGATAGGCAAGGCACTCAGCAGGGCTCTGCTGGGGTACCACGTTGCACAGCTCCCCCGCTCCGACTGGCAGAAAATCAGCCTAAGTGGGTTGTCACCCTTGAGTGCAGCTTGCGGACCGGGCTGATGTGAACGGCTGACGAATTCGAACCAGCCCTGGGAGCCGATTCAAAACTCTCTGCATCACGAGAAGGCAGGAATCATATCGGTGATTCGATCAATGTCTCATCGCTGGCGGGCGCCCTGATAAAGCGGCCTCCGTCTGCGCGAGGGCCCCTGAGGAGAACCCCCACCTCCGACGCGCATAAAAGGCTCCCTGGGTTCTGTTGCTCAATTCACAGGATCTGCGGATCTGGCTGATCTTGGTCGCCAGGCAAACTATGCCGATACAGGTCTTGGCAGTCGATTCGGCTGCTACGAGGTATGCAGCAAAAGAGTCGCCCCGAGCTGGCTGGATAAGCGAGGTGATATCAGGGTGTTTGTCAAATACCTCTATTCTGCACGTCATGAAGGAGGCTGGTGAAGGCGATGGAGTCTCCCAGGTGTTACCAACGGTGTCTCGGGGAGAGGCAGTCGCCGGTGAAAGCCTGCAGGTGCCCGTGCGGGTTGTCGTAGACCAGGGGTATGCAACTCGGCGTGTGCCCCATAAGGTGGCGTGCGATCAGCTCGACGTGCCCGCGCGGTGGTAGTGTCCCGGTCGTCGACGTGAACGTTGATGGGGGCAGTGACCCACTCAGCACTGTCGCCCTCTCTTGTTGCTGAGCGCGTATTCATCGCATTCACAATTTTTCGCAGCGCCCCAACTGATCCTCGTGCCGGCGCGCACTCAGGACGGAATCCAGACCGCCACCAATCGTCCGCAGGCTGTGCCCGGTTCGGTAGCCGCATCGATAAGCAGTTCTCGCCGGTGGCCTGGCAACGCGCAGGCAGGTGTTGTTGTTCCAGAGGACCTACCGCGACCCGCAATGCCCAGGTTGCCAAGGTGACGACCGCTGCCGAGCCGCCAACCGTGGCTAGTCCGCCACCATAGCAGGCCTTATGCAGGGCATGGAGTGACCTCGCCCATCTTATCCCAGCCGTTCCCTCCCGGGATTTCGGTGTAGACGATCTGCGGAGTCATGGCGACCGCGTACGATATGTCCTCCATGGCTTTCTTGAAGTACGTGGATTCCACGTGTTCCCGGCCCGCCTCTCTGTCACGGAACGCCTCCACCAGGAAGAACTGGTGGGGGTTGTCGAGGCTGTGGGACCACTCGAAGAAGAGGTTGCCGGGCTCCCGACGGGTAGCTTGGGTGAAGCTGTCGACGAGGTCCAGCCAATCGTCGGCACGCTCGGGAAGGATAGTGAACTTGACAGTAATGAATATCACAGCAATGCCTTCTTTTCAGAGAAAAGGGGTTCAAAGGGAGAGAGCGGGAGCTCTGTTTTATGCAGCCCGGTAGGCTCCGTAACAGATTCGGCAGGTGATGCGCCGGGCCGGGACGGGCGAGGAGGCCCGTCCCATGCCTACTGTGTAGCGCACATCACGCCCGGTGGTGATGCTGTGCTGCTGACACAAAGCCGCGCCGCACCCGGTGCAGATCGCAGTCGCCACCGTGTCGTGACCGCTCGAGGCGCAGTCGAAGCACCCCATCAGTCTGTGAGTGGGGCACTCTGCCGCAGGAGCTTCAGGAACTCGCGGAAGAGTTGCGGGTTTTCGGACCAGTCGCGGGCACCGACGAGATTGCCGTCGACGACAGGAGCCGCGTCGACGAATGTGCCGCCGCCAAGCTCTACCTCGGGGGCAACCTGCGGGAACGTGGTTGTTGTTCGCCCCTTGAGAACGCCGAGCGGCGCGAGGGCGATCGCAGCGTGGCAGGTGTGGGCCACGGGCTTGTTAGCAGTGAAGAATGCCATGACGACGCGTCGAAAGTCAGCATTGTGGCGCAGGTGTTCGGGCGCACGGCCTCCGGGCACGAACAATCCAGCGTAGTCCTCGGGATTGACGTCCGCGAAGGCTATGTCAGCGGGCCAGGACTTTCCGGGGAACTCGGTGTATGTGTCCTCGTAGGTGCCGTCGAAGTCATGTGAAACGAGCTTGAGCTTCTTCGCCTTAGGGGCGGCGATGGTGACCTGATATCCCTCTTCAGTCAGGCGCTGCATTCCATAGAACAGCTCCAAGTCCTCGGTGGCGTCACCGGCGACTATGAGGATCTTCGAGGCTGGCATGAGAGGTACTCCTTACGTTGCAGGGCTGCCGGGCAGCGGGAAGGGAGGCGCGGTAGGACGGTGGGGCGGGACGATGCCGGGGATGAGCACGCGTCTGAGAGGGATGCGCGTCTGCTCTCGGTCAGGGCGTGGGGACACCACAGGAGACGGCGGCTTGGCGCCGACCGGTCTGGCCGCTGGTCTTCTTGGTGTACTCGGCCTCGTAGTTGACCATCGCGTCTATCAAGGGCGCCCACTCACAGGTGGGGTCGTAGCGCAGGCCAAGCCACTGGTCCACCAGGGCCAAGGCGTGGTGCAGGCTCACACTCATCTGCCCCATGGCCATCACTTGGGCGTTGTTGAGGAGTACCGAACCCTCCACCTGGTAAGCGTCGTTGACGGTCACGGCACGGATGCCCGGGACCAGACCCGCGCTGATGGCCATGCCGAGGCCTGTACCGCAGATCAGCAGGGCTCGGTCGGCCTCTCCGTCGGCGACGATCTCAGCGGCGTCCACGGCAATGTGCGGGTAGCCGGTATCGGTGTCCTTGGTGGTGCCGACGTCCTGCACGCACTCTACGCGCTGGTCATTGCTGAGGAACTCCTTGATGGCCTCCTTGTATTCAAAACCACGGAAATCGCTTCCGATGACAATGCGCAACTGGCCACTCATGACATTCCCTTCAGGGGCCAGGGAACTTCTAGATAGTCCCACTGGATTCCCGATCCAATTTCAACGATGTGTCCACTGTGTGGGCACATCCATCCGAAAACAAGCCCCCAGGTAGGCCTGCTGCTCCCCTCGGTTTGTAAGTGCCAGTCTCTGGCATCCATGGGTGCAGCGTTCCTGGGTCTCTTGGTACCACCCGCAGCGCACGGCATGATGGGGGCATGGATCGTCGATCGGAATTGCGTGAGTTCCTGCGTTCACGACGGGCCCGGGTGCGGCCTCAGGACATAGGCATGAAGGGCTATGGCGTCCGCCGCCGGGTGCCAGGACTGCGCCGCGAGGAACTGGCGCAGCTCGCCGGTGTGAGCGTGGACTACTACATACGTCTGGAGCAGGGACGCGGCGGCAAGGTATCCATCGAGGTCCTCGACGCCATCGCCCTGGCACTGCAACTGGATGACACTGAGCGGCAGCACTTGCACTCCCTGGTGCACCACGGCAGCGGCACCACCAAGACGAAGGAGGGGTACGCCACACAGCAACAGCACGTCAGGCCCGGCCTGCGATGCATCCTCGACACTCTAGAAAATGCACCTGCTTATGTGGTCGGCCGACGCCTGCAAATCCTCGCCTGGAATGACCTGGCCCGCATACTCATCGCCGATTTCCCCAGCCTGCCGCTTGAGCGCCGCAACCTGGCACGCCTGACGTTCCTCGACGAGACGGCACGGCAGCGGTACGTCAACTGGCAGAAGAAAGCCGATGACACGGTGGCGTTCCTTAGGGTCGACGCGGGCCGCCATCCACACGACGATGAAGTGGTGAAGCTGATCGCCGAACTCTCCGAAAAGAGTGAGGACTTCCGCCGGATGTGGGCAGACCATACCGTCCGAGACGAGACGCACGGCCACAAGCCCTTGTACCACCCAGCCGTCGGCAAACTCGACCTGTCCTTTGAGACCTTCCGTATCCCCGACGACCCGGACCAGGCACTGACCGTCTACACTGCCGTACCCGGCTCACCAGCCGCGAGCAGCTTGCGCGAACTGGCTGCAACCGCACAAGCCGGGGAGTGGGGGTAGGGCCCTACGACACCGACGCCCACACACCGGCACGGTGTCGTAGAACACGCCACCCTCGGGGCCGTGGACCACCCGCCATCGCTAACCTCGCGCTTTCACTTGGGGTGAGTGCGGTCACCGTGTTGTGAACGCGAAAGTGCCTCCTGACCAGGGACGATGAGACTTGTTGAGGGTCTCTGCTGTCTCGGTTGGAAGGCACTTTCTGCGTGAAGGCTATCGGTTCGCGTCCCAAGGTCCATGTCACGGCGGACGGTTCGGGGGTGGTCGGGCATGCCGGGGCACGCCTGCTCGTGGATCTCGCCGATGCGACGGGACTGACGGCGGCGTACTCGAGCGTGCTGGGTTCGCTGCGGCCACGCGGGACCGGCCACGATCCCGGCCGGGTCGCCGTGGACCTTGCGGTGATGATCGCCGACGGCGGCGAGACGATCACCGATCTCGCGGTACTGCGGGACCAGGGCGAGGTGTTCGGACCGGTGGCGTCCACAGCCACCGCCTGGCGGCTGCTCGCCCAAATCGACGACAAGGTGCTCACCCGGGTGCGGACAGCTCGCGCCCAGGCCCGGGAGATAGCCTGGCTGCAGGCCGCCGAGAGCGGCGAAGGCATTCCCACAGTACGAGCCGGCGGACGCGAGGTGCCCGGTCTCGTGCTGGACCTCGATGCCACCCTGGTGACCTGCCATTCCGAGAAGCAGGACACCGCGCCGGCATACAAGGGCGGCTTCGGCTACCACCCGCTGCTGTGCTTCCCGGCCAGCACCCGCGGTGCCCTGGCCGGACGACTGCGTCCCGGAAACGCCGGGGCGAACACCGCGAGCGATCACATCACCGTGCTCGACGATGCCCTCGCTCAGCTCCCCGACGCCCACCGGCACGGCACCGACATCCTGATCCGCACCGACAGCGCCGGATGCTCCAAGCTGTTCCTCGCGCACATCCGTGACCTGCGCGAGCGCGGGATACGTACGTTCTTTTCGGTTGGCCATGCCGTCACCGAGCCCATCCGCAGGGCGATTCGCGCTGTTCCCGACCGGTTGTGGCATCCGGCCCTCGACCAGGACGGCAGCCTGCGCGAGGGCGCCGAGGCCGCCGAGCTGACCGGCATGGTCAGCCTGGTGGGCTATCCGGCCGGAACCCGGATCATCGTGCGCCGTGAACGCCCGCACCCCGGCGCCCAGCTCTCCTTGCTCGACACCGTCGAGTAGGACTTTGTTAGGTGGGTTGGCGTAGTTCGGGGTTGGTTGTTGGCTGGGGGTATGACTCCGGAGGAGCTTGCCGGGTGCCGGGACCGGTTGGAGGAGTTCGCGGCGGAGGTGTTCGCTCCGCTGGTGCGGTCGGACCAGCGGGCCAAGGGCGGGTTGTATCTGCGGGGCCTGCTGCTGGACGGGCGGCGCAAGTCGATGCAGCCGATGGCCCGCCGCCTCGGTGTTGATCACCAGCGGTTGCAGCAGTTCGTCACGTCGTCGACCTGGCTGGCCGCTGTGGTTCAGCGGCGGCTGGCCAGGCGGGCGGTGGCCGCGGTCTGTCCGGAAGTGTGGGTGGTGGATGACACCGCCTTCCCCAAGGATGGTGATCACTCGCCGGCGGTGGCAGTGCAGTACTGCGGCACGCTGGGCAAGAAGGCCAACTGCCAGGTCGCGGTGAGCGTGCACGCGGCCACCGATGCCGCTTCCTGCCCGCTGGCCTGGCGGCTGTTCGTGCCTGCGTGCTGGGACGGGCCAGCGGCCGCCGAGCGGCGCCGGCGCTGCCGGATCCCGCCCATGGTGCGTCACCGGCCCAAGTGGCAGCTGGCGCTGGACATGCTGGATGACCTGGCCGGGACCGGACTGCGGCCGCCAGTGGTGACCGCGGATGCCGCCTACGGCAGCAACGCCGCCTTCCGCACCGGGCTGGAGGAACGGCACCTGGCCTACGTGCTCCAGGTCAAAGGCGAGCTGACGGCCTATGCGGCGGACGCCCAGCCGGTGACACCGCCCTATGGCGGGCGGAGACCACGCCCGCTGTCCCGCTACCGCACCCGTCCGCTCAGCCTGCGCGGCCATGTGCTGACCGCCGGCCGCCGCCAGGCCGTCACCATCACCTGGCGCCACGGCTCCAAAGACCGTATGCGGTCCCGGTTCGTACTCCTTCGCGTCCGCCCGGCCGGGCGCCGCCCCCGGCCCGCCGCCGACGGCACCCTCTCCCTGCGCTGGCTGATCGCCCAGTGGCCCCCGGACGCCGACGAGCCGGTCAGGTACTGGCTGTCCAACCTGCCCGCCGACCTCCCGCCCAGTGTCCTGGTCCGGCTGGCCAAGACACGCTGGCGCATCGAGCACGACTACCGCGAACTGAAGACCGCCCTAGGTCTGGACCACTTCGAAGGCCGCAGCTGGAACGGCTGGCACCGCCACGTCACCCTCGTGACCGCCGCCCACCTCTTCCTGACCGAACAGCGCACCGACCCAAAAGCCCCTGCCAGGGCCTGACCCTCTACCAGGCCCTCGACCTCCTCCAGCACCTCCTCGCGACCTGGAACGGCCGCTGCCCCACCTGCAACCAACCCGCCCCCTGGCAGCCCTACGACACCACCTAACAAAGTCCTACGAGGGCCTGCGCCACCAGGTCTTCCTCACCGACACCCCCGTCGCGGGGAGTGGACCGGCCCAGTTCCCGGAAGTACGCCACCGCGGACATGCCACCGTGGAGGATCGCATCCGCTGCGGGAAGGACACCGGCCTCGGCCGTTTTCCCTCCCGCCAGTTCAACATCAACACCGCCTGGCTCGAACTGTCCCTGGCCGCCGGCGACCTGATCGCCTGGACACAGCTCCTGCTGCTGGACGGCGAACTGGCCACCGCCGAGCCGAAGCGACTCCGCTACCAGTTCCTCCACCTCGCCGCCCGCCCCACCCGCAGCTGCCGCCGTCTCCGCCTGCGGATCTCCGCGACCTGGTCCTGGCGAAATGAACTGGCCGACGCCTTCCATCGGCTCGCCGCCCTGCCCCGACCCGCCGGCTGAACGGTGCACCCCTGACCGCCCACGACCTCAAGGATCTCGAAGACCCGGCCACCGCGCCGGAACTCAGCCATGCCCCACGGCCCGAACTCATCGGGGCCACCCACAAATTAACGATCAGCAGCACCCCACCACCCCAAGTGAAAGAGCCAGGCTAGCCCTGCGTGATGCGGCGCCCCGGCATGCGGCCATCCTGCGCCGACAGGTCGGCAACCCCCACCTCACCGAGCCGGAGGCCACACAGATTCGCGAGATCCTCACCGTCACTGGAGTCCGCAAACACGTCGAGCACATGATCAGCCAACGGCGCGAGCAAGTCCTGCGACTGCTCACCACGTCGCACACCCTCCGCCCTGACGCCCAGCAGGCCCTGCGCAAGCTGGCCGACATCACGACCAGACGGACCTCATGAGCACCCCCGTCGGCTCCACCCACAGGCAGATGCTGCTGGCCACGCCGCACCCACCTGCGCCGACGTCGTCCACGCCATCACCGCCGTCGAGAAGGCCCTGGGAGACCTACGGCCCACCCATCTACATGCGCCACGTTCCCGAACCTTCTGTCCCCACCGAGCGATGACATCTGCAGTCGTATCGCTGACACACCCTTCCGCGCGACATTGCCTGACCTTGAGAGCTCCGTCACCCGGCAACAGAGGCGGTCTGGACATCGGCGTCCGGTCCTCCCCCCTCCCCGACACATGTGAGGGCGCCCCACGTCACGAATCGCACAGCAGTTTCGGCCGCAGGCCAGGCTTGGGATGCCGAGTTGGCAGAGACCAGTTCATCACCGCGCGTACCCGGTCGGCCTGCACCTCATACGGGTCCGCCTCTGCTTCCAACTCGAGGGCTCGCGCCCGGGTAGCGCGGACCTCGTGGAGGTGCTGTTCGAGAAGGTGGTGCGCAGTCTTCCACCGAGCGGTCTCGGAGGCTTCCCAGGCTGCTTCTTTGGCCGCTTCCCAACTGCCGTGGTTGTGGCGGCAGCGCATCTCGGCCGCGAAGACGCGTTCGGCCTCTCTACCCGCAGTGTCCCCGGTGGCTAGGCAGTGGAGCGCCTTTTCACGCACGGCATGTAGCTGGGATTGGATAGCCAACCGCTCGGCCAGGTCCAGGGCCTCGGATTCGTTTGTGCCCGCATGGCGCAGGTCCCGTAGCACTTGCTCAACCGCTTGTTGTAGGTCCCCTCTAGTCTGCTCGGCGAACTGCTGAGCCTGTTCCTTGGACGAACGGCCCCAGGTCGCCACCGCAATGTCGACGGCCTCGTCCTTGAACGCCAGGAGCTGACGTCCATCACGGCATCTCCCACAGAGTCCTGCCGACTGAGGATGCCCGCAGTCGACACAAGGCTGAGCTTTCGAGACGGTGAAGCGGCCCTGAAGCTTGGCATCGTGTTCGGCTGCGGCGGCCGCTGTGGTTTCCCGCATGCGGATGGTCCGCGCGTGCCGGGCGGCGGTTGCTTTAGCCTCACGCAGCCACAGCGCACGCAATTCGCTGTCCCTGACGGCCTTGGGCACATCCCCGTCGCCGTGGACAGGTACCGATGCCAGCTGTGCGGCGCGCGCGCGCAGGGTACGCCTGTCGAGGATGTGCAGATTACAGGCCTGGCAGTCGGCCCGGGAGTCCATCCGGCGTCCGTCATCGCAGCGGGACTCCAGGCACACCGACCGGCGAGGCAGGGCACGGCTCATCAACCACCCCACAGGGTCGGTGATCTGGATATGCCCCTGCTCGGCGAGGCGGCGCTTGAGCCGCTCCCGCAGCACTCCTTCGGCATCCGCGTCCGGGCCGCATACGCTGAGGACCTCGCAGAGATGGCGTCGGACAGCCTTGATGAGCATCCTTCGAGCACCCACGCGGTCGACACGGCCCCAGACCATGGCTACCGGCTCCAGCACATTCTCCAGGCCAGTAGGAAGCGGCGCCCACACCCGCGGCGGGCCTCCAGTGACAGAACGCCAGGAGTCCAACGCTTTCGCCGCAGTGGCCAGCCCCGTCTCCACTCCCCCGTCAGATGCCTCGCGGTTTTCCCCGCGCAGCGGGCCTCCAGTGTCGGGAGCTGCCAGTACTGGGGAAGCGGCTGAACCCAACTGATTCTCGCGAGCGCTCGTGCGTCCCCGCAATGACGAGCAACCCCCAACGGCAAAGCCGGAAAAACTTCCCATGGAGCGCGCAAGAATCGCAGAGGGAGTAACCCCAGGTGCGTGGTCCGTGTGGAGATGCGCACTGGTTTCTGCCAACGAACTATCCGCAAAAATGGCTTTGACCTGCTGTGATGCATCAGAGTCAGGGCCCAGTAGCGGGGTTTGATCTCCACATGCACTACCGGTCTGTTCCACCTCAGCCGTCACATCCTCAAACGAAAGCTGCGCCCACCCCTCCCCCTCGAGCGCCATCTCGTCGCCCGTGTCCTGGAAGCCAGTAGCATCTGCGCACCGAGTGCATGACGATGCCCGCGAAGGTGCTGTGCCCTCCCCTGTGGGGGGCTCCTGTGGCACTGACGTCTCGTCAACTCGCCGACGTGCACGATCGAAGGCCTCCCGCACTGTGGGGATCACCAGGCGCTGCTCGCCGTGGACCCCAGGCCGGTCCCATGCCAGCACGCCAGAATCCAGTAGTCGCTGTAGCACCGCAGCACCAACCTCGGGCGGACGGCGCAGCAGCCGCGCCACGGTGACCTCGGCACGGCTGTATCCGGCGGGCAGGCGACCGGGAGCCATGCGGACCCGCCCATCCTGACGGCCCTCGAGAACGAGCAGCAGCATCGCCAGCCGGTCCGATGCCGAGCCCTTTGCCGGCCGATGGACAGCCATGAAGCCCGCAGGCGTCGCCTCCTTGTCCTTGGGGTTCCAGCCGGGGCAGAACACTGCCTCACAGAGACTGAGCATGGTGGCCAGTTCCCGGCGCATCAGCACAGACAACGGCGTCACAGCTGCGGAGGCGCGGGCCTCACGCAAGGGCAGCAGCTCCAACCGCAAACGCTCGACCCGACCCGTCGGACCTCGCTTGACCTCGCAGGTGAGAGCCTCATTGCCTCGCACGCGGGGAACGACGGTGTGCGCGACGTGGGAGAGCCCGTAGCCGAGCCACCCGCCGAGGTCCCGCTGCGACATCATCACGACCGCGGACGAGACCGGAGCCTTGGCCAACAGCACTACACAGACCAAGCGGACGAGATCACAGGCTTCTGCCAGGCGTGAGTCATCCAGAAGGGAGCGCACGGCAGACCGAAGAGCTGTACGCATGCTGCGAGTGAGCAGCAGTGCCTCGTCTGAGGCACGAACAGTGGACGGGAGGCTGGCTGTACCTGTGCGGGAATGGAAACGGGAAGGGCCATGAGGTGCGGCGCGGGGTGAAGTTGTGGCTGGCGTGCTCGTCTGACCTGAATCAGGCATAAGTGAACCAGCCCTCTGACGGGTAGCTATGATCTGCTCCTGTCGAGGAGGTGAAAGGGAAACCCTCATCGCCGACTGGCTCTGCCTGTAGGAGGTAGGGAAGTCAGCCGTGCGACGGTATTTAGCTAGGTGTTAGAGGGTTCACCTCTTTCTGGACAACGTGGGTGGTCTGGGACTGGGGGTCCCAGGCGCTCCGCATGCGATGGAGTTTGCGTCGCCGACCACACGGAGAGCGCGAGCATCCCCCGTCAGCAGCGGTCGGCGAGGGCTCATGAGACAAGCCCAGGAGCTGTGATGAGCTCCCGGGCTGCCGAGGGGTGGGCGTGCCAGCCTGTTCGGAGAGCACGGTATGTGCGGGGCGGGCTCACCAGGCTTGGATCAAACGATGCGGGGAACCCTGTGTGAGTTCCATCACGTGTTGGTGATGACAGCATGGGCTACCAGTTCCGGTGCGTCGTGATGGGCAAAACACATCGAGCCGGGACCCCTGGGCGTAGAGACGTCTCGGCTGGATGGCTGGTAACCTCAAGGTGGCGAGAGAGGCTACTTGGCCTTTTCGAGACGGCACCCACTCTGTTTGCGGCAGGTATGTGGGTGCCGTTCTGTTTTCTATGCGGCTATGTGCCCCTCCTCTTCGAACGGCGACGAGAGGCGTGCCTGAAGGTCGGCATGCCAGGCCCCGACTGGCAGGACATCAACTGCGCACTGCTGCTCCAGAGCCTGCTCGCTGAGATGGAGCAACTCATAGTCCTGTTGGATCAGGTAAGCGGACTCAGGAAAGGCCACCAAGCGAGTTCGGGGGTGCACCTCGACGTCCGTGCTGGGGTCATCGGCTGCGATGAGTAGCTCCATCACGACGCGAACGGCGTCCCAGTCACGCTGGAAGGCAGTATTGGTTCTTTCGCCCTGCTGGGTATCCCGGTTTGTCGAGCGTGTCGCCCCGAGTGCCGCGGCCACTCGGGCAACGACGACATCGTTCGGACGAAGCTGATTCGCGTCGGGTAGCAGGCCAATACGAGCCAAGTTCTTGAGTGTGCCTGCGCTGACGCCAGACCACTCGGACACGGTTCGCTGGGACATGGTCCCGTTTCGGCGCACGGGCGAGCGTCGTGGTGACACCTGAACCTCCCTCGGTGTGCAGAGAATCGTTCCGATATGAGCGCAGCACGAGCGTACTCAACCCACACCGCGAATCATACGACCCTCGTGCACCTTCGCTGCAAAACGCCCCTTGCTCCGCGTGTCGACTCTCTGGACGGGCGCGCCGAGTTCAAACCTGACGAGAAGGCATTGATGCAGGTAGGCGAGGTGGAGCACAAGTGTTGCTGGCCTAGGTGCGGTGATTGCCTCGGAGTCGGCTCGGCCAGGAAACCAGCTCGCGATGACGAAGGTTTGAGCAGGGTGCACGAGGGTCGCGCAGCGCCAACGGCAACAGTGGGGCGTTGGCTTCGTGAAGCGCGGCAAGATGCCGCGAAGCGTCAAGCCGCGAGCCGCGCCCTGAGGAGAAGCGCCGCAGCCCGCAGTCTTACTGCAGCGTGGACGTGGACAGAGGGGGCGCGGAAGGCTGCCGTGTCCTCGTGTTCTCTCGCGTGTCCCGACGTGTAGCCCGCATTGCGCAATTGTGAACACAGGATGGGGGAAGGTCATTTGAAGTCGGTGGATCTTTTGTGGAGTTGACCGCTGAACGCAAGATCGGTCCCCTCGGCCTAGCGTGTGAAATGACAACCAGCACACGCTCGTTCGTGGGCCGATGCGTTTCCACCGTACTGTCGGGCTGAGTCCGCATCAGCTGCCGTTGCTCATCGGTCGGGTGGAACGAGGACTCCCGGGCGGGGACGGGTTGACAGGCCGTCAATGCCCTCGCGCTGTGGGGATCTTTCGAGTGGCCAGTTCCATCGTGGGGTCGGTGAGCTACCCCGGCGGTGTGGACACTCTGATAATCGGATCTTGTGGTCCGAGGAAGGGTGTCCTAGTGGGACGTAGGTCTCCGTATCCGGTGGAGTTCAGGAAGGATGCGGTGGCGTTGTACCGCGTGGAGGGCGGGGAGCGCACGTATGCGGCGGTCGCGGCCGATGTCGGGGTGACCGGCGAGACATTACGCAGTTGGGTGCGCCAGGCCGGCGAACTGGCCGGCCGCGGCACGCGTGGTGAACAGCCCGTCGAGAGCCGGGACGAGGAACTGGCCCGGCTGCGGGCGGAGAACGGCCGACTGCGCGTGGCCGAGAAGGAATGGGGACTCGAGCGGGAGATCCTGCGCCGGGCGGCCCAGTATTTCGCGCGGGAGATGAGGGCGTGACCCGCCGCTGGGACTTCATCTCCCGTGAGCGCGCCGCCTTCGGCGTGAAGCGGTTGTGCCGGGTCCCAAGGTCTCGCGGTCCGGCTTCTACCGGCACCTGGCCTCGGCGGAGTCCAGGGCGGCCAGACGGCGGGGCGAGGAGGAACTCGTCGGAGAGATACGCAAGATACACGCCAGCCACAGGGGCGTCTACGGAGTGCGGCGCGTCCATGCCGAGCTGCGGGGCTTCGGGCACACAGTCAACCGCAAGCGCGTCGAACGGCTCATGCGGCGTGAGGGGATCGAAGGCCGGCACCTGCGGCGGCGCAAGCGCACCACGGTCCCCGACCGCCTCGCGCCACCCGCCCCCGATCTTGTCCAGCGAGACTTCACCGCCGGGCTGTTGGATGAGAAGTGGTGCGGGGACATTACATACGTGCAGGTCGGCGGCGCGTGGCTGTATCTCGCCTGCGTCCTGGACATCTGCTCGCGCCGCGTACTGGGCTGGTCGATGGCCTCGCACATACGCGCCGAACTGGTCATCGACGCGCTGAAGATGGCCGTGACGGCCCGGGGCGGCCGCGTGACCGGAGTGATCTTTCACGCGGACAGGGGATCCCAGTACACCTCCGCCGCGTTCGCCCAGGTCAGCGACCAGCTCGGGATCCGCAGGAGCATGGGTCGGGCCGGCTCGAGCTATGACTGTGAGGATGATCAGGTGCCGCTTCGGGCGGTGGCCTGACCCGAGTTACGACTGGCGTTGTTACCTTGGCGTTGATCTGTCGGCCACTGCCGGGAGCGGCATTCGCTGCCGCCGGGCAGGGGACGTGTCCCGATAGGGGCCTTCGCGACAGGCACGTCACAGTCTTGACCGCCCCGGCCCGGCGACGGCCACCCGTATCCGAGGCGATCAGGAGACAGGCAACCTTGCCCAGCATCACGCAGCCCACGGCCCGATGTCACATACCGGCCCATTCCACCGAGGAAGTCCTGCTCGGCGTCGACACCCACAAGGATGTTCACGCCGTGGCCGTCATCACCACACTCGGCGCCACCCTGGACGGCCGCAGCTTCCCGGCGACCGCCGAGGGCTATCGCCAACTCATCTCCTGGGCCCGTGCGTTCGGCGTTCTGCGACGTGCTGGGGTAGAGTGCACCGGCTCCTACGGGGCCGCCCTGACACGGCATCTGCGGGCCGAAGGCATCAAGGTGACCGAGGTCAACCAGCCGACGTCACGGCAAGACCGACGCCGTCGACGCCGAAGCCGCTGCCCGAGCCATGCTGTCCGGCCGGGCCACGGCGAAGGCGAGCGACGGCCCGGTGGAGATGCTGCGGCTGGTCAAGCTCGCCAAAGGCTCGGCGGTCACGGCCCGCACCCAGGCCATCAACCAGCTCGAGAGCGTCCTGGTCCGCGCCGATGCCGAACTCCGGGAATTCCTGGCCGGGCTGAGCAACCCCAAGCTGTTCCAGCAGTGCGCCACCGGCCCGGAATCTGCCGTCTCCGGGCCGGCAGGGGCCGCGCGGCATACCCCTGAGACTGCTGGCCCGCCGTATCCAGAGCCTGACCGAGGAGATCAACGACCTCACCCAGCGGATAGCAGAAACGATCACCGCGAGTACCCCTGCTCTGCTCGACGTGAACGGTGTCGGCCCGGACAGCGCGGCGGCCCCGCTCATCTCCGCCGGTGACAACCCAGAACGCCTCGACAGCGAGGTGTCCTTCGCGGCCCTGTGCGGCACCAGCCCGGTCGAGGCCTCCTCTGGAAAGACCCAGCGCCGCAGGCTCAACCGCGGCGGCGACCGCCAGGCCAACGCCGCCCTGTTCCGGATCGTCCTCTGCCGTCTGCGCTGGGAGGAGCGTTCCCGGGAGTACATGCGGCGACGCCTCGCCGGGGCAAGACGCGCAAAGAGATCATCCGCTTTCTCAAGCGGTACGTCGCACGAGAGATCTATCGAATCATCGTTCTCAAGAGCATCGTGCCAGACCGCACGTGACCGGCCCGAGACGCTACTTGACATCCATAGGGGCATCAACGCCCTCGCCGAGAGCTTCTGGCAGGGACTCAAGAGGGAGACGATGCGCCGGGCGAGGCTGGAGATCTTCCAGCGGCTCACGTACTACAACGCCCGCAGGTGCCACTGTCCGTCCTCTCTGTGTGTGGAGGGTTTCGTTAAGTGGCCTGGGGCTGTTGTTCTGTGGTGTGGTGTCGGTTCTCGTGGTCGATGGGTGACGGCTGGTCGCAGGCTGAGTGTCTGCGGCGGGGGTTGTGCCAGTCGGTGGTGCAGGTCGCGGTCTTGATTGGGGCCTCGGCCCGTGTCGTGAAACGGCGCGGGTGGATGGACTCGGTCTTCAGGGTCGAGTTGGTCGCCTCGGCGGCCGCGTTGTCCAGGGCGGAGCCGGCACGTCCCGTGGGTTGCACCACGCCCAGGCGGTCACATGCCTCGCCGGAGATCCTGGGCGTACTCGCTGCCCCGGTCCGTGTGCGTGATGACGCGGTGCGCGTTGCCGCCGCGGGTGGCGGCGGCCATGTGCAGGGCGCCGACGGCGGGTCCGGTGTCGTGGCGGGTGTCCGTCGCGTGGCGGAGCAGGCGGCGGGAGTGTGTAGGTCGATGACGGTGGCGAGGCAGAGCTTTGCCTCGTCGGTGGAGATCTCGGTCATGTCGCCGCACCAGGCGGCGTCCGGGGCCGGCGCGGTGAACTTGCGCCGGGCCAGGTCCGGGGCGACGGGCCGTTTGCCCTGCCGGGTCAGTGACCGCCGTCGCTTCCTGGCCCGGCCGGCCAGGCCGAGCTCGGCCATGACCTTCGCGACCGTGTTCTTCGACATCCGCCAGCCCTTCGCCTGCGGCTCGATGCGGACACGCGGGGAGCCGCAGGTGCCTCCCGGGGCGTCGAAGACTCCGCGGATCGCCAGGGCGAGATCGGCGCGGGTGGTCGGGGCTCGTCCCAGCCACTTGCGGAACCAGGACTGCGAGACCTCAAGGGCCCGGCACGAGACGGCGTGCGGCACGTTGTGGTCGGCCCTCCGGGAGGCGATGAAGTCCGCAACCGTCACTTCGTCGCCTCCTTGACCCACAGGAGCACCGATCGCTTGAGCACGTCACGCTCCATGCGCAGCTCGTGGTTCTCCCCGCGCAACCGCTGCAGCTCAGCGCGTTCACTCGGGGCCAGGCCGGCCCGGGACGTCTCCTCCTTCCGGGAGATCCACGTGGCCAGCGTGCCCTCGCTGACCCCGAGGCCCCCCGCAACCCGGGCGATCGGCTTCCCGGCCTCACGGACGATCCGGACGGCCCCGGCCCAGAACTCCGCCTCGAACCTCTTGCACATCTCTGCCATCAAACTTCCTCATAGCGGACATCTCCAACACTACGAGGAGAGAGACAGCGAGCCGTACGTGCCACCCGGCGCGTCGAAGACCTGCCGGATCGCGGCGGCCGGCTTCCCGCGCCGCACCCCGCGGAGAACTCAAGAACGAGCGCGTGTTTGCTGGCACTTCACACGATACGCCGAGGGGACCGATCGAACTTGGGGCTCACCGCCACCGCAACGAAGTGAGCAACGGTTTTGAGATTGCTTCGGGGTGGGACCTCAGAGGAGATCCCACCCCAGCAAGCACAGCGTGTATGCGTCAGCCTTTTTGCGGACCTTCGAACTGGTCCAAGTAGGCCTTGATGATGACGTTGATCATGTGACCGTGCAGACCTGTGGTGTTCGCTAGGAGAAGCTCATCCACCATGTGGTCGAGCCAGGCGTAGTTTCCAAGACTGATGCTGTAGTGGTTCGGAGAGGCGAGGACGTCCTTTTCTCCAAGATGGCTGTCCCGAAACTCGTCGGCCGCCCTGATCAGATCCGAAACCGAGACGCCCTGAGCAAGAGTGATGGCTGCGTCGACGTACTGACTGCTCTTGAGGTCCGTCAAGCCCAGCATGCGCTTGTCAGAGACGAGTTGGTGGTTCAGACGCTGAACCACCTCTTGATGCAGTCTGATGTTCCGTTTCCTCGTAGGCTTGACGCCTCTACGAGTCGACTTTGCGATGCGGTAGCTCTTTGCTAGCTCCTCGTATACCAGGGGAAGCCCGTCGATCTTGTTAGCGAGTGCCTCCGGAAGGGCCTTCTGCATGCCTGACTCGGAGTAGCCGGAGGTGCTGAGGAGAGGAGCAGAAGCGACTGCCCGAACCGCCAACGAGGACCCATCAGACTGAGAGGCCTCGTGCCTGAGGTCAGATTCCGGTTGCTGGAGACGGTGTACTGGCCCCAGACCCAGTGTCGCGGCAGACCGGTCCACTCCCGAAGTCGATTGCACCGTAGGAGGTTCCGGCGAAGCCGACTGAACACTTACATCTTGCGTGGGGAGTACATCTTCCAGCGCAGGATCAGTGATGTGAGATGCATGTTCCGCAGCAGGTGACGGCGCCGGAGCATGGTGATCCTCCGAGCTGGGAGACGGCACACGCAGGGCGTTGACCTCTGGCGGCGTAGAAGGCTCCTTGGCAGCCTCTGGCGACGGCGAATTTGAGATGGCCATCGCCGAGGCCTCTGGAGAAACTACCAGGGACTCCTCCCCGGGAGCTTGGGGGGAAGCCTTGTCGATAGCCCGAAGCGCTCCGCTCGACGAGAGGGCGTTCAACCTGCCGAAGGCGGCGCTAGCGGGTGGCTTCTTCCGCCCTGAAGTGCTTTTCTTGCTCGTCGCCATTGCTACTGCTCCTCAAGTGAAGCCAGCCACTTGGCTTCGCGCTCTACGATCACTGCTCGCGGTACACCCAGTGCCTCCGCAAGAACAGAGCCGAAGTGGGAGAAGTCATCCGGAATCGATCCCCAGGTCTCGGCGATGTCTTCCAGGAGCGGGACGGTGGTCTCCAAGAGGCCCACCGAGGGTAGGCCATCAGGGTGATCGGCGCTCCTGCCTTCGATGAGGTCGACCACGTAGTTCCGGGCGTTTGTGTAGCTACGGCGCTTAGGGAAGGACTTGGCCAACATGACGCTGAGGTCAATTGGCTCGCCCATCTCTTCAAGGAGGGCAAAGGTCGTGGGTAGCTGAACGACGTCGCCGACGTGCTGTTGGGTAGGCACAATACCGCGCTTCGTGAGCATCCAGGCGGTCTTGAGGACACCGACGTCCTGTGGGCCGACGTCAATGATGAGGTGTTTGAAGCCGCGAGCCATCAGGTCGTTTACCTGCTTAGCCATGGCAGGACTCGTGTACCCGACGACCGTGATTGAGGACGGCCAGTCCTCGCCAGCGGCAATTTGCCACTTGAGGCATGTCTTGTTGGTGCCATCCGCGTCCACGAGGAGGACTGGCTCCCCGGTCAGGGCAAGGATGAGTGCGATGTACACCGATAGCGTTGTCTTCATAACGCCGCCCTTGGCGTTTCCCATGGTGAAGCTGACTCCGTCGGGGGTGTTGACGGCGGCAACCACAGCAGTCCGAAGAGGCTCGGGCAGCCCTTCGATGATGCTACGGACCTCAGGGGCAAGGTCATCCGGGAGCGCCAGAGAGGGAGTAGCTCTTTGCTCGGGGAGGAATGCCTCTGGGACGAGCTCGGTGGAGGGAGCCGCTGCGGCTGCGGCCCCCCCGGTCGGCTCCTGAGTGATTTGCTCAGGCATATCTGATGTCTACCTGCTTCTTGTTGGGCGAGTTAGTACTTGGCGCCCCTTAGGGGCTGGTTGTGCGAGGCGGTCCGCTTCGCAAGGTTGGTGCTGCTGAGGCCCTCAAGTTGCGGTGAGTTCCATCGCTTCGGTGATGCCCCTCAAGCTGTGCCTGAGTGAAGACATTCCTGCATCTCACCTCTTCAAGCGCTGGTCGGCCTTAGCGGCATCGGCTCGCGTTAGCGGACTGCCCGCCACCACTCCTGCTGGGAAGTTGCGTAGACACGCTAGCAGAGCGCCGCGTGCCCTCTCAGCTGGACGTGGCCGTTGAGGGGCGCAGGAGACCTCAGATGCGCCTAGGGGGATGCCCCCTGAGGGAGTCGCATCCCCTCAAGGAGGCAGGAGTCGAGTTGGTCCGCCAGTTGATTTCGTGCGCTAGATCGCAAGTTGTGTCCCCGTGTCCTTCCGCGTGTCTCCCCTCGTGTCCCGATTAGTGAATATGTGAAAGCGCAGGTCAAGGGGCATTCCTTGCTCTCTCTTTGCAATTCCTGAGTCCCTTTGGATCGCGGAACTTCTTGCACAAAACAGATCTTCGCGGCATCTAGCTGCAAGTGGCATGAATCTTCTGTTCTTCTCCATGGGCCCAAACCCAACGCGAGTTGGATGCCATAGGCTAGGGCGGTCTCGACTCTGGGGCGATGCTCATCCTCAGCTGGCGGGCCGAATGAACGTGCCTGGCGGTGCCGTCATGTGACGTGCTGCCAGTGCGCGAAGTGCCAGAGTGACGCCTGACGGGAGATAGTCATCCCCCTGTGCCCTCACTGGTGGAGCCGTTCAAGACATACTTCACAAAGGCGCATTCTGGAACACAGGGCGGGCTACAAAGCGGGACACGAGGACACGAGTGGAGGGCCGCCAGGCCCGTTTGTGGCCCTCGCGGTGGATGCCGCATGCCGAGGACGTTCCATGTAAAGAGGCGCGAGGTAGCGCTCCTTGCTGGCATGTGTCATCCCGCCGATGTTGCACACACATGCTCGCGAGTGCGTCTATGGAGGAGGGATGACACATGAAGATGTCGGCGACCAGCCACTCGACCCTCTGTAGGGCCTTCGATCGGGACAGGGTGACCAGGCGCCGCCGGTCGGCCTTGTGGATTCCCGTGGGCGAGCTGAACTGTTCCAGCAGCGTGAGCACGGTCGAATACTGGATGCGTGGGCCCAGACCTCGTTTCAGGTGCGGGTGGATCTGGGCGAGCAGGCTACGGAGCCGGTTGGTGACGCGGGTGGCCTCGCCTACGAGGCCGTCGTCGAACCCGACGATAATGTGGAGTTCGGTGACGGCCTCATTCGCCAACTCGATGGGGTGGAGTGCGTGGGACATGGTGCGGGCGGCGTCCGCGATGATTGCCGCGTCGCGGACGCCGGTCTTGCCCTCACCGGGGTAGAGGTCGGTGGTCCGCCGCATGGTCAGTCCCGGAAGATGGGCGGCTTCACCACTGCCTGCGTCGCGGGCCGGGTCACGGCCAGCGGCAGGGCGCCGATCGAGGCGGGCTGGTCGACCGCCACGAGCACGCGGTGGCACTTCTTGTCAAGCATGGTCCGCATCTTCGGGCTCGCTGTTGGGCAGTGGCTTGTCGATGACCTGCCGGTGGCTTGCGGGCCGGTGATCAGTCGGCCACTGGTTTTGTGTCAGCGTAGTGTGCTGCCTCGTACTCGGTGGGGCTGATCATGCCAAACTGGAATGCAGGCGGCGGTTGTTGTACCACTCGACCTACGAGGCTGTGGCGTACTCGACGTCGGCGACGGTCCGCCAGGGTCCGTCGTGGAAGACCTTCGTGTGTATGCGCTCGCCTTTGTAGAGGCCGTTGATTGTCTCCATCAGCGCGTTGTCGTAAGCATCTCCGACGCTGCCGATCGACGGGCGGATGCCCTCGATGTGCAGGTGCTCGGTGAAGCGCACCCTCGCGTATTGGGCGGATTCATCTGATCGTCGTAACACCTCTGTGAGCTGGGGGTTTGCGGTTGGGTGTGGGGAATCGGCAGGGGGCGGCGCGGGAGTATCGCGGGCGGGTGCCTTTGCCGGGTCGGCCGGGTGTGGCCTGGTGTGAGGACCGGGTCGGGTTCTGGCAGGCGATTGCGCGAGGGCTGAGCTCGGTGGACGCGGTGGCCGCGATCGGGGTCTCCCCGGCCGTGGGGTCGCGGTGGTTTCGGCATGCTGGCGGGGTGGATCCGTGTCTTGCGCCGACTGTCCCGGGCCGATATCCGTCGTTCGCCGAGTGGGAGGAGATCGCTCTGCTGCGGGTCCGGGACCTGGGCGTCCGTGCGATCGCGCGGTGTCTGGGGCGTTCGCCCTCGGCGGTCTCACGGGAGCTGCGGCGCAATGCCTCGGCCCGGAGCTGCCACGTGGAGTACCGGGCCTCGCTGGCGCAGTGGCGTGCTGAGCGGCGTGCGCGGTGGCCGGAGACTGCGAAGCTGGTGGCCAGCCAGCGTCTGCGTGGCTACGTGCAGGATCGGCTGGGATGGTGTCCCACTGGGGACACCGTTGGCGAATTCGGCGGTGTCTCATGCGGGGCGAAGGCGCGTGAAGCGTGAGGTTCGGGTCTTGGCGAGTGGGGTCTGGGTCAGCCAGGCGTCCGTGCGGATGAGGTTGAGGGCGGTGGCGGTGAGTACGTGCTGGAGGCGGGTCTTGTGCAGGCCGGTGAAGCGGCTTCTGCGCAGGCCGCAGCGGCGTAACCCCTGGGCGAGGGTGCCTTCGACGCCGGCTCGGGTGGCTTAGTGGCTCCGCCACTGGTCGGTTTCCTGGAGCTGTCGCCTGGCGCGGATCGCTTCGTGTTCCTCGCGCGGGGCCAGGGAGAGTTTGCGTGGCTCGGTCTTCGAGCGGGTGCATTTCGACCGTACCGGGCAGGCGGCGCAGTCGTGGCGGGCGAAGAACACGTCGGACTGCCAGTAGCCGGGCCGCTGCTGGTGGGGTTTCCAGCGGACGCTGCGGTGCCCTTGCGGGCAGACGGCCGTGCGGGTGTCCCAGTCGATGAGGAAGCCGTCGATGGAGAAGCCCTCGTTGGCCCTGCCCTGCCAGGTGATGTCGTGGCGGATCGGGCCGGTCAGTTCCACGCCGTGGCTGGAGACGCTGGTGGCCAGCAGTTTGGCGCTGACATAGCCCCGGTCGACGAAGTGCTCCCCGGCCAGCAGTCCGGCCCCATCGAGAGTGGCGTGAACCGACTCGGTCACCTCGACATCGGTGACGGTGGCCTCGGTCGTAACGACATGCGTGATCAGGTGCGGGGAGTGCGCGTCGCAGGTCTCGGTCAGATGGACCTTGTAGCCGGTCCATTCGGTGGCGTTCTTGACGCAGTAGCGGGCCTCGCCGTCGTAGGGGGACTCGATGCGGTCATGGGAGGGCGGCATGTCCTTCGGGGCGCGCATCCGCACCCGGTCCTGCGTGATGAAGAACTCCTGGACCCAGTAGCGACGCAGGGCCTCAACGGCCGGGATCTGCCGCAGCCACGACGGGGCGCCGGGATCGTGGATCGCGGTCAGCAGCCGGATGCCGTCCTGGCCGGTCTGCTCCATGTACTGCGTGCGCGGGCCCTCGCCGCGAGGCAGGCGATAGTCCTCGATGCGCCGCTGGTAGCGGTCGAACCAGTCGGCCGGCGCAGTCCCCAGCAGCCAGTCGGGAGCCGCGGCGGCCAGCGCGTTCAGGGCGGCGCGCAGGTGTTCCGCGGTGTTCTCCAGGCGGTTCAGCCGTCGCACCGCAGCCAGGACATGCGTGGAATCGGTGCGCTGGCCGCCGGGGCGCGGCAGCAGACCGGCCTCCCGCAGCCGGTCCAGGACCAGGTCCAGCACCCGCTGTGGTACCCGGTCATTCACCAGACGGTCCCGGAACTCGCTCAGCACGGAATGGTCGAATCCGGGATCGGTCAGTTCCAGCCCCAGAAGAAACTTCCAGTCGATGCGTCCACGCAGGGCAGCCGCCGTCTGGCGGTCCGACAGGCCCTCCGCGAACTGGAGCACCGAAACGATCGCCAACTGGTGGGGCGGCCAGGCGGGTCGACCTCGCTGCGGGAACAGATCCACGAAGTCCTTGTCGGCGAACAGCGGCCCGAGCGCCTCCCGGATCCGCATGCACAGACAGCCCTTCGGGAACGCTAGCCGGGCCACCTCGGCGGTCCGGGCCGGAACCTCGCCCGGCAGACGTGGACGCAGCGACACGTTGATCACCTCACGCTCGCGCCCCCACGCCGCTCCGGCCATCATCCCGCCACGACAACAGCACGTGAAGGCCGCCGCTGAATTCACCAACGGTGTCCACTGGGGGACATGACCTTCAACGAACTGGCAGCGGTTCACCAGCGTGCCTCCATCGCGAATTGCCGGGCCGCCTTGCGGAGGATGTCGCGCTCTTCCTCCAGCTCACGGATCCTTTTCCTGGAGCGGCGCCCGCCGGAGGCCCGGATCCAGTTGCGCAGCGTCGCGGCGTTCACTCCCAGGCCGGCGGCGACCGACTTGATCGTCGCTCCCGGACGGGACCGGTACAACGCGACCGCGTCCGCCTTGAACTCGGCAGGGCAGTGAGCGTTTTCCAACCTCACGCTGATGCCTGGTGGAGGATGAGGGCGGCCTTCACGACGTCGGTGATGCGGTTGGTGCTGCGGCGGAGTTTCCGCAGGAGGCGCCAGCCTTTGAGAACCGTTCTCGAATCCGGTGACCTTGAAGCGGTCTCTTGATCGTTTTGGCTGGGGAGGGATGGGCGGGGCAGGTTCGGTGCCGTTCATGTCCCCGGCTGACAGGGAGATCGGTTCGTGTCGCAGCTGACGCGTGACAAGGTCGTCGATGAGTGGCTGGCCGAGGCTGAGTCGGAAGTGCGGGCCGCGCGGGAGGTCGTCGAGGCGGCTGAGCGGGGACTTCAGGCAGTGCAGGGGCGGTTGGTGCGTCTGCGGGCTGCGCGGGAGATCGCGGCCGGGGCTGATGCGGTGGTGCGGGAGCAGGCCGGCCAGGTGCCGGAGGGCGGCGTGCCGGAGGCTTCGGCCGAGCAGGCCGTGGTCTCCAAGTGGCGCCCGGAAGCCGATCTTGCGCAGCTGCCGCGGGACTGCCTAAAGATCGCCTCGGTGGTGAGGGAGGCCGGGCCGGCGGGGATCCGGGTCATCGAGGTGCACCGGCTGCTGGGCCGGCCGGACACCGACAGCTCGCGGCAGAACGTGCGGAACCGGCTGCAGCGTCTGACGCAGAAGGGCTGGCTGCGGCTGGTGAGCCGCGGTGTCTGTGCCTGGGCCGGGACGTCCTCGGCCTGAGTTCCGGCGGTGACGCGGCGGGCCATGATGCGGATCATCGCCCGCTTCACCATCGCCTCGTGCACGAGGGGCAGGTACTCGTAATCCCTCGCCAGGCGGCGGGAGTTGACCAACCACGCGAGTGTGCGCTCCACGATCCACCCGCGCCTGAGCAAGACGAACCCCTTCGCCTCGTCGGGACGGCGGACAATCTCGACGTCCAGCCCCAGCTTCGCGGCGGCCCATTGGGTCAGCGAGCCGGTGTATCCGCCCTCAGTCCACACCTTGCGAACCGTGGCGAAGCCGCGGCGCAGTCGCGCAAGCAGGGGCACGGCCACGTCCCGGTCCTGCAGGTCGGCCGTGGTCACCGGCACCACGAGGAGCAGGCCGAGGGTGTCCGCCACCAGGTGCCGCTTACGGCCCGTGACCTTCTTCCCGCCATTGAAGGCGCGGGGCTCCGCGGCGACGTGCCAGGACGCCTTCACGCTCTGAGAGTCCACGATCGCGGCCGTCGGCCGCGCCTTCTTCCCCGCCGCCTTGCGGGCCAGCTCGCGCAGCGCGTCATGCAGACAGTCGGGGAATCCGCACTGCTGCCAACGGCGGAAGAAGCGATAGACCGCCTTCCACGCCGCGAAGTCCACCGGCACCTCGCTCCCACTTGACCCCGATGTTCACCAGGTACAACACCGCGTCGATCATGACCCGGTGGCAATAGCCTTCCGGCCGCCCGCCCCGCCCCCGCAACCACGCCGGCACCGGAATCAGTGCCCGGACCACCCGCCACTGCCGCCGGTTCAGATCCGAGGAGTACACACGCTCACGCTGAGTGCCGTCGGCTGCGTTCCCCGCCCGATGCGCCAGGCAGTCACAGTCGTGACCAGCCGACTTGCCCGACACCGACGACTCGGATGTACTGACGCGCACCAACGGGACCTCGGATCCCGCGTGTTGAGGAAGTAGAGACCCCTCACGCCAGAACCAGGTCCCGTCGCCATGCCGCGAACTCTCGCCGCCCGGACCACCTCGCACAACAGTCCAGATCACACCCTCGCTACCCGGATTCGCGAAGGGTTCTCAAACCCGGAACCCGCCAGTGCCCTGCTCCGTCGTCTGGAGCAGGACACCGCGATGCCCGGCATCACTTCTGGCCTTGCGTACGGACTCGCTGGTCAGCCGGTCTACGCCCTGGACGAGTTCTGCCGCCTCATCCAGATTCCTGTCGGGTTCGCACTGTGGGGCTCTAAGTCGCGTACGGCTCAGGCGGTCCTCCGGTTCTTGAGGCAAGCGGCGAACGCGTGGCTGGCCATCACACAACGTGCCGCCGCCGACGTGGATCTGGCCTCAGTCGATCACTACGCGTTCTTCGGCCCTGTCCCACCCCATGCCGCGTCGCCGTGCGGCATCCTGCGGCTGGCAGTGCCGATCGTTCCCGGAGCACCCTCCTCCCGGCCATCCCCCTCCCAGAAGGCACTGGCCATCGCCGCGTAGCCCCCGTGCGGGCCGCGGCCCTGCATGAGGATGAACGTGAACGCCACCTACCTACTGGTCGCCTTCGCCGCGATCTCAATTCCGCGCGTGGTGAGCTGGTACGGCACCAAGCTCCGGCGGGGTGCCCGCCGACTCCACACGTGGCTGGGTCAGCTGCAGTCCAGGGCTGCTGCGGCGCTGCGGTACCGGCTTCGTCGCTTTCTCACCGAGGAAGACGACGTCAAACGCGCACCTGGAGTGCCGCGGTCCTGAGTGAGGCCGCCAACCTCCGGTTGGCGGCCTCTGGTTCAGCAAGCTGCTCAGCTCATGGGCCACTCGTCGAACGGCACGGGAGCCTGACTGTTCGCCTCGCGGATTGCCTCGTCGGTTCCGCACGCCGTGCAGATCATGACGGCCCTGGCGATGGTGAGACGTGAGCGGGCGGGCCGCTCGCCGAGCGGTCCGCCGCAGCGGGGGCAGCGGTCTTCGGCCACGTCACTCCTCGGGGTGTTCACGGGCCGACTTCAAGATCAGGTTCCAGGTCGGACGGGAGTACGTCTTCTCGGTCTGGAGCTGGAGCTGGGGGATCAGCTCAGCGTTCGTCGCTCCCGGGTTCGCCGTGATGGCCTTGCGCGCGAGCGCGAGCCGCTCGTCCCCCTGGTAGGGGTAGGCCAGTCCGCGACGGCCCTTGGGCCGTCCGCCGGCGTGGCCGCGCCCTTTGCGGTTCGCGACGTACTGCCAGAGCTTCCACCGCTTCCACTTCGGCCGCTGGCGACCGCTGGGCAGCATGTCGTAGTCGTCGGGGGCAGGCCAGCCCTCGGGCGGGTTCTTGACGTAGTGGGAGACGGTGGCGCTGTCGGCGAATCCGCAGACGCGTGCTGTTTCGGCGGGGCCCACTTCCTCGTCCGGGTCGTCGGTGAGGTTCGGGGTGTTGGTGGTGACGGCGGCGGCGCGCTGCCGCTGGAGCTCTTTGTACCAGACCACCCAGGCCGTGCCGTCCCAGTGCATGACGCCGTCGGTGACCTCGTTGTCCGGGTGGCCGTTGTTGGCACGGTCGGTCCAGAGGTTCTGGAGGGTGGATTCGCTCAGGCCGTGGACCTTCTGTAGATCGGCGCGTGAGTAGAGCGTGCGGCCGTTGTCGCGGTGCACGGGGTCTCCTGTTCGTGCTGGGGATGGCTGGTGACCGGCGGGATCATGTGTCGGCCTCCGGGTCGGCGGCGGGCGACCATGTCCGGGCGCCTGCGGAGCCCAACCTGGTCAGGCTGGCGACCTCGCGTTCCGAGATGGCCGCGGCCCAGTCCTCGCGGTTCGGGTGGCCGACGGGAAGGTTGAGGACGACGCGCTCGATGCCGGGTGGAACGTCCTCGGCGATGACGAAAGCGTCACCTGGCTCCGCGTCGATGCTGTTACCGGCTCTGAGCTGGGCGATGTCTCCGGGGCGGGGACGGTCGGGGTGCGGGTCGCTTAGCATGGTGGGGTTCTTTCTGGTGAGAGAACATTGACGGCCAGCGCCTTGTTGCCCTTGTGCGCTGGCCGTCGCTTCATGTCTGGTGAGCCGGACGCGGTGGCGCGCCGGTGCCGAGAGGGGGTTACCCTCCCCGTCTCAGCGATGGATTTAAACCACCTTTCTTGATGGGGGTGGGAGACGCGCCCGAAGGTCGCCTTGAAGGTTCAGAAGAACGCCCCCTGGCCGTTGCTTTCGAACGCCTTGTCCTGATGAGCTTCCGGACACGGAGTTCGTACCGGGAGCGGCGGCTGTGCGGCAGCTGGTGGAGGTCGGTTCGGTGGCGGGCCCAGACCACTGGTGTCCTGCGCCAGAAATCCCGAGGGTTAGTTCTGCTCGGGTTTGTGAGTGTTGGCTCCGACCTTGGCGAGGTAGTCGGCGAGGGAGTTGAGGATCTCGTCGGCGGTCTTGGTCCAGGTGAAGGGCCGCGGGTTCTCGTTCCAGGTGTCGATCCACGCGGTGATGTCGTCCTCCAGGGCCTTCACCGACGTGTGGACGCCCCGGCGGATGAGTTTGTCGGTCAGCAGGCCGAACCACCGCTCGACTTGGTTCATCCAGGAGGAGCCGGTGGGGGTGAAGTGGACGTGGAAGCGGGGGTGTTTGCCCAGCCACGCCTTGATCTCGGCGGTGTTGTGGGTGGCGTAGTTGTCACAGACCAGATGGACGTCGAGGTCGGCCGGCACCGCCTTGTCGATCCGGATCAGGAACTTCTTGAACTCGATGGCCCGGTGGCGGCGGTGCAGTGCCGATATGACGGTGCCGTCGGCGATGTTGAAGGCGGCGAACAGGCTGGTGATGCCGTGCCTGTAGTAGTCGTGGGTACGCCGCTCGGGCATGCCCGGCATTATCGGCAGCACCAGTTGTGACCGGTCCAGCGCCTGGATCTGGGACTTCTCGTCGACGCACAGCACCACCGCCTTCTCCGGCGGGTGGTGGTACAGCCCGACTACATCGACGACCTTCGCGACGAACTGTGGATCGGTGGAGAGCTTGAAGGAATCCTGAAGGTGCGGCTTGAGGTCGAACCGCTTCCAGATCCGCCCGATCGTCGACTTGGACAGTCCCGAGTGCTTCGCCATCGAAGCCCGTGACCAGTGGGTGTCCTTGCCGGGGCTGGACTCCAAAGTCGCCACGATGACGTCCTCGACCCGGTCGAGGAGGATCGAGGGCGGCCGGCCCACCCGGGCCTCATCGGACAGACCGTCAAGACGTTTGACGATGAACCGGGCCCGCCAGCGTTCCACCGTCGATTCGTCGACGCCGAGGTCGGTCGCGGCCTGTCGGTTCGTGCCGCCCTCCGCGCAGCGGAGCACGATTCTTGCGCGCAGCGCCAGGTACTGGGCGGTCCTCGCCCGCCTCTCCCACCGGATGAGCTGATCCCGTTCACCCTCGCTCAGGACCAGGTCGGCCTTCGGCCGACCGATCGGGCCGGTGTCCTCGAGCCCGGCCATCCGCTCCATCGCGAAGGCCCCGCGCCACTTCCGTACCGTCTTGAGCGCAACGCCAACGGCCCGCGCGGCGCCCGCATTCGACATCCCATCGGCACACGCCAGGATGATCCGGGCCCGCTCGGCGGGCCGCCGATCCGGCGACCCCGCCCGCCGCAGCAACTCGACACGCTCGTCCTCGGACATCGTGATCTCCACCGCGGAAGGCCCCGGATGCGACATACCAAGCAGGGTACTTACTAACCCTCGGGATTTCTGGCGCATCACACTACTGAGTTTTTCGTTAGTTCTGTGGTGGTTTGGGGTGGAGTGTTAGTCCGGTATGGGTGAGGAAGGACCACGGGAGTTGTTCGTTGGAGCAGATCCGGTGGATGCCGCTTTCGGCGGCGTCGGCGATGTCGGCGAGGTGGTCGCCGGCGAGGTTGGCCAGCTCGCGGGTCTTGATGGCCGACCACAGCAGTTCCACCGGGTTGAGTTCGGGTGCGTAGGCCGGTAGCCGCTCCAGGGTCAACCAGTCCTGTTCGGCCGCCCAGGCCCGCATGTCCCGACTCCGGTGGGCCGACAGTCCGTCCCACACCAACACCACCGATTCGCCAGCGTAGAAGGCCTTGACCTGTTCCAGCACCTCGTTCAAGGAAGTGGTGTTGCAGCTGCCGGGTTTGAGGTGGAAGCACATTCGCGGGCCGCGTTCGGGGTCCGCGGCGTGGTAGCCCAGCGCGGCGGCCATCCCGGCGCGCTTCCAGTTCAGCCGGTGCCGCAGGATGGGAGTGTGCCCGCGGGGTGCGTAGGTGCGGCGTACCTGGGGCAGCAGCGACACGCCTGATTCGTCGAAGAATACGATCCAGGCACGTTTCTTCACCGCCCCTTTTTGATGCGTGGCCACTCCTTGGCGACCCATCGGGCGATCTCGGGCTCGTCCCGCTCGACGGCCTGACGTCGGGGACGCTGCAGACTCCACCCCAGCCGCCCGGTCAGCAGCCGCCACACGGATGCCCGGGCCAGCCTCACCCCGGTCACCCGCTCCACCAGCACGCCGACCCGTTCCAGGGTCCACAGATCCGCCTCGAACCCGTGCGCCTGGGCGCCTTGTTCCAACGCGGCCCGCACCAGCCCGACTTGGGGGTCATCCAGCTTGGGCGGCCGGCCGGTGGCAGGCCGCCGCCGCAGAGCTTGAGCTCCACCCTGCTCCCACAGGCGTCTCCACCGGCGCACGCTCTCGGGATGCATCCCCACCATCCGCGCGACCTCGGATGTAGAACGTCCCAGTTCGAACAACTCGACCGCGCGCATGCGACGGGCCTCGGCCAACTGCGGCCGCGTCAAAGGCAGAACGGAGACATCGGAAACAACAGCCTGCGACTCGGAAGACACACCAGCATGCTCACACCGCCGAAGCCCCTGCACTCACAGAACCAACGAAAAACTCAGTAACGGTAGTTCGTTAAATCCGGCGGTAGAGGTCGAGGGGTTTGCCGGTGGTGACCGCGTCGATCAGGGACTGGAGGTGAGCGGGTGGGTCCTTGTCGGTCCAGGCCTGCCACCAGCGTTGCAGGGTGGTGGCGGGGGTGAGCCAGGCCCGGATGGCGCGTAAAGCCCTGGGCCAGCAGGGCAGTTGGGGCTGGTGGGGCATGGGGGTGCCCCCTCTCTGCCCGGTCGTCGGGGCAGGGGTCGGGAGCGGTGGTGTCCACGGGTCCGGGTGGGGCGAACCATTGGTCCCAGCAGAAGGAGAACGCGCAGTTCACCAGGGTCTGGTGACGTGCGATAGCGCGGGCGGACCGGACCTGGAAGTCGGCCCACCCGAGCTCGTCCTTGATCTGTTTGTAGCTCTGCTCGATCCAGGGCCGCAACCCGTACAGCCGGACGATCTCGGCGAGGTCGGCGGGCGGGTGGGGGTCGGTGGCGGCGTGGGGTGCGTCGGGGTGGGGCAGGTTGGTGGCCAGGTACCAGGTGGCCTTGGGCGGCAGGGTGGCCGGGTCGGTGGTGGCCACGACCAGCCGTACCCGGTTATGGGGTCCCCAGCCGCTCAGGCGGGCGTCGGCGGCCCACCAGGTCTCGGTGTGCCCGTCGCGGAAGTGGCGCTCAACCGGTGTCCAGTCGCCGGGGTGTTCGGGGTCGTGCCAGGCCAGGGCGCTGGCGGCGTCGACGGGGGTGTGCGGCTGGTGGGCGGGTGCCCAGGTGCCGCGGTGCGGCTTGAGGTGAACCACGTAGGGCAGGCGGGCCTCGCGCAGCGCGAGATACCAGTCGTCGCTGACGGAGTAGGCGCAGTCGGCCACCACCGCCCGGCACGCGAAGCCCGCCTCCTTGCCCCGGGCCGTAAGAGCTGCGGCGATCTGCGGCTTGGTGCGGAAGGCGGGATCACGCCGGCCGCGCGGGAAGTGGTGGGCGGGGGTGTAGGGCTGGGCGTGCAGCGGGTAGTACACCCGCCCATCGGTCCATACCGTGGTCACTGTGACGATGCAGTTGTCTGTCTTGCCGTACCGGCCCAGCCACTGCCGGCCCACGTGGGCGGTGGCCGTGCCGTCCTTGCGGTCTCCGGAATCGTCGATCACGATGACCCCGCCCGGGTGCGGAGCGGTTTCCGGCTGCTCGCGCAGCAACTCAAGCCGTCTGCTGTTGACTTGCCCGGCGTCCCAGGCAGACTCGGACAGGAAGAACTGCAACCGTTGCACCGCCGGGTTGCGGGCACCGACGACCGGTTCCGCACCGGCCAGACAGGTCAGCGTCTTGTTCCGGTCCCGCGGCGCCAGCAGGCCCGTGAGGTACTCGCGGAATCCCCGCCGTTGGGCCAGGGAGGCGAACAGGTCGTCGAAGCACGCGGCATACCTCTCCAGCGGTCCCGGCGCCGGTGGACACGGGCGACGAGCGGTCATCGTCACCACCCCCACCATCCGGACTACCGCTGCCCTGCCCCCAAGTCAACGAACTACCGGTAAGAGATCATCTCATTTGGCCAGTCGGCGATAGCGGATGAGGGTGCAGGCGATGCTGGCGAAGGCAGGGAAATGGATGGCTTTGCGTTCGTAGCGGCGGTGGAGTCGGCGGCATCCTGCGGGCCAGGACATGGTGCGCTCAATGGTCCAGCGGTGGCGTCCGAGTCGTTCTGAGGACTCGATGCCTTTGCGGGCGATGCGGGGTGTGATGTGCCGGGACCGGAGCCATTGCCGCAGGCGGCGGTTGTCGCAGGCCTTGTCCGCATGCAGTTTGGCGGGGCGGCGCCGGCGGGGTCCGCGGCGGGACCGGATGGGCGGGATGCCTCGGACGAGCGGTTCGAGTGCCTGGCTGTCATGGAGGTTCGCGCCCGAGATACCGGCCGGAAGGGGCAGGCCGGTCCGCTCGGTGATCAAGTGGATCTTCGAGCCGTACTTGCCCCGGTCCAACGGATTCGGACCCCTCAGGTCCCCTTTTCCAGGGCGCGCATGTTCACCGAGTCGATCGCGCACCGCGACCAGTCCAGCTCGCCACGGGCGCCGAGGCCATCCAGCACCAGCCGGTGCAGCTTCGCCCACACCCGCAGCCGGCCCCGCTCCATGAACCGGCGGTGCGCCGTTACCCCGGACGGCCCGAACACCGCCGGGACCTGCGACCACGCGCATCCCGCCGTCGCCACGAAGAGGATCGCCGCCAGCACCTCACGGCCCCCGTACCGACGCCGCCCACCGCCCTGCGGACGCGACGGCGCCTCCGGCACCACCCGCTGAAACAACTCCCACAACCCGTCCGGCACCAACCACTCAACCATCAACACCCAGACAGACTACCGGCACCCCAAATGAGATGATCTCTAAACCGCGACCACGTCGCCCGCCGCCCCGGCTCCTTCATCACATCGAACCCACTACACCGCTCACCCGCCGGCACCACCAGCAGGTTCGCGATCCGGGCGAGGGTGGCCTCGCTCATCCGCCCCACGATCCCCGCACAGATCTCCCCTTCCACCCGCGCCCGGACCGACGCCGCCATCCGGTCCAGCGTGGAGAACCCCGGCAGCTCCAGCCGCGCCCGTACCAGCTCCTCCAGCGCCACATTCACCAGATCCGCCGCATGCGCCCGCACCGGCGCCGCCGCCTCCATCGCCCCCGCCGCAACCTCCCGCGCCCGCGCCGGATCCCGCACCAGACCGATACGTTCACGGATCCAGGAGCGGTAGCGCTCCTGCGACCGGGACGAGCCGGACTCCAGCGGCACCCCGGGCGCCAGCGCCAAGACAGCGAGTACCTGCTCGGTGACCGCATCAGGCACCTGTTCCAGGTCCGGGAAGTGCCCCAGCCGCCCGCAGGACTTCAACAACACCAGCAACGTGAGCATCCGCCCCGGCCGGTGGTGCGTACGCTCCGCCGCCCACCCCACCTCCTCCACGGACGGCGTGAAGAATTCCCGCAACTCCCGCGCCGACGTGATCCGCTTGAAGCGCGGATACGCCGTCCGCTCCACCGACGCCACGCCACACACCCCACAAGATCACGAACAGGATGTGTGCACCGTAACCGCCCCGGAAACTCCCACCCCAGGCGGCCCCAGCAGCGACACCAATCACTACACACAGCACGCAAAGCTAACCTAACGTCATCAAGTGGCGGGTCTCACACGTATCTCCTCCGACTCCCTGACACAGGCCGTACGCTCCAGGCCCCAGGACGGGAAACTGTGGGCCCCGTCCGGGCGCCTTCTATCAGGTGCGGCCGCCGTGCCTGGGCGTTTCCCGGATTTCCGCGCCTGGTGTACAGCGCCGCCTCTACTGTCCAGCCCGATACCAGGTACGGGGTTGGCGGAAGGGGCTGTGGAGTGGGGCGGGATCTGGGTCTGGACGGGGTGGTGGACCACTTCACCCTGTCCGGCGACGAGGCGGGATGGTTACGGAACAAGACCGGGGCCACGAGGTTGGGCTTCGCCGTTCAGCTGAAGTTCCTCCTCTGGCGCGGCCGGTTCCCCAAGATGCGCCTAGTACTCCAGCAGCGGTTCGCTATCTGGCCTGGTCGAAGGCGTCGTCGGGAGTGTAGTGGTTTGGTCGTGGGTCGGGGGTGGTCTGGCCGGACCGCCCCTCCAACGTGTGGAGTCGTCGCTGGTAGTGGCAGCGGCGGGAGACGGCCTGGTGTCTGCGGCGCCAGCGAGACCAGTTCAGAGCGTGCGTGCGAAGCGGCCGCCCGGTTTGGCGGTTCGGGCCGAGGCGAAGTGCCAGGAGCCGGCGGACTTCTGCCACGGTGAGCGGAGCCAGGGTGCCGGAAGCGTTTCTGCACCCCCCTTTCCCGCCGCGTCGGCTGCCATGACCGCGAGGTAGGCGTGAGCGAGCATGGCCAGGGTGATGTGCCGGAACCAGCCGACGTAGCGGCGGACCTCGTACTGGTCCAGGCCGCACTCGTTCTTTGCCGCCTGGAAGCACTCCTCGATCTGCCAGCGCATCCCGGCGATCCTCACCAGGTCGGCCACTGTGGTCTCCCGCGGTGCGTAGGCGAGGAAGTAGGCGATCTCCTGGGACTTGCTGATGCTGCGGCGGGCCAGTGCCCAGCGTCGGCGTACGGGGGCCTCGCCCTGGCAGTCGAACTCGGCCACCGTGGGCAGCTCCAGTGCCGCCCAGTGGTAGCGCCTTGGTCCTTTGGCGCCGTCACCGCACGAGATCGTCTCCCACGCCTCGCCGGGGGCCTGGGCAAACAGGTAGTCGATGCGCGGGCCGAAGACCTGCTGGGACTTGGGCACTGCGAGCACGTAGCCGAGGCCGGACTGCTCGATCAGGCGACGAAAGCGTCCCTCCTGCCCGTAGGCGGAGTCCGCAGCCACCCACGCAAGAGGGAGATCCGAGGCCAGAGCACGCAGCACCAGGCGCTTGGCCAGCTCGCCCTTCGTGGCGAAGCCTCGTTCGTCGGGGACCTTCGCCGCCCGGCAGCGTTCCCGGTCCTCCGTCCAGGACTTGGGCAGGTAGAGCTCCTGGTCCACCAGGGCGCGGCCGCGGGTGGTGGCGTAGGCGGCGAAGACGCCGATCTGGCAGTTCTCGGTGCGGCCGGCGGTGCCGGAGTACTGACGCTGCACCCCGGCGGAGGTGGTGCCCTTCTTGACGAAGCCGGTGTCATCGATGACGAGCACCCCGCCGTCTACGCCGAGGTGCTCGGCGACGTATGCCTGAAGGTCGTCGCGGACGTCGTCGGCATCCCAGTTCGCCGCGTTCAGCAGCCGCTGGAAGCCATCAGGGGTGTGGTGCCCGGCGAACTCGGCCAGCTGCCAGCCGTTTTTACGGCTGACGGGAGCGAGAAGCCCCCGCACATAGTCCCGCATCCGACGCCGCAGGTCCGCGCGGCCGAAGCGGTGGCCAATGCGCAAGAAGAGAGTGTCGAGTTCCCGCTCCCAGGTCACGTCCGCATGCTCGTCGATCACCTTGGAAGGCTGTCGGCACCGGAGTCGGCCAGCCAAATCCTGACCCACACGTGGGAGGGGCGGTCCGGCCAGACCACCCCCGACCCACGACCAAACCACTACACTCCCGACGACGCCTTCGACCAGGCCAGATAGCGAACCGCTGCTGGAGTACTAGTACTCCAGTTGCAGTTCGCTATTCCTGCTGTTCAGGAGCCTGTTTCCGAGTGTAGCGAGCTGACGTTCCGTCATGTTGCTGGAGTTCGTGACTGGCAGCGCGTGATTGCTGTTGTGCTGATCATGCAAGACGATGTGCGGCCTGATGTCTGGGCGAGGGAGCTGGAGGAGATGCTGCTGCGGGTCGGTCACCGGTTCGGCCGGGCCGACCTGCGGCGGCGGATGCGCGCGTATGTGCACGGGCTGCTGGGGTCGGTGGGCCGGAAGAACAGCTGGCAACTCGCAGAACATGCAGGTCACAACACACCACATGGGCTCCAGAACCTCCTGAACCGGGCCCGGTGGGACGCGGATGAGATCCGCGACGACGTGCAGGCATACGTCGCCGAACGGCTCGGCGAGGACGGCGGCGTACTCGTGAGCGACGAGACGGGCTTCCTCAAGAAGGGCGACACCTCAGCCGGGGTGCAACGGCAGTACTCGGGCACGGCAGGACGTACCGAGAACTGCCAAGTCGCCGTGTTCGCCGCCTATACCTCGTCCCGGGGACGCACCCTGGTGGACCGGGAGCTCTACCTGCCCAAGTCCTGGACATCCGACCGCGAACGGTGCCGGGCGGCAAAGGTGCCCGACGACCGCGGCTTCGCCACCAAGACCGAGCTGGCCCGAACCCTGGTCACCAGGGCGCTGTCCTCACCACTGCCCGTCTCATGGGTGACCGCGGACGCGCTCTACGGCCAGGACTGGCACTTCCGCCGCATGATCGAGGAGGCTGGCCTCGGTTACGTCGTCGCCGTGCCGAAATCGCAGCAGGTCAAATCGCTTGCGGGATGCTGGCGCATCGACCAGCTCGTCGTCGACGCACCCGATGACGCCTGGGAACGGCTCTCGTGCGGAGACGGCGTCAAGGGCCCGCGTGTCTACGACTGGGCGGCCGCGCAGCTGCCGGCCGTCCCGTTCTTCGACGGCGGTGAGCCCTCCCACCGCGGGTGGGTGATGGCCCGCCGCAGCATCGCCCGGCCCGACGAGATCGCCTACTACCTCGCCCACGCACCCACCGGCACCACCGCGGACCAGCTGGTCACCGTGGCCGGCAGCCGCTGGTCCATCGAATCCTGCTTCCAGAACGCGAAGAACGAGTGCGGCCTGGATGAGTACGAAGTCCGCCGCTACGTGGGCTGGTACCGGCACATCACCCTCGCCATGCTCGCACACGCCTTCCTCGCCGTCATGACGGCCCAGGCCAGAACCGAAAGGGGGGCCGCAGAAACGGATCACCCCTCGCCCCGCTCAGCCTGGCAGAAATCCGCAGGATCATGGCAACTTGCGGCACCGGCCACCACCGCCCTCGCCACACCGGTCACGCACTGAGATGGTCCCACTGGCGCAGCCAACACCAGGCCACCGCCATGCGCTGCCACTATCACCGACGCACCCGGTATCACGAACTCCAGCAACATGACGGAACGTCAGCTCGCTACACTCGGAAACAGGCTCCTGAACAGCAGGAATAGCGAACTGCAACTGGAGTACTAGTACTGCAACGGTGCTTGCTGTGATTGGTGGCCAGTTCGGTCGTTGGCGTGGTTATGGGTGGAGACCTTGCTGATGTCAGGTTGTGGGCGGGTGAGCTCGAGGTGGTGCATGAGCGGTTCGTGCATCGGTTCAGCCGGGAGGAGCCGTGTCAGTCGGCGCTGGCGTATATGCGGGGGCTGGTTGCTCCGCTGGAGCGTAAGAACGGCTGGACACTGGCGGAGGAGGCCGGGCATAGCGGTCCCGATCGCATCCACCGGCTGCTGAACTGCATCGAGTGGGATGCCGACGAGGTCCGTGACTACGTCCGTGACTACGTCGTCGAGCACCTCGGAGACGAAGGCGCCATTCTGATCGTTGATGACACCGGCTTCCTCAAGAAGGGCATCCGCTCGGCCGGGGTCCAGCGGCAGTACTCCGGCACCGCGGGACGCACCGAGAACTCCCAGATCGGCGTGTTTCTCGCCTACGCCACCGGCCAAGGACGCACGCTCATCGACCGGCGGTTGTATCTGCCCACCTCCTGGACGGACGACCGCGAACGCTGCCGCCGGGCCGGCATCGACGACGACGTCGCCTTTGAGACGAAGGTGGCCATGGCCAAGGCAATGGTCCGCCGCGCGATTGCGGACCGGGTTCCGTTTCGGTGGGTGACCGCGGATGCCGCCTACGGCTTTTCCAAGGGCTGGCGTTTTGAGCTGGAGCAGGCCGATGTCTTCCACGTCATGGCCACCACCCGGCACGACACCGTCGTCACCCGCTGGGCGATCGACCACCCCGTCCACGAGCTGTTCACCAGGCTCCCCCGCCAGAAGTGAAAGCGCCGGTCCTGCGGCAGCGGGGCTCACGGCCTACGGATCTACAACTGGGCACGCGTCGAGGTCAGGCCCTGGCACCGGCCCGACCGCCGCCACTGGGTCCTCGCGCGCCGCAGCGTCAGCCGGCCTGGAGAGGTCTCCTACTACATCGCCTACTGCCCCGCCCGGACCACCCTCGACGACCTGATCCGCATCGCGGGCAGCAGATGGGCGATCGAGGAATGCTTCCAGAGCGCGAAGCAGGAGTGCGGCTGGACGACTACCAGGTCCGCCGCTACCCCGGCTGGCACCGCCACATGACCCTGGCCATGGCCGCCCACGCCACCTTGACCATCCTGCGGGCCCGCGAACTCGACACGGACAAAGCAGAAACGGATCCTCCGACCTCATCCACCTCAGCCTCGCCGAGATCAGACGCCTGACCTACCGCCTCACCCAACGCCGGCCCGTATCCGTCGAGTGCATCCTGCACTGGTCCCGCTGGCGCCGGAAAAGGCAGTACCAAGCCCGCCGCAGCCACTACAAACGACGCGGCCACACACCACCAGAAACTGCCCACCCGTCACAGCAAGCACCGTTGCAGTACTACGGCATCGCCACCAAGCTGGGCCTCGATAAGAAGGACTTCCAAGGCCCGGCTGACAAGGGGCGCGTGCCCGGCGTGCTGCCGCTGGCCCAGGACAAGAAGGTCATGGTGCTCGGCGGCGGTGGAGTGGGCGAGTCCGCGAAGGCCACGGCCCGCACCGCGATCGTGGACCTGGACGGCCCCCGGCCGGCCTTCAGGCCCGGCCCCCGACTGCCGGAGAAGAGCCGTTACCCGAACAGCGTGATCCTCCCCGACGGCACGCTGTTCACGACCGGTGGCAGTCGTGGCTACCCGGGCCGGAGCCGGGGCGGAAGCGACATCCTGCGCGCGCAGATCTACCACCCCGCCACCAAAACCTTCACCCGGGCGGCAGCCCCCGCGGTGGGCCGCAACTATCACACCGAGGCGCTGCTCCTGCCCGACGGGCGGGTCGCCGCCTTCGGCTCCGACCCCCTCGGCCCCGACTGGACGGCGTGACTGCTTCGACGCGAACTTCGGACAGCGACCGCATCCGTCGAAGGCGCGATGTGTGCACGTCCGGCAGGCGCGACAGGCGTCGGCGCGCCTGCCGGTACGGGGGCCGAGGGGGCACGTGAGAGCACCGGTCAGACGACGTGCGAGGCTGGCGCGTCCGCCCACCCCAGCGGGCACACGGTCGGGCTGCCCGCTGGGGTGGCGGGGGGCTCGCCGCCCGCCTCGTTGAAGGCGGTGAGCGCCTCGACGAGAGCCGCGCGCGGCTCCGGCTCCATGCGTTCGACGATCGAAGCGATCTCCTGATGGCGCCGCGCGGTGACGTTCTCGACCGCGAGCCGTCTTGCGTCGGTGAGTTCCAGCAGCGTCTCGCGCCGGTTCGCCGGGTTGAGCCGCCGGTGCGCCAGGCGGCTTTGCTGCTGTAGCCCTGCTCCATGAGCTGGAAGTATGCGGCCCGTTCCCGGGTCAGCTTCTTCCTGCCCTGCGGCTTCGTCCGGTCCTTGCGGATCTCGAACTCCATCGAGCACCCCTGTGAACTGGGGTGTTGCGACAACCGCTAGAACTCAAGGCCGGGAGGCGGGGCCTTTTCGTGTTCTCCGTAACCGTCGGCGGGCATACGCTGGACATCCAAGAGCACGACACCACACGCACTAGGCGGGGACCATGAGCGCTCTAGGGGAGAACGTCAGGAAGCACCGGCGGCTTGCCGGACTCACACAAGAAGAACTGGCCCACGCGGCCGGGGTCGCGCCGTCGACGGTAAGGAAGCTGGAACAGGGCGGAAACGTCCGTATCGAAACGCTTCACATTCTGGCTCGCGCACTGCACCTGAAGACCTCACAGCTTATGGCGTCAGGTACACCAGAACCTGTGCGCGCGGAAGATCCGACGCGCGTAGGGTTGGCCGAACTACGGAGTGCGCTCAATCCTGCTGCAAGCCTGACCAACACCGGAGGCGAACGGCCGAACGAAGATCCGAACCTCCCGGCACTATTGGAAGTAGTTCGCGCTGGTTCCGCTGCGTACGACTCGGACAACTTCGATTGAGTCGCCGGAAAGATGCCTCAGATCATCCGCGATGCGGATTCCGCTGTTGCCCACTTCGACAATGGAGATGACCTGTTCGCGCCGTTCCCTGATCATGTGCTCGACGTGTGTGCGGGTTCCGGTGATGGTGAGGATGTCGCGGATCTGGGCGGCCTCGGCTTCGGTCAGCTGTGGGTTGCCGATCTGTCGGCGAAGGATGGCCGCGTGCCGGGGTGCGGCCTCTTAGAGGGCGAGGGCGACGAGAAGGGTGTGTTTGCCCTCGCGGAGGTCTTCCAGGCGGGACTTGCCGGTGGTCTTCGGGTCGCCGAAGACACCCAGGAGGTCATCGCGTAATTGGAAGGCTTCGCCGAGTGGGAGTGCGTATGCGGACAGCTCCTTGAGCAGTTGCGGGGAGGTACCGGCGAGGGTGGCGCCGATGCGCAGGGGCCGTTCGATCGTGTATTTGGCGGTCTTGTAGCGGATGATGCCCAGGGCGCGTTCCAGGTCCGGGGTGGGGGTGCCGGTGGCGGTGACGTCCAGGTACTGGCCGTAGATCACCTCGGTGCGCATGGTGTCCATCACCGGTAGGACGGCGGCGAGTTGGGGACCGGTCAGACCGGCGGTGTGCAGGAGTTCACCGCTCCAGGCCAGGGCCAGGTCCCCGATCAGGAGGGCGCAGGAGGCGCCCAGGTGCTCGGCGGGTGGGTCATGGCGGCCGGCTGTATGCCGTGCGGTGAGGGTGCGGTGCATGGTGGGGGCGCCGCGGCGGGTGGTGGAGTTGTCGATGATGTCGTCGTGGATGAGGCAGAAGGCGTGGAACATCTCCAGGGCGGCCGCCGCGCGTATCACCGCCCGGGTGGGCGGCTGTGCGGTGGCCGCCTGCCAGCCCAGCACACACAGGATGGGGCGCAGCCGCTTACCCCCTGCGGCCAGGAACTTGGCCGTCATGTGGGCGGCTTCGTCCGGCAGGTCGTGCGCGAGCGCGGCTGCCGCCTTGCCAGCCAGAAATTCCTCAAGCACCTTTTCGACATGGCGGCGTACGTCGGTGAGGTCAAGCGGCTGCGGACAGAGTGCGGGAGTGGTGGTCATGCTCGCTCACCCGCCCCAGCCTGACCGTCGGTGCTTTCGGCGAGCTTGAGGGCTTCGGCAAGGAGGGTGTCAACGATGCGGGATTCGGGGACGGTCTTGATCACGTGGCCGTGGCGGTAGATCTGGCCTTTGCCGTTGCCGCAGGAGACGCCGAGGTCGGCTTCGCGGGATTCGCCGGGTCCGTTGACGACGCAGCCCATCACCGCGATGCGCAGGGGGTGGGGAAAGCCAGTGAAGGCGGCCTCGACCTGGGCGGCCAGTTTGTGGATGCCGACCTGGAGGCGGCCGCAGCCGGGACAGGAGACGATCTCCAGTGCCCGGGGGCGCAGGCCCAGGGAGGCCAGGATGTGGTTGCCTGCCTTGACCTGCTCGACCGGGTCGGCCGACAGGGAGACTCGGATGGTGTCCCCGATGCCCTCCGCCAGCAGGATGCCGAAGGCGACGGCGGATTTGATGGCGCCCTGGAAGGCGGGACCGGCTTCGGTGACGCCCAAGTGGAGGGGGTAGTCGCAGCGTTTGGCCAGCAGCCGGTTCGCCGCGATCACCGTGAGGGGGTCATGATGCTTCACCGCGATCTTGAGATCGGTGAACCCGTGTTCCTCGAACAGGGAGCACTCCCACAGCGCGGACTCCACCAGGGCTTCCGGAGTGGCAGCCCCGTACTTCGCGAGGAGGCGGGCGTCGAGGGAGCCTGCGTTGACCCCGATCCGGATCGGCACGCCCGCGGCTGCGGCGGCTTTGGCGATGTCGCCCACGCGGTCGTCGAATTTCTTGATGTTGCCGGGGTTGACGCGGACGGCGGCGCAGCCGGCGTCGAGGGCGGCGAAGACGTAGCGGGGCTGGAAGTGGATGTCGGCGATCACCGGGATCGGCGATCTCGCCGCGATCTTGGGGAGGGCGTTGGCGTCGTCCTGGGTGGGGACGGCGACGCGGACGATGTCGCAGCCGGCGGTGGTGACCTCGGCGATCTGTTGCAGGGTGGCGTCCACGTCGGCGGTCAGGGTGGTGGTCATGGTCTGCACGCTGATGGGTGCGCCGCCGCCGACGGGCACCGACCCGACGCGGAGTTGACGGGTGGGGCGACGGCGCACCGGAACCGGAACAGGCGGGGCAGACGGGGTGGGTGGGGTGGGCATGCCGATGTTGATCGTGGTCATCGGGCCCTCCCGGAGGCAGTGGGAGTAGGACCTGCGGCGGTGTGGCCTGGACGGTGGCCGGTGAGGGCATCCAGCACCGTCCGGGCGATGCCCGGCCCGTCCAATCCGGCCCGGGCCAGCAGCGTGGTGCGGGAGCCGTGGGGGATGAAGGCGCGGGGCAAGCCAAGCGTGAGCATCGGGGTAGTGACGTGGGCGTCACGGCAGGCCTGAGCCACCGCCGATCCCACCCCGCCCGTGCGGATGCCGTCCTCGATGGTGACGGCCAAGCGGTGGCGGGCCACCAGCGCGGGCAGGGCCGGGTTGACGGGGAGTACCCATCCCGGATCGGCCACTGTCACACCCAGCCCCTGCTCTTCCAGCAGTACGGCGGCCTCGAGGGCAGCGGAGGCCAGGGGGCCGATGGGGATGAGGAGGATGTCGAGGGGGCGGTGGGGGCTGCGGTACAGGATGTCGATGCCGCCGATGCGGGCCACCGCTTCGATATCGGGCCCGGCGGTAGTTTTGGGGATGCGTAGTGCGGTGGGCCCGTCCTGCACCTGGCAGGCGGCCTTCAGCAGGGACCGCAGCCGAGCCGGATCACGGGGAGCGGCGATGCGCAGGCCGGGCACCGCGGAGAGCAGGGCCAGGTCCCACATGCCGTGGTGGGAGGGCCCGTCGGGGCCGGTGATGCCGGCCCGGTCCGCCACGAAGGTGACCGGCAGGCGGTGCAGGGCAACATCCATGAGAACCTGGTCGACGGCCCGGTTAAGGAACGTGGCGTAGAGGGCGACGACGGGGTGGAAGCCGCCCATCGCCAGCCCCGCCGCGCAGGTGACCGCATGCTGCTCGGCGATCCCGACATCGAAGACCCGCCCGGGGAAGCGTTGCGCCATCAGGTGCAGGCCGGTGGGACGGAGCATCGCCGCGGTCAGTGCGACCACGTCCTGCTGCCCGGCCGCGATCTCCGCCAGCGTCTGCCCGAACACGTCGGTCCACGACAGCCCCGACGGTGTGTGGGGTGCGCCGGTGGCCGGATCGACGGATCCGACCGCGTGCAGGCAGTCCGCCTCATCCGCCTCCGCCGGACCGTAGCCCTTGCCCTTGACTGTTATCGCATGCACCATCACCGGACGGCCCAGCGCCCGCGCCCGCCGCAGCACGGCTTCCACCTCCGCGACGTTGTGGCCGTCGACGGGCCCGAAATAGGTGAAACCCAGATCGGTGAACACGTTCCGGCACGCCTGCATGCCACCGTCCTGTCTCAGCGCCGCCAGGTGGGCGGCCAGGGCGCCGGTGGTGGGGGCGTACGAGCGGCCGTTGTCGTTGAGGACCACGACCACCGGACGCCCGGAGGCGGCACCGATGTTGTTCAAAGCCTCCCACGCCATCCCACCGGTCAACGCCCCGTCACCGATCACCGCGACCACCGCCCGGTCGCCCTGGCCGCTCAGGGCATATGCCTTGGCCAGCCCGTCCGCGTACGACAGAGCGGTGGAGGCGTGCGAGTTCTCCACCAGATCGTGCACCGACTCCGCCCGCGACGGGTACCCGGACAGGCCCCCCTGCTGCCGCAGCGTGCCGAAACCCTCACGACGGCCGGTCAGGATCTTGTGCACATACGCCTGATGCCCCGTGTCGAACACCAGCGCATCCCGCGGGGAATCGAAGACCCGGTGCAGGGCCAGGGTGAGCTCCACCATCCCCAAATTCGGCCCCAGATGCCCACCCATGGCGCACACCTTCTCGATCAGGAACGCCCGGACCTCCCCCGCCAGCCGCGGCAGATCTCCCACCGGCACCGCCCGCAACTTCCCGGGACCGTCAAGGCCCGACAACACCGGGGCGCTCGTCTGCACAGGCGAGGACACGGCCATCAGGACCCTCTCTTCAACCGAGGTAGGGGTACCGGCGGCCGGGCCTCACCCGGATGCGTCATCCACCCGCTCCCGCCACAGCGACAGCGGACCAGAGCCCGACCGGCTATCACGCATCAAGCCGGAGGAAGGATCCCCACCCGGAGCGAACACGCAAACGAAAGGGGCACGTTCATCGGGAGCGCGGGGAGCACGCGGCGCATCCACCCCCGCCTGCATGTACCCCTGGCCTATAGTGTGCGCCCCGACACCCCCTCAACCGCCCCCGCACGCCCCGCCCGGCCACCCAACGGCAGGCTCCTCTGCGCGGCCGATTGCCGGCGGGGGGCACGTGCACCGTGTGGCGTAGCGGTGGGGAGTTGGCCTTGAGCGTCGTGGTCGGTGCAGATCTCGCGTCCATGCTTCCAGCTCATGACGGACATCTGCCGCTTCGCTTTCCTCATCGACGACTTCGTTGGCGGACCCGTCCCCGTCGAGGGGATGTCCGGGGACATGCGAACCGTGCCGCAGGTCTGCCATGCCTCCCTCCAGGTGCTGAAGGAACCAGACTCCCGCACTGAACAAGCAGCACCGTCAGATCGGGCGTGGCGTAATCGTCCGAGTCTTCCAGCATCGCGACCGACGACATCTCGTACGGGGCCAACGTCTCGGGGAGGCGGGGTTCGATCTGCACCCGCAGACGGCGGGTGGTACCCGCACGCTTGCCACGCGGGGCGGGGGACACCACGAGGCTGCCTCCGATGATCAGGCCCGTCGACACCTCGATCCGCTCAGCGACCTCACGCAGATTCCCCGGCGCGGATGCAGCACGGAAGCATCACAGCTGCCCACCTCCTCAACGGCGGCCGGTCAATCGTTACGGAACCGGCCCAGACCCCGCACGGCAGACACAAGCCAAACGGGCAACCGTGAGCCGCGAGAGCCTAGGAGATCCACCAGGAGAGCACGGGAACAAACAAACCCCAAAAATCACGGGCCCCTGCCACTCCCAGCGAGCACTACCGCGCCCACTGATGGGCACAAAAAGTACCCTCCGAAGCCGCGTTTCCGCAGGTCAGAGGGCATTTGATGGTGGAGCCTAGGGGAGTCGAACCCGGAACTGAGACCCTTCTCACCTGCGGTCTTACCCAAGAACCCGAACAATACAGCCCTCTTGTATCCTGCTGCGTCCTGTTGAGTCCTGCTCTGTTGGGGAAGGGTGCCCACTCGTGGGCACGGCGCACTCATCCATTGCATCAGCAATCACAGGGCATCGATATCCCTTACAAGGAGAGACTCCCCGGCGTCATGACGCATATTTGCGCAAATCTTTGTGCCTCGGCCACCAACAGCCTATCGAGACCCCGTCGACCGTGGGGGCGAGCGGTCGAGCGGTGAACCGACCGGTTTCAGCAGGTGGGCTCAGTCGTCGAGTTCATGTTGGACGCGGCGGGAGGGTTGGAAGGTGTAGAGGTCGAGGATGTCGGGTGGGTCGGCGAGGCCGGGGCCGCCGTTCTTGACCCAAGTGGTGATGTCGGCGGCGGCGTCGGGGTCGGTGACCTGACCGAGCCAGACGGGTCGCCCACCGGCCTGGCGGCCTTCGGCGGAGGGCTGGATGACGATGACGTTGGCGCGTTCGCAAGCGTCCAGGCAGTCGGTGCGCCGGACCATGGCGACCCCGGCCAGGGCGGTGCGCAGGTCGGTGAGCTGGGCTTCGTGGTCGAGGCGGGGGACTTTGGCCTGGGTGCCGCAGCAGCAACCACGGCAGACAGTGACGGTGGGTCGGGCCGCTCCTACCTTCGTGGCGGAGACGGCCCGGCGGGTGCGCTTGCTCATTGGCCCTCGGTGCCGGCGCGCTTCCAGGCGGCGTCGCGCAGCAGGCGCAGGCCGTTGAGGCCGACGATGACGGTGGAGCCTTCGTGGCCGAGGACGCCGAGCGGCAGCGGCAGGGTGGCGACGAGGTCCCAGATGACCAGGCCGGTGATGAACACCCCGGCGATGAGCAGGTTCTGCACCACCAGGCGGCGGGCGGCACGCGACAGGCTCACCACGGTGGGGACGGTGGCGAGCTCGTCGCGGACAATGACGGCGTCGGCGGTTTCCAGGGCGAGGTCGGAGCCTGCGCGTCCCATGGCGATGCCGGTGTGGGCGGCGGCCAGGGCGGGGGCGTCGTTGACGCCGTCGCCGATGACCAGCACCTTGCGTCCTCGGGCCTCCAGGCGGCGTACCGCTTCGACCTTGTCCTGGGGCAGCAGCCCGGCGTGGACGTCGTCGGCGACGATGGCGACCTCGGCGGCGAGGCGGGCCGCGGCGCGCGGATTGTCGCCGGTCACCAACAGCGGGCTGGTGCCTGTCAGCGTTCTGAGGGCGGCGACCGTGGTGGCGGCGTCGGGGCGGAGCCGGTCGGCGATGGCGAGGAGCCCGACCGGGATGCCGTCGCGTTCGACGAGCACGGCGGTGCGGCCGCCGTGCTCCAGCCCCTCGGCGACGGACGCCGCCCTGGCGGAGCGCGCGTCGGTAGCGCCGCCCAGGAGCCGGGCCGGGGCGCCGACCGCAACCGCGGCGCCGTTGATGGTGGCGGTCACGCCGATGCCGGGGGCGGAGTTGAAGTCCCGCGTCTCCCGGATGTCGAGGCCGCGCTCGCGGGCGGCGTCCACAATGGCGCGGGCCAGGGGGTGCTCGCTGGGGTGCTCGGCGGCGGCCGCCAGGGCTAGCAGGGCGTCCTCGTCGAGGCTGCTGCCGGTCAGGGGGCGGATGTCTGTGACGCGGGGGGTGCCTTCGGTCAGGGTGCCGGTCTTGTCCAGGGCGACCGCGTCGACCTGGCCGAGGCGCTCCATGACGACGGCGGATTTCACCAGGACGCCGTGGCGTCCGGCGTTGGCGATGGCGGACAGTAGCGGCGGCATGGTGGCCAGTACCACGGCGCACGGTGAGGCGACGATCATGAAGGTCATGGCGCGCAGCAGCGAGCTGGTGAGGTCGGCGCCGAATCCGACGGGGATGGCGAAGACGGCCAGGGTGGCGGTGACCATGCCGAGGGAGTACCGCTGTTCGACCTTCTCGATGAACAGCTGGGTGGGGGCCTTGGCCGCGGAGGCTTCCTCGACCATGGCCACGATCCGGGCGATCACGGAGTCGGAAGCGTCCCGCTCCACCTTGACCCGCAGGGCGCCGGTGCCGTTGAGGGTGCCGGCGAAGACCTCGTCACCGGCCTCTTTCGCGACCGGCAGGGGCTCGCCGGTGATCGTGGCCTGGTCGACCTCGCTGGCCCCGTCCAGGACCCGGCCGTCGGCGCCGACCCGCTCGCCGGGGCGGATGAGGATCGTGTCCCCCACAGCCAGGCCGGCCGTGGCGACCGTCTCTTCACGGCCATCGTCGCCCAGGCGGGTCGCGGTGGCCGGGGCGAGGTCGAGCAGGCCGCGCACCGCATCCTGCGTGCGGGCGGTGGCCAAAGCCTCCAGGGCGCCGGAGGTGGCGAAGATGACGATCAGCAGCGCGCCGTCCATCACTTGCCCGATGGCCGCTGCACCGATCGCGGCCACGATCATCAGCAGGTCGACGTCCAGGGTCTTCACACACAGCGCCGTGAGCCCGGCCCAGGCAGGCTCCCAGCCGCCCGTCACGTAGGCCAGTGCGTACAGCGGCCCCCACGTCCAGGCCGGGGCCCCGGTCAGCTGGAGCGGCAGCGCGATCTGGAACAGCACCAGGGCGGCCGCCGCCCAGCGGGCCTCGGCCAGCGCGAACACCCGGGTGCGGCGCTTGGGGGCGGCCGCGCCGTGCGCAGCCGTTGCCGCAACCGGTGCTGGTTCGGTAAGGGTGGAAGGCATGACGAATGGACCCTTCGCGGGCGTGGGGACTGCAATACCCCCACCATACAGGAAAGAATGAACACCTCTTCATTAGTTGTCTGTAGGATGGCTGCCATGGGTCATGGAGTCGACGACAAGAACGCTGCCACCCCGCGCGAACGGCTGGAGGCGGTGGGTGCTGGTGACGTCGCCGCCACATTGCAGGCGCTGGCCACGCCGTCCCGGCTGCGGATCCTCGCGCGCCTCCAGGAGGGCCCCTGCGCAGCCGGTGAACTGGCCGACGCGGTGGGGATGGAGCAGTCCGCCTGCTCCCACCAGCTGAGGCTGCTGCGCAACCTCGGCCTGGTTACCGGCGAGCGGCGCGGCCGCTCCATCGTCTACAGCCTGTACGACAACCACGTCGCCGAACTCCTCGACCAGGCGCTGTACCACGTGGAACACCTGAGGCTCGGTCTGCACGACGCCCCCGCAGGGGCCGATATTCCGGCAGCGGTCGAACCGGCCGTCGCCCCGCACTGACCTCCGCGCCAGCAGGCGTCATCTGTGCCCGAGTGCGCCTTGGGGCTGCTGCCTGTGTGAACGGCAGCATATGGCAGCGCTCCATGGAGGGTGCCGGTCGAGGTGTGTCGCCGCTGGCGTCACAGGGCTTCTGGCGTCTGCCGGGCGGTGGCCGTCTCGCGGGCGGGCGGGCCGATTGCCGCGCCAAGTACGGCGTTGTTGGGCAGGAGCATCTTGCCGTAGTCGCTGTGGAGTTCGATGAACAGCAGGGGCATGTCGGTGACTTCGCCCTCGATGCGGCCGCCGAGCGGGCCCGACTGGACACTGATCTTCTCACCGATCGTGAAGGGGTGCGCGACCAGCAGCACCAGACCGGCGAAGATGTTGCCGAGGACCGGCTGGGCGGCGATGTCCAGGATCACGCCGGTCAGTGCCCCTCCGACCAGGAGTTTTTCCCACGGGACCCGGACCAGGCTCAGTGTGCCGAGGATCACGAGTGCGTAGCCGGACAGCAGGCATATCACGCGCAGTGCGGCGGACCGGTTGTCTCTGAGCCGTCCGGTCAGCAGCTTCACCAGGTCGTCTGTGGCCCCGCGCACCGCGATCAGTGTGCCCACCAGGAAGACTCCCACGCTGATACCGGCGATCACCCGGGAGGTCATCGACTGGTAGCTGTCCGGATTGCCGAGCAGTCCGCCGAAGTTGAGCGACACGATGAGCCCGCCGCGGGCGAGCGACGTGGAGATGACGGCCCGCCTGGTGCGGATCTCCCCGCGCCAATGCAGGTGGTGTCCAACGGTGGCACTGCCTGCGGGTTTGTGGTCGTGGTGCATCGATGGGCCCCCAGCGGCGTGAACGTCGCGGAGCAGAGTATCCGCGCCCCGGGCCCCGGTTCGATTGCGGTGCCGTCCCACAGGTTGAGCAGTCGGCCCGCGTCAAGAGTTCCCCAAGCAGTTGCGTGATCACGCAAGAAGGAGGCTATGCTTCTGGAGGTTTGAAGAAGGCACCTCGTTCGGTGAGGTGTCTGCGCGGACACAGGCCACTGACCCCACGACGTCGAGAGACGCCCAGGTTCAGGACAGGTCTCCCCGACTTAAGGGGTGACCCCAAGTGGCTTCCCCCGTCCGGGGATTACGCCGTGCAGTGCCAAAGCTCTGACGAGTCGGGGTGAACCGGGTCGCACCCGGTCTACTCCTTGCTGTGTCGTTCGGCGCCCGCGTGCGCCCTGGCCGGGAGGAGGCGAGAGACATGGATTGCAGTTGCAGTAGTCCGGGCCGCAGTAGGCCCCGCACCCGTATGTCTTCTTTGACCTCCGGTACGCGGTAACCACCTTCCCTGCGCGTCTTCGCGCCCCCCCATGTACCCGTGCGGCCTTCGCCGTGCCGGGTGTCCGGGTTGCGCGCTCGCAGGGCGGATTGCTGCCGCGTGCCCTCAACACCTCTCCCTGCCAGGGGATTTGGGGGCTCTTGCCATGACCAGCGTGATCAATGACAAGACCATTCCGGCACCGCGCAGCGCGGTCCTGGACGACGCGCACGTGGGCGACATCCGCGGCGCGCTCGGCACCATCAAGCAGGACGACCGCGGCGAGCGCCGGGGCCTGTCCGCCAAGCTCAAGATCCTGCTCGCGATAGTCGGCCCGGGCCTGATCGTGATGGTCGGCGACAACGACGCCGGTGCCTTCGCCACGTACGGCCAGGCCGGACAGAACTACGGCACCAATCTGCTGTGGACCCTGCTCCCTCCTGGTTCCCGTGCTCTACGTGAACCAGGAGATGGTGCTGCGCCTGGGTGCGGTCACCGGCGTCGGACACGCCCGCCTCATTCTGGAGCGGTTCGGGAAGTTCTGGGGCGCGTTCAGCGGGATCGACCTGTTCCTGCTCAATGCGCTGACCCTGGTCACCGAGTTCATCGGGATCACGCTGGCCGCGGGGTATCTGGGGCTGTCCAAGGTGGCGTCGGTGGTGCTGGCCGCGGTGGGCATCATCACTTTCGCGTTCACCGGATCCTTCCGCCGCTTCGAGCGCATCGCGATCTTCCTGTGCGCGGGTTCGCTGCTGCTGGTTCCGCTGTACTTCATCATCCACCCGGCCTCCTCGCAGATGGCGCACGACTTCGTGGTGCCCAACATGCCCGGCGGCTCGGGCGAGTCGGCGACCGTCATGCTGCTGATCATCGGTATCGTCGGCACGACGGTGGCTCCCCGGCAGCTGTTCTTCCAGCAGTCGTACGTCATCGACAAGGGGATCACGCCGCGCTTCATGAAGTACGAGAAGGCCGACCTCGTCATCGGCATCGCCATCATCGGCACCGCCGCGATCATGGGTATGGCCGCCGCCGCATTCGCCGGGAGCAACGCCTTCGGCAACTTCGACGACACGGCCGGTGTCGCGGCCGGTATCGAGGCCCCCGCGGGCAAGGTCGCCGGAGTGCTCTTCGCCGTGGGCCTGCCGGATGCCTCGATCATCGGCGCGTTCGCGGTCTCGCTCTCCACCGCCTACGCCATCGGTGACGTGTTCGGCATGAAGCACTCGCTGCACCGCGGGGCCAAGGGCTTCTACGCCATCTACGCCGGTCTGGTGGCCGTGGCCGCCACATCATCCCGATCCCCGGCTCCCCGCTCGGTCTGCTCACCCAGGGCGTGCAGACCCTCGCCGGCGTGCTGCTGCCCTCGGCTTCCGTCTTCCTGCTGCTGCTCTGCAACGACAAGGCCGTCGTGGGCCCCTGGGGCAACGGCCCGAAGACCAACGCGTTCACCGCGGCGGTCGTCGGTGTCCTGGTCACCCTCTCCGTCATCCTGACCGCCTCCGTCCTGTTCCCCGACATCACCGCGAGCGCGATCCTCGACATCATGGCCGCCTGCGGGGTGGCCGGAGTTCTGGCGGCCGGGTACTCCTTCACCCGCCGGCGCACCGGCACCAAAAAAGGACCCGATCGACCGCACCGGCCGAGAGGGCTGGCGGATGCCGCCCCTGGAGACGCTTACCCGGCCGACCATGTCCACCACCCGCACACCCGCAAGATCGGCATGGGCGCCCTGCGCACCTACCTGCTGATCGCGATGATCCTGGTCGTCATCAAGATCGTCCAGGTCGCCCTCGGCCAGTGAGCCCCGCGCGGGGCGGCACCAACGCCGCCCTGCGGGCCGCATAACCAGACCATCGCCAACTCCCCTTGAACAAGGAAGGACCCCATGCATCTCCTTCAGCGCCTCGCGAAACTGACCGCGCCCGCCGTCCGCCGCCTCGCACCGGCCGGGTGTGCCTGCCCGTCGCTGCCTCTGACCCTGTTCGACGGCACCCCGCGCACCTATCTCCTGGACGACCCGGCCGGATGCCCCGGCCCGCACGCCCGGCACGCCGCCTACCACCCCCGCGTCCACCTCGCCTACCTGCTCGCCCGCCAGGGCCACGAAGCCCGCTGGCTGGCCCAGTTCACCGACCTGCCACTGGCGGCCGCCCACCGCATCAGCCGAGCCGCCACCAGCGCCCCGTCAAACCACCCGTCCTCTCCCGCCCGCGCTACGAGCCCCGCACGGAGGTGAGTCACCCATGTCCGCCCTGACCGCCATCCACTTCCCCGTCCACCGCGCCACACCCCGTAAGCACGGCGCCGTGCGCGAACGGCTCACCAGCGTTCTGCGGCGGCTCGCCGACAGCCCCCTGGACATCCGCGCTGCCCCCGGCCCGGCGGCGGCGCGAACCCCCTCGGCGCGCGCTCAGAGCAGTACCGCCCCGCACGCTCACTGGCACCCCGTCACCGGCCCCGACGGCCGACGCCACCTCGAAGCCACCTGGCACTAGCACCAGCTGCCGGCAGGCGACAGTGCCCGTGGGCGCCCATGGCGCCCTTCGCCCGGTGCGGCTGGAGCGCATTTCCCGCCCGCGACACCAGCTTGCAGGGGGCTTCGTTTCCCGGACCCGCGCCCTGTGGCACTGCGCTGACCTGACAGGAGAGGATATGTCCCTGAGTTACCGATCGGCCCACCGGGTTCACCACGATCCGCTGACCGCGCCCACGGGTACGCGGCGGCATCGGCAGGCCCCGGCACGTACCGCAGCCACCGGCCCGGACCGAAGCAGCAGAACTGCCGATGGCCCCGGAGTACCGCGCGGGCGGTCTCGTCGTCGACTGCGGAACCCGCCGCATCTCGGTCGACGGCCACCAACTGGAACTCACCTGCATGGAGTTCGAGCTGCTCGCCCACCTCGTCGCGCACCCGAACCGCGTCTACACTCGCCGCCAGCTGATGGAACTCGTCTGGCAGCAGAGCCCCATGGGCGATATGCGCACCGTCGATGCCCACATCGCCCGCCTGCGCCGCAAACTCGGCCCCGGCCACCCTGCGCTGATCCGCACCGTTCGGCAGGTCGGCTACGCCTTCGACCCGTCACCCGCCCCGGCGTTACCCGCAACCGACTGACCCGTTCCCTTCCGCCGCAACCCGGCGGAACGCATACCTCAAGGAGGCGCTCACGTGTGATTCCTGCCCCGTGTACGGGTGAGGAGGGCGGGGCCGCCTGCCGCCTCGCCGTCATCCCTTGCCACCGTCCACATCCACTGCGACCAACGTGCGGAGACCAAGGTACGAGCACTGTGCGTGCTGACCCTCGCCAAGCCCAGCGCCCGCCTCCTGGGCCTGCACGTCAACCGGCACGACGCGGCCACCGCGCATCTGCGGCTTGCGATCGCCCTGGACGGCGTGGGAACCGTACCCCCACATCCCGAGCTGGGCCACGCCGCCCATTGTCCGGGGAAAGCTGGAATCTCAGCACCACTGTACGGAGTGGCCTCACCATGAGGAAGCTCCTATAGATCGTCAAGCGGTCTGTGGGAGCGATTGAGCGGGGTAGGTCGCGTGGGGTAGGTGCCGGTAGATCTCACGGGCGACGAACCGTTTCAGGCACCGGACGATGTCCTTCTTGGTCATGCCTTGGGCTGTGCGTCGGGCGACGTACTCCCGGGTGCGCTGGTCGTACTTCATGCGGACCAGCACGATGGTGTGCAGGGCGTTGTTCGCGGCACGGTCGCCGCCTCGGTTGAGTCGGTGGCGGTGGGTGCGGCCGGAGGACGCGGGAACCGGAGCGGCCCCGCACAGGTGGGCGAAGGACGCCTCCGAGCGGAGCCGGTCGGGGTTGTCGCCCGTGCTCATCAGCAGTTGGCCGGCGGTTTCGGGGCCGACGCCAGGCAGGGCGATCAGCCTGGGGGCGGCCTGGGTGACCAGCGGTCCGATCTCCCTGTCCGCGTCCTTGATCTCCTCGTCCAGCTGCTGGTAGCGGCGGGCGAGCCGTCGTAGCGCGATTCTCACCGCGCAGGCCGGGTCGTCGAGTTCGCCGGTGGGGCGGCAACGGGCCAGGGTGTCGACCAGCTCCCGCGCGGACAGGCCGCGCAGCTTGTCCCGTACTGCGGACGGCGCGGTGACGATCAGGGTCCGGATCTGGTTGATGGTCTGGGTGCGGGCCTTGACCGCGCTCTTGCGGACCACCCGCAGGGCCCGGATCGCCTTTACGATCCCGTTGCGGGACTTCGGGATACCGTCGGCCCGGCCGGACAGCACGGCGGTCGCGGCCCCGTAGGCATCGATCGGGTCGGACTTGCCGTTGTCCCGCCTCGCCTTGCGGTCCGGCCGGTCCACCTCGATGACCGTGACCTCGTTCGTGGTGAGGAACCGGGCGATCTCAGCTCCGTAGGCACCGGTGCCCTCGATCCCGACGGCGAGGACCTCTCCGTGGGACCGGAGCCAGTCCAGCAGCCGCTGGTATCCCTGCGGGGTGGTCTCGAACTGCTGGGTGGCCAAGTGTCGGCCGATGCTGTCGATGACCGCGGCCTGGTGCAGGTCGGTGTGGGTGTCAATCCCGCCGAGCACCGCTATCTCGTCTGCCATGCTGTTGTGTGCTGCCCTTCCAACGCTCACCGGTGGGAGGGCGCGAGCCGGTCGGGCAGACGGACAAGACAGTGATGGGACCTCTAGCCAGGCTCCTATGAAGTCACCCAAGCCCGACCGGCCACGCGCCAGACGGCATCGCCCGGTCGGCCGACGATTCCCCCAAAGGACAACCGAAGCGTCAGTCAGGTGAAGAGTCAGACCTTCGGGCGATGCCATGGTCAATCCTCACTGTCAGGAGTCGACGAGCGCGCTGATCAGCTTGCGGGCCGCCTTCGTCAGCTGTTTCGCGGCCGTGCTGGTCCGCTCCCTGGAAGCACGCGGCGTGGTCGTCCGTTCAGACGAACTGTCCAGCGATCTCGAGGAAAGCGTCGTTCGCTTCGGAGGTTGTCATCGTGACTCGGACGCCTTCGCCGGTGACTGGATGGACTGTTGCGTCGGCGGCGGTGCACGCGGCTGCGAAGTCGAGGATTGAGGTACCGAGCGGAAGCCAGGGGACATTGGCTTCGCTGTGCGGGAGTGCCCAGCCCTGCCCGCGCAGGGCTGTTGCCAGGAGGTTGCGTTCCCTGACGACAGCGTCGCAGCGCTCTATGAGTTCGTCGGCAGCGTGCAAGGAGGCGATCGCGGCAGTCTGCGCGAGTGAGTTGACTGCGTAGGGCACGGAGGTGGTGCGTACGGCGTGGGCGAGCGGGTCAGGGGCGATGAGGTATCCCACACGGAGTCCAGCCAGCCCGTGCGCCTTGGAAAAGGTCCGCAGGATGGCGACGTTGGGGTAGCGACGGTAGATGGCCACGCCATCCGGGACTTGAAGGGCGCGGACGAATTCGTGGTAGGCCCCGTCGATGACGACGGGAACTTGGGCTGGGATGTTGCCGAGGAAGTGGTCCAGTTTCGGCTCTCCGTGCTGCCGTTCCCGTGGGGCTGTTGGGGTTGCACAGGATGACCAGCCTGGTGCGGTCGGCAATTGCGGCGGCAATGGTGTCGAGGTCGTGTGCCTCGTCAACGAGCGGTATGGGCACGAGGTGGACACCGGGGCTCAGGATGAGCGCCGGGTATGCCTCGAACGATCGGCAGGGGTAGATGACTTCGTCGGCGCTGTGGGCTACAGCCCTGATGAGTTGCTGTGTCAATGCCACCGACCCAGCGCCGGTGACGACATGGGGGGGACCGGGACGTCGAGATGCTCGGCGATTGCCGTGGTCAGCTCGGTGCAGAGCATGTCCGGGTAACGGTTGAGGCGTTGCGCAGCCCCGTTTACAGCGGACAGGACGCTGGGCAGTGGCGGGTAAGGGTTCTCATTCCTTGACAGGTCGTACACGGTCGTCTCCTGGGGCTGGTGCTGAGGATCTCCAGGTGTCGAGCACCCGGTGCCGTGTCTCGGACGGGTAGTTGTCGGCGAAGGCCGTACTGCGGGGCCGGCCGGTACCGTCGGGCAACAGACAGTCGAAGATGCTCTTGGAACCGGTGGCCGTGGACCGTTCGACGGCGGAGTAGCAGACCTGCAGCGGGAGGATGGGGACGTCGTCGACGGGGATGACACCGTGGGTGGGGTGGGACCGGGTGGCGAAGGCCCACAGAACATCGCGGAGATCGGTGGGATCGATGTCGTCGTCGATGATCATCAGTCGGCTCAGCCAGCAGGCCACGCGGGGGTAGGTGAGGCAGGCGTCGAGAATCGCCCGGCAAAATGCGGCGGAGGTGGTGGCGCCGGAGCGTTGCTTCCAGTCCCGTGGCACGGTGATCGCCATGATGTGAATGGCGCTTTCCGGGATCAGCCAGGTGGCGGTGACCGGCAGGCCGGCGGCGCGCAGATGGTGCATCCACATCGCCGAGTTCACCAGCGCGACCAGGGAATGGTCTTCGTCGACGGGCTTGCCTGCGCAGACGATCGGCAGGATCGGGGCGTTGCGGTGGGTGATCGCGGTGATGTGGTAGACGGGACGGAGTTCGGGGGCGGTTGTCACGTAGCCTGCGTATTCGCCGACGGGCCCCTCGGGCGCCATCTCAGTCAGGGAGACATGGCCCTCGATGACGATCTCGGCGGTCGCCGGGACCTCCAGATCGACCGTTTTGCACCTGACGAGCTGCAGGGGTTCACCGAAGTACGCGCCGAGGTAGTCGGCTTCGTTCACGTGCTCGGGCAGGGCCATGCCCGAGATGAACGGTACGGCCGGCTCGGCACCCTGGACCAGGGCGAAGGGCATCGGCTCGCCCTGTTCCCGCCACAGCTCGCGGATCATGCCGTTGTGCTGAACGGGCAGGATGAGTCCGGTCATCCGGTGTGCGTCGATCTTCATCGCCCGGGCGATCGACCAGTTGGTCCAGGATCTGTCCGGACTACGCAGGACGAACGTGCCGAAGGTGTTGACGTAGCTGCCGCCGTCTCCGTGGTGCAGCAGCGGTATGGGAAACGTGTCGAGGTCGGCCTGGTCGCCGAGGAGGACGTTGTCCTGGCAGGGGCCGGAGTCGAGGACGACCGGTGGGACGGGTGCTGCGTCCTGGGCAGCTGTGAGGCCGTCCATGATCTGCAGTGGTGGGGTCGCCGGGTCCAGCCCCAGGGCGATCGCGCATCGCGCGTAGGGGGCTCCGGGAACGGTACTCAGTGAGGCGGGTCCGCCTAGCACACGGAACCCAGCCCGATAGCCGCGTACGCGGTCGAACAGTACGGCAGGGCCACGGGTCTCGGTGGTATGCCGGGCAAAGGCGCCGATCTCCAGGTCGGCTTCCACCTCGCGGTCGATGACGCGCAGGTCGCCGAGGGCGTCCAATGTCGCCAGGTAGTCCCGCAGGCTGGTCAGGTGTTTCATCGCTCGGCCTCCCTTGCCTCGTCCTCTGCGCCGGTCCAGGCGCTGTCTCCGGGATGGTTTGGAGCATCGGCCAGTAGGCTGCCCTGGGCTGGATGGAGTGGTGCATGCCCTGCCAGCGGCGGGCGTGGGCGGTGTCGATGCCGAACTGGTCGAGGACTCTGGCCACAATGTGGTCGACGACGTCCGAGGCACGCACTGGGTGGTTGTAGAAGGCCGGCACGGGCGGGGCGAGCACGGCATCCATCCGCGCGAGCGCGAGCATGTTGTCCAGATGGATCTGGCTCAGTGGGGTCTCCCGAGGCACCAGCACAAGTTTGCGGTGCTCCTTGAGCGTGACGTCAGCCGCGCGGGCAATGAGCCCCTCGGCGCAACCCGTGCGGATGCCGGCCAAGGTCTTCATGCTGCACGGGATGATCACCATGCCGTCGGTGCGGAACGAGCCCGAGGAGATCAGCGCGCCCTGGTCGTCAGGGGCATGGCTGACGTCGGCGAGCGCAGCGATATCGCGGATCCTGCGGCCAGTCTCCAACTCGATGTTCACCCGGGCCCAACGGCTGATCACCAGGTCGGTCTCGATGTCTGCGTGTCCGCGTAGCTCCTCGAGCAGCCGCACGCCCAGCACGGCGCCTGTGGCACCGGTCATGCCGACGACCAATCGCATACGCCCGCCCCTGCCTCATGGCCCCGGCGATCAGGCGCCGTGCAGTCGGACGCTGCCCCGGATGTCACCGAGTGCGTCTGGGGCAGCGAGCTGAATGGCTTTCAACTCGTGGTACTCGTCCAACCCGTAGGGACCGCATTGCCGACCGAGGCCCGACTGCCGGTATCCCCCGAAGGGGGCGATGAAGTTCAGCGGGGCGCCGTTGATGTCGACCTGCCCGGTGCGCAGTCGCCGCGCAACTGCGAGTGCCTCGTGATCGCTGCCAGACCATACGGATCCGTGCAGGCCGTAGGGAGAAGTGTTGGCCATCCGTACCGCGGCGTCGGTGTCCCGGTACGGGATAATGGATAGCACCGGACCGAAGATTTCCTCTTGGGCGAGCGTCATGTCGTTGCGGACACCTGCAAACACCGTCGGTCGAACGTAGTAGCCGCGATCGAGGTCGGCCGGCCGGTCGATTCCCCCGGTGCGCAGGTCTGCGCCCTCCTCGATGCCTTGGCCGATGTACCTGCGCACCCGGTTCAACGCTGCTTCGGACACCAGCGGACCCAGGTCGCTCGCCGGATCGTATGGATCACCGACCCGATAGGAGTCGGCGGCCTCGACCGCGAGGGCCGCCGCCTGGGCGTGCTGGGTGTCTTGGACGAACATCCGGCTCCAGGCCAGACAGGTCTGGCCGGAGTTGACGCACAGCTGATCCACACTGCTACGGACGGCAGAGGCCAGATCGGCGTCACTAAGGATGATGTTGGCGTTCTTTCCGCCCAGTTCGAGGTGGACCCGTTTGGTCGTCGGTGCCGCCAGCTCTGCGACTCTTCGTCCCGCGCGGGTTGATCCGGTGAGCGTGACCATGTCCACCAAGGGGTGTGCGGCCAGCGCCTCCCCCACGCCGGGTCCGTCTCCGCTGACCAGGTTGAATACGCCCGCGGGCAGATCACAGTCGGCAAGGACGTCAGCCAGCAGAAAAGCATTGAGCGGGGCGACCTCGCTCGGTTTGAGAACCGTCGTGCAGCCTGCGGCAAGGGCCGGTACAACCTTCTGCAGGATGAGTGCCAGCGGGAGGTTCCACGGCGTGATGCAGACGACGACCCCGATCGGTTCGCGGACGACCAGGGAAGACCCGAGCCGTTCCTCCAACGGGTAGTCGGCGAGCACCTGCAGATAGGAGCGCACGGTCTGCAGGCCGAAGCCCACGTGCAGGGCGCGGGCGAGCGTGACGGGCGCGCCCACCTCGAGGCAGGCGAGCGCGGTGAAATCGTCTGCCCTCGCCTCGAGTCCGGCGAGTAGGCGTTCCAAGAACGCCACCCTGGTCTTGGGCGGGGCGGCCGACCAGCGCGGGAATGCCGCCGCTGCCGCGGCCACCGCGCGGTCGACATCTTCTGAGGTTCCTGCGGGTACTCTACCCGCGGCCCGTTCCGTGCTGGGCTCGATCACCGTCAGGCAGTCGTCACCCGTCGTGGGGTGCCACCGGCCGTCGATCCACAGGTCGGTCCGTTCGGTGAGTGACTTGGTCAGCATGGTCTGCCTCCGCTCAAGACCGGTGCGCCTGCCGTGACTTACGACTCTTTGGGATCGTTGAGCACGATGACGCTTTCCTGCTCATTGGGGTCTGTGCGGGCGACGATCGCGATGAGCGGCTCGGTCTGGCTCCGGTTGGCCGGCTGGTGCGGCACGCCTGCGGGGATGTACACGAAGTCACCTGCATCGGCGGTCAGATGCTTCTGCATGCCTTCGCCGTACCAGCCCTCGGCCTGGCCGGAGATGATGTAGATGGCCGATTCATGGTGCTCGTGCAGGTGCGGTTTATCCTTGGCGCCCGGCGGGATCGTGACCACGTGCATGCACAGGCCCCGAGAACCGGCAGTCTCCCGCGAAATACCAGCGAAGAAGGTGTGGCCCTGCTTGCCCTGGTAGGTCTCTCCGGTGTGTACGAGTACGAGTTCTGTCGGGTTCGGCGTTTTCATGATGGTGTCCCCCCTCACAGAGCGGCGGTCGGTGATCGTCCCCTCGACGGGGACGGGAAGCGGTGGCCGGTCGGTCCGGTAGCGCGGCGGAGGATTGACACTGTGCAGCTCGGGCGACCAGTAGGCCTTCACCCGGTACTGGCCGGACGCTGGCCGCAGCGAGATATAGTTGTGCAGGCCACCTGCTGCGGACAGGGGGCGGCGGGCGACCCCGGCAAGGCAGCGGTCGTAGAGGGCCGTGGGGTGGCCGAGCCGGGCGAGGACCTGATGAGTGTGCTGGCGGACCAGGTCGTCGCGCGATTCGCCGCCCCACAGCGGGACATAGAGTGTTGCGGAGCCTAGGGGGGTGTCCGGTGTGAGGGAGAGGCAGGTGACCGCCGGTTGAACATCGAAGTCCGGTCGGCCCCCGGTCGCCAGGCGGCAGAACTCCAGGATCTCCACCGCCTCGAACCCGTTTGGGGCAAGGAGCGCTGCAAGATCCTCGGAGCGCGCGCCGTAGTGCCGGAAATAGATCTTCGTGCGGGCCTCGGCGGCTGCCGTCAGGTCCAGGGAGAACAGGATGGGGCGGCTTCTGCCGAATCCGCCCCAGGCATGTGCCTGAACCGCCTGCCAGCTCGCCTCCAGCTGCAGCAGGGCCAGCGCCTGACGCATCAGACTCTGCGCCCGCTCCCGCCCCGTGACGGACGGATAGAACCACACCTTGCAACCCGCAAGCCCTGAGCGGGAGATCTCCGCCCCAAACATGGCGACGTGCCGCTGCGCGGCACCGGCGGGCAGAAAGATGCCAGCAACATCCATCCACTGATCCGCACGCGAGCTGTACCGATTCGCCAGACTCTCCATGACCCGGCGCGCTGCCAGCACCTGTCCTGCCGGGTCTCCTTCCGTCGCCATGGGTTCGATCGCGAACTGCAGTGACGGGTCAGGCCCACCGATCTCCGCGGCGAACTCGACGGGAGACCCGTCCGGGGAGACGTCCGACATCGGCAGCGCGGACACCGGCTTCTCGTTCCACGGATCAGTCAACTCGCGGAAGAGTTCCACGGCCAGGTCCGCATATGCGCCCAGGTCTAGACCGACTGCCAGCCGACGCAGTTGGAGCTCACACACTTCGGAGATTGTTCCCGTAAGCACAGTCATGGCCTGGTCCTCCCGAACAGGCGCGGCGCTCTCATCAAGAGAGGCGATTGAGCACCCGGTCAATATCGGCTACGTATCAGGGTCAGGAGAGTTTCCTGCTTCCACACAGCAGCACCACAGCAGCACCACAGCACACGACTCCCAGGATCACCTGTCGGATCGAGTTCGCAAAGGCGCACACCACTCACGATTGATGCGTACACGCACGACGAAGTGCGCCGTGTCGCACGCAACGCCGATCCGTCGGCAGCCGTGCTCCTGAACGGACACGGAGCGCACTAACGACCTCGCGCGCCCCGGGGCGCGTAGCCCGACACCCGGGTGTCGGGAAGGGAACGAATAACGACAGGCGTCGCAGGCGTCCAATGAGCTTCTTCGAGTTGGCCACCGATCAGGTGACGGCCTATAGCGCAGCGAGCGAGGCCCCCGGGATGTTGATCGAGATGTCTGACGTCTCAACCATGCTGCTCGGGGGCCTCGTTGGTCATCCATCCTGCCGCACTCGACCTGCCCCGTGCACTCGTGGAGTGGGTCACCATGCTCATTGTCACGCGTGAGGGCGACCGGCGCTGCAAGCTCCGCCCGTCTCAGCGCGCGATGGTGGCACCGGTGTACCTGCGCGAACACACCACCCTGGCGAAGATCGCTGCCGGGTTCGGGATCAGCCAGCCCACCGCCCACGCCTACACCAGCACGGTCATCCACCTGCTCGCCGAGCGTGCACCGGGACTGCTGAAGGTCCTGCGCGAGACCGGTCCCGACTTCGTCCTGCTGGACGGCACCCCCGCCGAGTGCGACCGGATCGGCGACGGACGAGCCGACTACTCCCACAAGCACCGCCGGCACGGGGGACAACTCCCCAAAGCGGCAATGATTCCTTTTGCTGCTGGAGCCCATAAATGCATCGCAGATGGCTTCGCCATCACCGAGATAACTACCGCGCTGGCGGTCGTCTGCTCCCGCTGGCGGCTGCGTCCGATGCCCGACTACGCCGTTCAAGAAATCGCGGCCGCCACCGTACACCCCAGCCGACTGCCAATGATCGCCGAAGCACGGTCTCCAACGACCGCAAGTACCTAGCTCCTTGACAGTTGGAGGAGATACGCCCGAAGGGCGCCCCCGCCCTTCGGGCGTATCTCCTCCAACTGCCTCGATGGCGTCTGTCTTGCCTCGCTTGCGTCGGGTGGCACGGTCGGGCTGGTTGATCTCGACGACGTCGATGCCTTCGCGGCGCAGGACCCGGGCCAGCGCGGTCCCGAGGGATCCGGTGCACTCGACACCCGCCCGCCGCAGCACACCGAACATCCTGCCCCAGGCCAGCAGTTGACGATATCCGGTGGCAGTTGCCGAGAACTCCTGGTGGGCGAGTGAGGCACCCAGGGTGGTGATGACGGCGGCGACGTGGATGTCCTTGTGGGTGTCCACTCCGAGGATCACCTCCTCCGCCGGGCCCGAGAGCCGCTGCGCGGGCAGCGTCGGCTGGGGCATGCTGGTGACGCGGTCACGAGGCTCCCTTGGACTGGTGTCACACAGACGGGGAAGCCGAACGGCCGCCAGCGGGGAGCACGAGGGCTCATCCAAGATTTCCGTGAAATCGGTCATGAAGCTGTCGCCGTTGTGACTCTGGGTGTTCGGCGACTGGCAGCCACGAGCAGGACGCGCTTCCGCAGCAACGGGAAGCCTGCACGTCCTGCCATCTGCCTCCTGATCGATTTCAGATCCGTGACTCGGCCTTCGACGATGCCCGAGCTTGAACGGACTGGTCAGGCCCTGGATGACGGCGTCGAGGTCGTTGCGGAGGTTGCGCGCGAAGCCGCGGATCACCGGAAGCTCGGCGTTCTCGGCTCGGTCGATCCAGCCGGGCAGTCGATAGGCGCCGTCCAGCCGGTCCATGATCTTGGCGAACTCCCGGACGTGAGCGGCGGTGTCGGCCAGCTCCGGGCAGCGGTCCGCGAGTTGCTTGAGGCGAAGGGATTCTTCACTGGTCAGGCCGTCGGGGTGACGGGTGAACCAGGTGGTGGCCTGGCGCACGGTCGGTGCCTCGGGCAGCCCGTTCAGCGGCGGGTTGGTTCCGCGCAGGGGTTCCAGCCAGCGGCGCACGCTGCGGGCGCTGCCGAGATAGCCGAGCTCGCGCAGTTCGCGGTGCAGCCGTCCGCTGTCGGTGCAGCCCTCGTTCCACCGCTGGTTGAGATAGGGGGCGTAGCGGGCGAGGCCATGGCGGCCGCGCCGAGGAGCGTTGCCGATGATGTCGTCGGTGGTGTCGGCTTGGGCGTAGCGGCGTACGGTCTTGCGGTCCAGGCCGAGTTGGGCGGCGGTGCGGTCGATACCGACACCCTTGTCGTAAAGGGCATGGACTTCGGCGTGCCGGCGCCGAGTCTGTGCGGCCTGCACTCCCTCCGTTCTGGCGGCCTTGGCAGGTGCGAGCCGGGGTTCGTTCGGCGGATCCAGGCAGCTGCGGTGTGCGCCGATGGCCTTCTCGACGGTGTCGCAGAGGTTCCGCCAGACATGCCACCGATCTGCGATCTGGACAGCGTCCGGGGCCGCGGCGGAGGCGGCCGAGGCATACGCCCCGGCACGGTCTCGGCAGATCGCCTCGATGCCCTCGCGTCCGGCGAGCCAGCGGGCGAAGGTGTCCGCTTCCCGGTCTTCCAGCAGGTCAACGGGTGCGCCGGTCTCGCAGTCCACCAACACGCTGCCGTACACGTACGAGCGTTTGAAGGCGAAATCGCCCACGCCGAGCACCCTCGGTGTCGGCGCGGGAGCGTCCGGCGTCAGCATGACCAGGCGCAGGATGGTGGTCCGGCTCCCCGGCGTGGGCAACAGCGCCGCGAGCCTCGCGCCCGGCAGGCCCGACAGCGCGATGCCGATCGCCGTGAGCAGACGGTGAAGAAGGGGCGTGCGCCTTTGGTACCGCCCCGTCAACCCTTCGGTCTGTTCGGCGAACGTCACCCGCTCGCAACGAGAGTTGTCACAGAACAAGCGCCGGACCACCAAGGCGATCACGACCATGCGCCCGCCAACCGCACCGTCGGCCACCGTGCGCTGGTATCCGCTGTGTCGCCGTCTCGATCGGGCCCCGCAGTCTGGACACGGCAGCGCCGCCTCGCCGCGAGTGCGCGCCGCGATGCGTAACATCCGCTCTCTACGCTCACTTGCTCCACCAGTACACCACTCAGGTGCGGCAACAGTGTCTTCAGCAGGTCCTCACACGGCCCTAGTACTCCAGTGGGACTTCGCCATTCCTGCTGGTCAGAGGCGTTCTTTCGAGCCTAGTGGGCTGATGGTGCGGCAGGGGCCGGTTCCGGGAAGGTGTCGTGGACGGCGGGCCGGGACGTGCAGGCTCGGGGCATGATGGCGGACTTCGTCACGGGACGCTGGGGTGCCGAGCTTGAGGACCTGTTCCTGCGGGTGAGCGGAAGGTTCGGCCGGGTCGAGGTGCGGCGCCGGATGCGGGATTACGTCCGGGGCCTGCTGGGTCCGGTCGGCCGCAAGAACAGCTGGCAGCTGGCCGAGTACGCCGGTCACAACGGCCCTTACGGACTCCAGCACCTGCTGTCGCGGAGCAAATGGGACCCCGACGAACTCCGGGACGACGTGCAGGAATACGTGGCCAAACGGCTCGGCGCCGCGGACGGCGTCCTGATCGTCGACGACACCGGATTCCTCAAGAAGGGCGTCGTCTCAGCCGGGGTGCAGCGGCAGTGCTCCGGCACGGCCGGGCGGACCGAGAACTGCCAGATCGGCGTGTTCGCCGCTTACGCCTCCAGCCGCGGACGGGCCTTGGTGGACCGGGAGTTGTATCTGCCCAAGTCGTGGACGAACGACCCGGACCGCTGCCGGGCCGCTCGCATCCCCGCTGAGCGCGGCTTCGCCACCAAGGGAGAACTCGCCCACACCCTGGTCCTGCGGGCCCTGGCCTCACCACTGCCGATCACCTGGGTGAGTGCCGACAGTCTCTACGGGCAGGAGTGGCGCTTTCGCCACCTGCTCGAGCAAGCCCAGGTCGGCTACGTGCTCGCGGTGCCCAAGTCCCAGCAGATCAAGTCGCTGTTCGGGATCTGGCGCATCGACCAGCTCATCGACGACGCCCCCACCGATGCCTGGCAGCAGTTGTCCTGCGGCAACGGCGCCAAGGGCCCGCGCGTCTACGACTGGGCCGCGGCGAAGCTGCCCGCCAACATCGTCTTCGACCCCGATCCGCCCACCCACGAGCGGTGGGTGCTGGCCCGCCGCAGCCTCAAGCGTCCCGACGAGATCGCCTACTACCTGGCCTACGCGCCCGTCGGCACTACGGTCGAGAAGCTGGTGGCCGTCGCCGGCTCCCGCTGGGCGATCGAGGAGTGCTTCCAGGCCGCCAAGGGCCAGTGCGGCCTCGACGAGTACGAGGTGCGACGCTATCCGGGCTGGTATCGGCACATCACCCTGGCCATGCTCGCGCACGCCTTCCTCGCCGCCATGGCCACCGCGGCAATCGAAAGGGGGGCGGCAGAAACGACACAGCCGACCTGGCCCCGCTCACCGTGGCTGAAGTCCGGCGCCTGCTGGCAGTTGTCGACCCCCGGCCCGCGCACCGCGGTGTCGGCGCACTGGCCTGGTCGCGCTGGCGCAGACACCACCAGGCCATCGCCCGCGCCTGCCACTACCGCAGACGCACCCGCGCCTGAAACACCTTCCCGGAACCGGCCCCTGCCGCACCATCAGCCCACTAGGCTCGAAAGAACGCCTCTGACCAGCAGGAATGGCGAAGTCCCACTGGAGTACTAGTGCTGCGTTCCCGTTTGGGGGGTAAATGTGCTGGTAGCGGGGCATGCGCGGATGCTCGGGGTGGGTGCTGAGCGATGGTGCTGTGGGCGCGGCCAGGCCGCGGCGAGGAAGAGCAGAAGATCGTGAACCGGCTGGTGCGGGCCCGGAAAGCGCCGCGCGATCTGTCGATGCGGGCCTGCATGGTTCAGCTGAGCTGGTCCGGACAGCGGGTGCCGGCGATCGCGGACACGTTGGGGTGCAGTGCCAAGACCGTGCGGCGCTGGCTGCACCGCTTCAACCGTCAGGGCATTGCTGGGCTGGAGGACCTGGGCGGGCAGGGCCGCAAGCGCCGGATCACCGAGCAGGAACGCTCTCGCATCATCGCGCTGGTCAGAGGGCTGCCACCGGGCCGACTGCGCTGGGAACCCGTCGGCGAGCTGTGGGCACCAGATGAGTTGGGCCCGGCGGAGTGGACCTTGTCCGCGCTGGCCGCTGCAGCCCAGGCCGGGGGAATCCAGGTCGGCCGTTCACAGGTCCGCCGGATCCTGTTGGCCGAGGGGGTGCGATGGCGTCGTCCCCGTTCGTGGACCCGCTCGCGTGATCCGGACGCCCCAAAAGGACGCGGATCATCGGCCTGTACACCAGTCCGCCGCCCGGCGCCACGGTCATCTGCGCCGACGAACTCGGTCCGGTGATCCCGCGTACGTTTCCACCCGCACCGGCCTGGTCGCGGATGGGCACCGGATCAAGTCCGAACTTGACTACGGACGCGGGCCGGAGAAGACCTGGGTCTTCGGCGGGCTGCGTATCCGTGACGGTCATGAGGTCACGATGACCGCACCATCGCGCAGCAGCGTCTGCTACCAGCAGTTCCTCGAGCGGGTCGAGCAGGCCAACCCGACCGGGACGATCTGGATCGTCACCGACAACCTGTCCGCGCACCGCAGTGTGTCCACCCGGGCCTGGCTGGAAGACCACCCGCGTATCCACCACGCGTTCATCCCCGTCGGCGCCTGCTGGCTCAACCTGCAAGAAGGCTGGTGGCGGCTGTTCCGCAAGGCCGCCCTCGCCGGTCGTTCCTTCTGCAATCCTCACGACATCACCTACGCCACCGAAATAGCCACCACCCAGCTCAACGCCCACGCCAGACCCTGGGTCTGGGGCCGACCGGCCCCTCCCACCCGCACACGCAAGCGTCGATATGTGTACGTCTTATGAGGAACGCAGCACTAGTGTCCACGGAGGTGTGACTGAGCGGCACGAGCGCATGGTGACACACTTCGATTTCACGGAAATCTTGGATGAGCTGCACGAGATGGCCATTGACACCTTCAACGCCGCCCTCATCGAGACCGAATAGCGACGTCACAGCCACACACAGGGCCCGACCGTCGCTGATGCACCGTCTGGTCTAACCTGCTGTGCCCTTGGTGGATGGCCAGGGCATGCTCAGCCGTATGGAAGCTCCATCGGTCGGGGCTTCAAGCGATGTCCCGGATCAGGGCAGGGTTCGGTTCACCATGTCCGTCCGTTCCTGCCCTGTCTGACCAAGATCAGTCACAGATGGAGATGTCATGCTCGCTCGCGCGCGTATCAGGGTCAGCCTGCTGGCAGCCACGGCTCTCGCTGCTGTGGTTTCTGTCCTGCCACCTCCTGCAATGGCGGCCCAACCGGCAGGAATGGAAACCTCTCAGGCTACCCGCACAGGAGATCCTTGTGATGGTTGCCTACCCGCTGAACACGATCTTTTTCCTAGTCTCTCAGTGTGGGCCAAGGACAATTGCGACGACGAATTTTCACAAACATGCTACGAGGCCTACCTAGTAGCTGCTGCGGCCACTCAAGAGGCTAGACCTGAGGTTGCGAAGCCATGTTTGTACCGGACTAGGGGAGAAACCGTCTTGTACAAGTATGAGGAGGAAAAGGCGATCGGGGGTGGCTATAAAGTCGTAGCCACTTCGGACAAGATTGCTGATCCCGGTCGGTGCATCACCGAGGTCGGAAAATATCTTCCCGATATGCATGACCGTCGACGGCGCTTCCTGCACCTCAAGGAGGACGAGACGAGGAGATATGATGACAGAGAGGTCTTCGTCCAGTTGGAGGAGGGGGTGGTGAAGTGTCCGAGTCAGGAGTGCACCAGGCTTGAGGAGAACCGAAAGAAGCCGAAATCCCAACGCTGCGAGGCCCGCGTAAGTGCGGCAAAGGGGCTGCTCTACCATTATGAAGAGACAGGGCTCGGCGGGACATATAAGATGAAATTCGAGGGTCGCGGATATGGTACGAGATACCTCGAGCGCGGCACGTGTCTGATGTCCTTCGGGAAGACCATCAGTGGCCTCTTCGAAGTCGAGTACGTCGAGACAGTCAACAGGCTCGTCAGAGTTGGTTATTCGTATACCGGACTCTTTGGAGAGCAGAAAGCGTTCTATAGGCTGCTCGATACCCCGGGTAGTAGCTTCAGGAATGAAGAGGTTTACCTCGACGACGCGGATATCGTCGTCTGCTCGTCGAATCCCGAGCGGTGTGCCCAGCTTCCAGATCCGGTGCAGGTGAGGCCCTCCCAGGATCCAGAGGAAGTTATCCATTGAGGGGCCTCGCGTTTCCCGGATAGGCGTCTGACGGCCTATTTCACGCGGCGATTCGCAACTTCTCGTATTCGGCATGAACTTCGTGCGGAGGGTGCGGTAACCCATTGCCGAAGGGAGGCGTTTGTGATTGTGTCAGAGTTCGATGAAGCGAGTGATGTCCTGCCGGGTGGCCTCGCGGGTCAAGTACGTCACGCGGGATGCGCGCTCATTCTTCAGGACTCCGAAAAATGATTCAGCCATCGGGTTGTCGAAACAGACGAAGAGCGCCGCCACCGCCAGCGCGGCGGCAACCGGCGTCCAGGCACCCGCGGCGGCGTGTTCCGGCAGAAGATCACCGACGGCGACCGGATCCTCGCCGCGATCCTCTACCACCGCCGCGTCTGCGGCCTCGACGCTCTCGCCGAGCTGTTCGGCGTCTGCAAGAGCACCCTGTGGAACGCGATCCGCGACGTCCTGCCCATCCTCGACGACCGTCGCATCGACATCGCCCCGGCCGACCATCGTCACCCCACCGCAGCCGACCTGCTCACCTCAGTCGGCGCCGATATCCACCAGGTTGTTAATTGACGGCTTCACCTGATCAGGGCGTCGTTCCGTTACGCGGCCCGGCAGGACTGGGACAAGATCGCACGTGCGCTCAAGGTCGTCTGCACCGCCGCCACTCAGGACATCGCGGGGGAGCGGTTCCTTGAGTTCCGCGACGCCTGGGGCGGCGAGTACCCGGCGATCGTGCGGTTGTGGGAGAACGCGTGGGCCGAGTCCGTGCCCTTCCTCCAGGGGTGTGGCTCTCTTCGAGTGAGCTCGCCGATCAGGCTGTGAGAGCGTATTGGGCCTGGTCGGGGGTGGGGTAGAGGCGTTGGTCTTCTTGGTCGATGTGGAATCGCCAGTAGGTTTCGAGGTGCCCGTTGGCGGTGACGGCGCGGAGTTTGAGTATGGCTTCGGCGCCCTCGAGGCCCCACCTGGATCCGGTCACATCGAGGCGGTCGGCGAGCAGGTGTCTGGCTGCGCCCTCAATGACCCCAGTCGCGATGGGCCAGCCGGCGGCGAGGGCCTGGTCGTAGTGTATGAACTCGGCGTTCGCATACAGATAGTTGACGCAGCGGTCGGCGCCGCGACGTTGATCGTCGTCCAGCTGGGCGGCGTCAGCCTGGGCTTCGATGGCATCGGCGACCTGAACGGCTCCGCTGGCCAGGAGTGTCAGCGCATGGGTGGCGACCCAGTCCTCTGCCACCGGATCATCGCCTGCGTGGAAGCTCCATGCCCCGGCCCAGAGGTATTCGAGAGCGTGGACGATATCGATGACGATGTCCAGGGTGACACCACGGCGTTCGGCTTCAGCTTGGATCATGTCGAGTTGGTGGCGGGCGCCGTCGACCAGGACGACCCAGCGCCGCCAGTGGCCAGGGTCTCTGGCCTCGGCGTGGTCGAACACGCGGGAGATGACGTGGCCGACGCCGTGGATGACCGAGCCGCACAGCCACTTTCCCCTCGCCTTGGGACCGGGCCGTGGGACATCGCCGTCCTGGCGGCCGCCGGGCAGGGTGATCACATCATGCGGACGGTGGGGTGCGGGCGTCGTGTCGTAGACCACCCCCAGGGTGGCCATGCGTTTGCGCGCGCTCCTCTCCCCAGAGGCCAGGCAGCTCGAACAGCCCGGGATCGCTGGATGCGGTCCGAACCGTCGCTACCCCCGGATCAGCAATCCGAGCGCCCTGCGGGCGCCGCCCCGAGGGCGCGAAAATGGGCCTGCGGCCGTCCGGTTGACGTCGTTCAGCCTTGGCGTGTCCGACCCCGTGGATTTGCAAGACGCTGGAGATCACTCGACAGGCACCCGGAAGTGTTGCTTCGAGCACGAGTATCAGGATCTTTCGCCTTCCGGATCTCCCCGGGCGGCCGTGCTCGGGGCGAACGGCCCAAGGGAGGTGCCGGAGCGATGGACGTGGTCTACGAGCGGTGTGCGGGGATCGACATCAGCAAGGCTGACGTGAAGGTCTGTATCCGGGTGCCCGGCGCCGGCAGGCGGCGCCGCGGCGAGGTGCGGACCTTCACGTCGATGACCTCAGGCCTGCTGGCCATGCGGGACTGGCTGCTGGCCGAAGGGGTCACCGTGGTCGGGATGGAGGCGACCGGGATCTACTGGAAGCCGGTGTTCTACCTGCTGGAGCACGACATGGAGTGCTGGCTGCTCAACGCCCGGCACATGAAGGCCGTGCCGGGGCGCAAGACGGACGTGAAGGACGCGGAGTGGATCGCCAAGCTGGTCGAGCACGGCCTGGTCCGCCCCTCGTTCGTGCCACCCGAGCCGATCCGCCAGCTGCGGGACCTCACCCGCTACCGCACCGAGGTGATCCGCGAGCGAACCCGGGAAGCCCAGCGGCTGGAGAAACTCCTGGAGGACGCCGGGATCAAGCTGTCCTGCGTGGTCAGTGACATCCTGGGCGTGTCCGGGCGGGCCATGCTGGAGGCTCTGATCGCGGGCGAGCGCGACCCGCGCGTACTCGCGGACCTGGCCAAGCGCCGCCTGCGGCTGAAGATCCCGGACCTGATCGAGGCCCTGACCGGCCGCTTCGGCGACCACCACGCGTTCCTCGCGAGGGCGATGCTGGACCGGATCGACGCCGCCACCGCGATGGAGGCCCGCCTCAGCACCCATATCGGGACCGCGCTGGAGCCGATGCGCCGCAGCGTGCAGCTGCTGGCCACCATCCCCGGCGTCAGCACCCGGGCCGCGGAGGTGATCCTGGCCGAGATCGGTACGGACATGTCCCGCTTCGCCTCGGCCGAGCACCTGGCCTCCTGGGCCGGGGTCTGCCCGGGCAACCACGAGTCCGCCGGCCGCCAGCCCACCGGCCGGACCCGGCACGGCGACCCCTGGCTCAAGGCCGCCCTCGGCCAGGCCGCGATGGCCGCCGCCCGCACCAAGAACACCTACCTCGCCGCCCGCTACCGACGCCTGGTCGCCCGCCGCGGCAAACGCCGGGCGGTGGTCGCCCTGGAACACTCCCTCCTGATCGCCGTCTGGCACATGCTCACCGGCGACGTCCCGCACCAGGACCTCGGCGGCGACTACTTCCTGGAACGCACCGGGAAGACCCGGGCCACCCGACGGCTGGTCAGCCAGCTCAACCAACTCGGCTACCAGGTCAGCCTGCAGCCCGCCGGGACTTCCTGACCGCCAGTTGATGTTTGCCAACGAAGAATTTTCGTATCAGGAGGGCGAGCGCCTGGGCCCGGAGTTCGGGGACTTCGCAGGTGACTGCCTGTTCAGCCTCATGACTCTTCACACCACGAGCGCCATACATGCCGAACTCGCCATTCCTCTCCGGCATCCGTGCTTTCCCTCTCCTGATACCCGTACACCACGGATTCTTGCATACCTCAAGTGCCTTCACTCTGCTGTGAATTAACGGGTACCCAACGTGCGAAATCCGCCAATGCTCTGGGTCGGCAGATAACAAGGCGCTACAGCTCGCGCTCCGGTGCAGCGAGACAAAGAGCGTTTTCCAACCTTACGCTGATGCCTGGTGGAGGATGAGGGTGGCCTTCACGACGTCGGTGATGCGGTTGGTGCTGCGGCGGAGTTTCCGCAGGAGGCGCCACCTTTGAGGGTGGCCATGGCCTGCTCGCCGAGGCAGCGGATCTTGGCGTGGGTGGTGTTGTGGCGCCGCTTCCATCGCTTGAGTCGGCGGCCGCGAAACGGGACTCGGATGGTTCCGTCGGCGCCTTGGTATGCCTTGTCTGCCCAGCATTTGAGGTCCGTTTCGGCGAGGGTTTCGATGAGCTTCTTCGATGTGGCCACCGTTTGGGTGACGGTCCGTGAAGCGCAACGAGCGAGGCCTCCGGGCTGTTGATCGAGATGTCTGACGTCTCAACAACGCTGCTCGGGGGCCTCGTTGGTCATCCATCCTGCCGCACTCGACCTGCCTCATGCACTCGTGGAGTGGGTCACCATGCTGATCGTCACGCGTGAGGGCGACCGGCGCTGCAAGCTCCGCCCGTCACAGCGCGCGATGGTGGCACTGGTGTACCTGCGCGAGCACACCACTCTGGCGAAGATCGCTGCCGGGTTCGGGATCAGCGAGTCCACCGCCTATGCCTATACCCGTGCGGTCATCCACCTGCTCGCCGAGCGTGCTCCTGGTCTGCTGAAGACGCTGCGCGAGCATGATCCCGACTTCGTCCTGCCCGACGCCACTCCCGCCGAATGCGACGGGTCGGCGACGGCCGGGCCGACTACTCCCACAAGCACCGACGCCACGGCGTGAACGTGCAGGTTGTCACCGATCCCGGCGGCCGGCTCCTGTGGCTCTCGCCCTCTCTGCCGGGCCGCACCCACGACCTGACCGCCGCCCGCACCCACCGGATCATCCGAATCTGCGAGCGCCAGGGCGTTCCCATCCTGGCCGATCTCGCCTACCAGGGCGCCGGTCCGTGGCTGACTACCGGCGTCAAACGCAGGCCTCTGCAGGAACTGACCCCCACCGAGAAAACCGTTAACCGGGCCCTGGCCGCAGTACGCGCACCCATCGAACGCGGCATCGCCCGCCTGAAGTCCTGGCGGATCTTCCGCAGATCCCGAGGCAGCCCCAGCCGCATGATGTCCATCGCCAAAGCCGTCCTCACCCTGGAGCGGCAACGCTGAAGAACGATGATGTCGTGGTGTCGTGCGGCGGTCAGGTCGTGGGTCGAGCCGGGCAGGGCCGGTGAGGCCCGGAGCAGCCGTCCGAACGGATCGGTGAGCACCTGGACGTTCGTGCCGTGGCGTTTGTGTTTCCCGGAGTAGTACGGGGTGTCGGCGGCGGTGCGGTCGATGGGCAGCAGGGTGCCGTCGAGGATGACGAACGCCTTCTTCCGGATCGTCTTCATCGCGTCGGCCAGGGACGGGGCGAGGGCGGCCAGGACGTCGACGGCCTCGCGTATGTAGCGGAAGGCGGTCGTGATCCCGATGCCGAAACCGGTCGCGAGAGGGGCGTAGGTGCCACCGCACCGCAGGTGGGCCAGGGCCAGCAGGGCCTGTCGTGCTGCGGGAAGCCGCCGCCACCGCGTGCCGGTCTCCTGCCGCCTGGCGGTCAGGTGCCCGGTCAGGAACCGCAGGGTGCGGGTGGACAGATCGATCGACGACGGGCAGACAAGCAGCCGAAGCTCCTGGCGGACACGGGTGATCTTGGCCGAGAACCCGTCTGCCAGGAGCTTCGTCGTTGCGCAGGACTGTCCAACTCGCCGCCAGCACCGCCAGCTTGGAAAACGCTCATTGTGCGCCCCCGTACTACTCGGCGATCGCGGTGCTGTAGGCGAACTGGAAGACCGGAATCTGCTGCCCGTCGACCAGGGCCACCTCACCCGTGGCCTCGAAGCGCTGATGCCGCCCGTAATAGGCCACCACCACCCGCGAATCATCCGCCGCACCGTCCAATACCTGGTGCACTCGCGGGATTTCGGGAGGGCTGCCCTGTAGCACCGCCAGCCGCCCCGAGTTCGTCAGCACATACCTGACCATGAGGCCCTCCTCTCCAACTCAACTTCTGTGGTGCTCGGGGGTCACACCGTGCTATCGATGTCACTCCCTTTGCACTGCACAGAAAAGCCTGATCAGGGGGCGCACTGATCGGAAAGGAGCACTTCAACTTTGCTGCGGACGTCATAGGGGCGCTCCGAGCGCAAGAGCCCCCCCTTGAACTCCAGTGCGCAGCCAAGAGTTCTGCCGTGCAATGCGGCGCCGTCATCCGCGAGGACGCATCGGCCAGGCCCAAAGCCAAGGGGCAACGCTGCATGCTTCTCACAGATGGGTGAGAAGCAGCCTCGGCCGTCCACCCGGTGTCCGAAATGACCGCCCTCCACGTTCTCAATCGGCTTCTTGGAATGCTTTCTTGAAACGTCGTCACACCTGCAGCTTCTGAGGGATGACTGGCGAGGAGTTCGACGCCGCCTGCGCCATCGAACGTCACCCCTGCCCGACCTGCGACGCGCCCGCCGGGTCGGCCTGCCGCACCGGTGCGGGGAAGACCGCGGCGAAGTACCACACCCGCCGCCTTCAGCTCGTGCCCCGCGTCGCCGAGGAACTCCACGTCCTCACCCCGCCCGACCGCCACCCCGGCAAACGCTGGACGCTCGGGTCCGAGCTCGGCGCGCACGTGCCCGCCCAGGCCCCACCCCTGGAAGCGGGGATCACGGCGGTCCGCATCGGCTACGCCCGCTGCACGACGGCCCCCCAGGAACTCCAGTCCCAGCTCGACGCCCTCAACCCCGGCCTGCTTCGACGTCTTCCACGAGAAGGTCTTCACCCGCGTCAAGGTCTGGCCCGAATACGAGAAGTCAGGGGCCTCCTGCCTGGGGGCGAAACTTCTCTCACCTGGACCGAGCATCGTCCGCTCCCGGCCGGAGCGGGAGGCTCCGCCCCTTCATCGCATCAGGTGAAGATCAAGGCCCCGGTCACGGCGGTGAGGGTGTTCAGGCCCGCCATTGGACAGCTCGTATTGAGGGTAACCACTGGTACGGCGTAGAGGGTGTCACCCTCCATTGGTCCGCTGGTCACCGTGCCGCTGAGCTTTACCCCCTGGCTGGGGTCGGTGCTGAGGGTGAAGCTGATTCTGCTCTTCTCACCATTCTGCCAGGCCAGGGTAGCGGTTGCCGTTACGGTCAGCAACGCTGGGCACCGAAGGACGAAACCGGTCGCCGTCGCTGTGCCCTCGGTGCCGGTGATGGTGGCCGACTTCAGCTGGGAGAACTTGCCGTTGGCCGAGGCGCACGTGGGCAGCGTACCGGTGGCGCTCACCGAGGACTCGGTGGCTGGTCTGAGCGCCGGGCTGAAGGTCACCGTGGCCTTTGTTGTACATGCCAGGTCGCCGGTGAGGGCGTGGGCCGGTGCGGTGGGGAGAATCAGTCCCGCACTGGCCAGGGCTACCGAGACGGCCATCGCCGCAGCGGTTTTGAGCCCGGCGTAATGGGGCCGTGCCGAACGCGGAATCATTATGTTCGTCCTCCTTGTAGACGCGGTGCCTCTTGAGCTGTTGGGGCACAGCATGCGCCCGTTTTGAACGCGTAGCGCCCGCTCGTATGGGAACGTACCGGTGGAATCGGACCGCGTACGGTTGCACACACTGGCGCACTGGAGGTCCAGTGCGCCCAGCGCCGCCCGGGCGGCTTCTGAGGTCTTTGCTCGGGGGTGACGGGGTGGACTGGCGGGTGTATGTCGGTAGGTGTGCGGTATCCCGATGGGGGTGGCCTGACCCCGAAAGAGCGGGCTGTGAGGGAGCAGGTTCGTTTTGAGGCTGCTGCGTTGTTTGCTCGGCAGGTTCCGCCGCAGGCAGTGGCTAAACGGCTGCGGGTGTCGCGGAAGACCGCTTATGTCTGGTGTGCGGCGTGGCGGTCCGGTGGTGTGGAAGCACTGCGGTCGCGGGGCCCTTCGGGCCGGCCGTCGCGGATGAAACCCGCCTGGCGGGCGTGGCTGGCACAGGCTCTGGAGGAGGGGCCGGCCGCGCATGGCTGGGCGGGGGAGCAGAGATGGACGACGGCCCGGGTAGGGGTGCTGGTCTCACGCCGTTTCCATGTCCGCTTCAGCGACGTACAGATCTGGCGGATCCTGCACCAGATGGGGTTCACGGTACAGGTCCATCGGGCGGCTGGGCGGGACGAGAAGGTGGTGGTCACCTGGGGCAAGGAGACCCAATCAGGCGTGGAATGAAGGTGAGCGGTCGTGCCGACGGGAAGCTGGCTGTCGGCGGGTGAATCGTGGCTCTGAGGTTCCCGGCGTGTGGGAGGTGTCGATTAGCTGGTCAGCGAGGGTTTGGCGGGTGTTCAGGTTTCGCTCGTTCGGTCGATGCCTGTTCGGCGTAGTGCTTCTCTTCGGACTCGATTGGGCTGAGGTAGCCGAGCCGCTCTGGATGCGCCGGAGGTTGCAGAAGCCGTCGACGGACCCCGTTGCGCAATTGATCTCACGCGGCGAAGTTGAGGTGTCCCCGGGAGTGTGGCCACAGGGGTTCATGCTGCGAGTGTGAGTCTATGGACTCGCTGGTGTTGTTGTTCGAACTCGAAGACCGTGAAGTTCCACCTGTTGCTTGGGTGCCTGGATACGGGGACATGTGAGCCCAGGGAAAGCAGTGCCGGGTGGGAAGTAAGTACACGGAGCGGTACACCGCGGAGTCCAAAGGGGATGCGATCGCGCTCGTCGGCTCCACGGGCCGCACGGTCGCCGAGGTCGCCCGGGAGGTCGGGGTCAGCCCGGAGTCGCTGCGCGGCTGGTACAAGCAGGCCAAGACCGACCGCGGTGAAGGCCGCCCCGGCGAGCTCAGTACGGCGGAGCGCGAGGAGCTCAAGCGGCTGCGCAGGCTCGCTGCCGAGCAGGCCAAGACGATCGAGGTACTGCGAAAAGCCGCGGTCTTCTTCGCGAAGGAGAGCGACCGGTGAACGACACGTTCGCGTTCATCGAGGCGGGGAAGACCATCCATGGCATCGCTTTCCTGTGCCGGCTGCTGAGTGTGGCCCGCTCCTCACTTCTACGCCTGGCAGGCCGCCGCGAAGGCCCGGGCCGCCCGGAAAGCGGCCGACGAGGCCCTCGCGCACGAGATCACCGTGCTGCACACCGTCTCCAGGGGCACCTACGGTGCCCCACGCGTCCACGCCGAACTCCGACGCCTGGGCAGGCGAGTGAACCGCAAGCGGATCGAGCGCATCATGCGTGAGCGCGGCATCAGCGGCGTGACCCGCCGCAGGCGCCGGAACCTGACCCGGCAGGTGAAGAAGGCCGTGCCCGCACGCGCCCTGCCCGGCCGCGACTTCACCGCGCACACGCCAGGCACCGAGCCGGTCGGCGACGTCACCCACATCCCCACCGCCGAGGGCCGGCTCTCCCTCGCGACCTGGCTGGACCCGGCCACCCACGAGACAGCCGGCTACTCGATGGCCGACCACCATCGCGCCGGCCTGGTCGTCGACGCGCTGATGACGGCCGCTGGCCGTGGCCCTCTGAAACCCGGCTGCATCGCACATTCGGACCGCGGCAGCGAACACCTCGGGTGAACTGCGCCGCGACATAGGCAAGTTGAACCTGAGGCAGAGCGTGGGAAGAACGGGCTCCTGTTACGATAACGCCGCGGCCGAGAGCCTTTTTCGCCGTGCTGAAAGAGGAGATCAACACCCGTATCTGGCCCGACCGGGCCACCGCGAGAGCGGAGATCTCCTCCCTCGCCGAGACCTTCTGCAACCGCCGACGCCTGCGCAAGCATCCGCAGCGGGGCTGTCCCACCCCGCTCGAGACGCGTCAGCGCCACGAACAAACTCACACCCTCACAGCGTAACGACCGACTGTCCAGTCGCGGTGGAACTCCAGGGGCTGCTCGATGGATCGCCCACTGCCGACGCCAGCTAGCAGAACGAGTTGCTTCCGGAACTTGAAGAGTCTGGCGCGGCGGACAGCGAGCCGATTGTCAGCGCAGCGCAGCGGGTGCTGGAGTTGACCGATCCGTCCGGCGTTGCGAATGGAAAGTACCTCGTCGACGCACGACAGGCAAAGGGTGTTCAGGTCGGTGACCACAACGTGCAGCACAACACTTTCTCCTGAGCAGCGCCCGGCTGGCTAGGCATCCTCGAAGGACGGTGAAGGGTGGTCGCGTGCGGAGGCGCAAGGACTGAAGCGACGCAAGCTGACTGACAGGACACCGCCGAGGCCAGCGGGTGTCGCGCTTGCACATGTCGACCTAGGCCCAATACCGGTGGCTTTGTGGCTGGTTGGTCGTTGGTTGTGGTGTGCCGAGGCCTGGACAGGTGAAGTCGTCGGATGAGCGGTTGTCGGATCGGATCGCTCTGGGTGTGCTGACGCGGGTGTTTCCGCCTGAGCTGGTGGATGAGGTGGTTGCCGAGTGTGGGCGTACGGAATTGCGGTCGCGGTTGCTGCCGGCTCGTGTGGTCGTGTACTTCGTGTTGGCGATGTGTCTGTTCTCCGGGCAGGGCTATGAGGAAGTCGCCAGGTTGCTGACCCAGGGGTTGGAGCGGGTGCGGCGGTGGGAGAAGCCGTGGCGGGTGCCGACGACGGGGCGATCGGCCGGGCCCGCTCGCGGTTGGGGCCGGAGCCGCTGAAGGCGTTGTTCGCGCGGGTCTGTCGGCCTGTTGCGACGCCCGAGACGGTCGGTGCCTGGTATCGGCAGTGGCGCCTCGTCGCGGTGGACGGCACCGTTCTGGACGTCCCGGACACCGATGCGAACGCCGCCTTCTTCGGCCGGCCCGGCTCGGGGCGCGGGTTGCAGCGCAGTGCGTATCCGCAGATCAGGGTTGCCGCACTGGTCGAGTGCGGCACCCACGCGGTGTTCGCCGCCGCGACAGGCCCTTTGCCCGTGCACGAACAGCGCCTCGTCTCGGACCTGTTGGAGCACCTCGCGCCGGGGATGCTGGTACTCGTGGACCGGGGCATCAAGCGAGCGCGAGGCCCGTCTTTCAGCACTCAGCCAGCTCGGCGCGTCAGGTTCGTGACGGCATAGGGATCATGGTCAAATTGGGACCATTGCGACTTGCCCCAAACAGGGAGGTACCTGTAATGAGGCGTCATCCGCGTTCCACGGTGGTCAGAGCGTCACTGGCCGCGTTCAGTCTGCTCAGCACCGCCCTGCCCCTGACCCTTGCCACCCCCGCCCACGCCCGGCCCCTTGGGCCCTGCCCCCGCGTCTTCACCACACCCGGCACCACCCTCTGCTTCATCCCCAGGGGCGTCACTGCCTTCACGATGCATGTCGTTGGCGGGGGCGGGGGCGGGGGCGGGGGCGGGGGCGCGGCGTTCAATTACTCTGCCGGGGGTGGGGGCGGAGGCGGGCAGGCAGGCAGTGTCGTCTCCCACTGCGCCGCGGACCTCTCGAGGGACTTCTTCCTGCTTGCGGTTACTGTCGGTGGCGGGGGCGCGGGGGCCGGGGGCGGAGTCAGCTCGTTCCCCGATTCCGGTGCTGGTGCCGGTGGCAGTGGTGGGGGGCGAGGAGGCGGTGCCTCCAGGGTCGTTGGCCTCACCCTGATCGATAGCCAGTTGCGGCCGGCCCACGTCCTGGCTGCTGCCTCCGGTGGCGGCACGGGTGGCGGTGGCGGAGGCGGCACCTCCGACCCCAGCTCCCCCGGGGGTGGTGGTGGCGGCGGCGCGGTCGCCGGCGCCTCCGGAACCGGCGCCTCGCCCGGCGTCGGCGGTGCCGGCGGCGTCGGCAGTGGTGGCGGCGACGGCGGCAGCGCACAGAGCAATAACGACTTTGTCCCCGGTGGGCCGGGAGGCAAGTCCCCCAGTGCTGGTGCCGCCCACTGCTACGAAGAGAGTGGCACCGGTATCGGCAAGCGCGGCAGTAACGGCGCAGGACGCACGGGCAGCAACCCTGGCGGTGACGGCGGGGCACCGAGCCTGGCACCACCAGCCGAGTGCGGTGCCGTCGGCGGAGGCGGCGGAGGCGGCGGAGGCGGCAGAAGGGATTTCCCCGCCACCCCTGCCTCTGGTGGTGCCGGAGCCAGCGGCGGCGGCAGCGGCAGCGGCAGTCGTAGCAGCGGCGGCAGCGGCGGCTTCCCCGACAACGGTGGGGCTGGCGGGACTGGTGCGGGCGGCTGCGTCGTCATTGAGCCCTTTCCAAGCTCACGCTGATGCGTGGTGAAGGACGAGGTCGGTCTTCACGATGTCGGTGATGCGGTTGGTGCTGCGGCGGAGCTTTCGCAGGAGGCGCCAGCCTTTGAGAGTGGCCATGGCCTGCTCGCCGAGGCAGCGGATCTTGGCGTGGGTGGTGTTGTGGCGGTGCTTCCATCGTTTGAGCCGACGGCCCCGAAACGGTACCCGGACGGGTCTGCCGGCACCTTGATACGCCTTGTCTGCCCAGCATTTGAGCCCTGCGTCAGCGAGGGCTTCGACGCTCCCGTGCTGTCGTGCGGCGGGCAGGTCGTGGGCCGAGCCGGGCAGGGCCGGTGAGGCTCAGAGCAGCCGTCCGCACGGGTCGGTGAGGACCTGGACGTTCATGCCGTGGCGTTTATGTTTCCCGGAGTAGTACGGGGTGTCGGCGGCGATGCGGTCGATGGGCAGCAGGGTGCCGTCGAGGATGACGAACGCCTTCGTCTGGATCGTCCGCATCGCCTCGGTCAAGGTCGGGGCGAGGGCGGCCAGGACGTCGACGGCCTCGCGTATGTAGCGGTAGACGGTCGCGATGCCGAATCCTGCGGCGAGCTGGGCGTAGGTGTCGCCGCACCGCAGGTGGGCCAGGGCCAGCGGGGCCTGACGTGTGGCGGGAAGGCGTCGCCATCTCGTTCCGATCTCCTGCCGCCTGGCTGGTCAGGTGCCCGGTCAGGAACCGCAGGGTGCGGGTGGACAGATCGATCGACGACGGGCAGACAAGCAGCCGAAGCTCCTGGCGGACACGGGTGATCTTGGTCGAGAACCCGTCTGCCAGGAGCATAGCTGTTCCACAGAACCGTTCAACGCGCGGTCAGCACCACCAGCTTGGAAAAGGCTCAGTGAGGTTTTCTCAGCGAGTGGGTGCAGGGATGGAGGTGTTCGTCCTGTCTGGGCTCTGAACAGCACGTGAAGCCCCTGGTAGGACGGGACTTGCGACAATTCCTGTCCGACTCTGGAGGCTTCACGTGGTCTCTCATCGTGCCATGCCCGATGTCCCACGTCCCGTGGTCGAGTACCTCGCTCGTTTGCTCGCCGGACATCGGCGTGCGATCGGTACCCGTCGTGGGACACGGGCACTGGGCCCGTTCCGGCAGGCGGTACTGGTCCTGCGCTGGTTCCGCGACTGCACATGTGTCCACTGCCTGGCCCGGGATGCCGGTATCTCCCAGGCCACCGGATACCGCTACCTGAGGGGTCTCGCGCTTTCCGGGCAGGTGTCTGGTGATGACTTCACGCCGTGATGTGCAATGTCTGGTATTCGGTGTGGGCTTCGCGAGGTGGGCGGTTACCCACTGCCGAGTGGAGGTGTTTGTGTTTGTGCCAGGATTCGATGTACCGAGTGATGTCCTGCCGGGTGGCTTCGCGTGTCAGGTAAGTCATCCTGGATACACGCTCGTTCTTCAGCGCCGCGAAGAATGATTCCGTCATAGTGTTATTGAAACAGGTCCCGGTCCGTCCGGCGGAACGTGGAAGGCCGAGGTGTTTCAATGTCTCACCGTGCTCGGCTGGCCTGTAGTTCGATCCGCGGTCCGAGTGGAATATTGTGCCGTCTGTGAGTTTCCTGTTCCGGGCTGTGTTGCGGATGGCCCGGGATGTGAGGGGGGTGTGGTAGTGGTCGTCCATGGCGTAGCCGATGGCTTCCTTCGTGCGGCGGTCGATGGCGGTCGCCAGGTACAGCCACCTCTCACTGGTGGACACGTAGGTGATGTCCCCGACCGGCTTTTGGCCGGGAGCGTCGGCGGTGAAGTTCCGGCCGGCGAGGTCAGGCGCGGGGCCGGGGGTGCCCTGGGTGAGGCCGAAGCGTTTCGGCTTCGGCTGGGAGGGCTCCAGGCCCGGTTCGCGCGTGAGGCGGCGGGCCGGCTCCAGGCCGGCGGTGACGTCCCGGCGGTGCGGTTGTGCGTGGATGCGCCGGTGGCTGTAGGTGCTGTCGGAGTCCTCGAACGCCTTCGTGATGAGCAGTTTCAGTTCCTCACGCCGTTCGGCTGTCGCGGATTCGGGACGGCCTCACCAGTCGTAGTAGCCGGATTTGGAGACGCCGAGTCGCTTGCACATGTACTCGACGCTGTACGCGTACTCCGTCGTGTCGAGCCGCGTCTCGTTGATGAACTCGTACGTGCTCGCTGCCGGGGATCCCCCGCGAAGTACGCTGCGGCTTTTTTGAGGAAGGCTCTTCCATCTCGGCTTCGCGGATCCGGCGTTCCAGCTCTTTGAGGCGTGCTCGTTCGCTGAGCGTCAGTTCCGCGTCTGGCGCCGGCTCCTGGCGTGCCTTGTGTTTCTTCACCCAGTCCCGGAGGGTTTCGGGGTTCATCCCGGGCTCGCGGCCTGCTTCGGAGATCGTCTTACTCGAGCTCAGCGCGATCCGGATGGCTTCTTCACGGAACTCGGGTGTGTACTTGCTGAGTGGCGCCACTTCGTGCTTCCTCGTTCCCTGTTCAGGGAAACCCTATTGGGTCCCTGTCCGGAAACTTCGGGGCCCTCACCTGGACCCCGCCGAAGCCGCGAGGCCGACCGCTTGATCAAACGGCCCGATTCAAAGTACTCCTACCGGACCAAAGGGCAAGTACTCCGGCCCACCCGCAAGGCCTCGGCGAAGGTCATCACCTTGCACCCAGCGATAGTTCAATGACTCAAGCAACGGCATTGAGTACCGGGAGGAAAGTGACACACGGTGATGTCCAGGCCGGTCTCCAGAGCCAGGGTGGCCAGCTCGAACTTCCAGGCGCGGGTGCGGTAGCCGTTGGAACCACCCGCGTCCGCGGTGATCAGCAGGCGTCGGGAGTTCGGGTAGGCATCACGCCCGATCGTGTGCCACCAGCGGCGGATAGAAGCGACGGCGAAGGCGGCGGTGTCGTGGTCGGTGCCGACGTTGACCCAGTCGGCATCCGCGGCCAGGTCGTAGATCCCGTACGGGATCGCCTTGCCCAGATCCGCGTCGGGAAAGTCGTGGGTGCGGACCCGGACCGGATCACCTTCACGCCGCCACTCGTGGCCGGCGTTCTTGTAACTGGCCGACGAGCTCCTTCTTCTTGGTGTCCACGCTGACCACCGGGTCCCCGGCGGCCTGGAAGTCCTTGGTCTCCTCGTTGATATAGCGGAACTGCCCGTCCCGGTCGGGGTGTTGGGCGCCCTCGACGGTCTTGGCGTTGCCCTGGAGGCTGAACCCCTCCTCACGCAGCACGGCGGCCACCGTGTCTGCCGAGACCCGATGCCCCAGGCGGGTCAGCTCGGCGGCCAGCTGCCGCGTCGACTCCGTCGTCCAGCGCAGCGGCGACATCGGATCCCCGCGCATGTCCGGCTCCACCGGAGCGAGCAGCGCGAGCCGCAGGCCCGGATCGAGGTCCACCGCCCGCTTTGCGGCCCCCGCCAGCCCGGCGGACCCGCCCCAACGGAGCTTCACCGGACTCCAGTTCCGTCACCCCACGCGACACCGTCCCCTCACGCACCCCGGCGGCACGGGCAACGACACGAATCCCGCCATGCCCCAGCGACCGCGCCTCCGCCCCTATGGCCAGCCGCCGCTGCCGCTCGTCCAGGTGCGGAAACAGCGCCTGGAACTTCGCTGCCAGCACGGTCTCGATCCCCTCCGGCGTCCCCATACCACAACAACGACACTCGACCACGGAAGCGACGGCTTGTTTCCCGGCAGGCCCCAACTCCGTGGCCTTGGGGGAAGCCCCCTATCTGACCGAGCACATCAACAGGTTCGGCGAGTACAGCACACACGAGCTCGGCATCCAGCCCGAGGCGTACGATCCGAAGCTGGACGTCGACTTCACCCAGCTCCGCGACCAGGACCAGGCCGCCGCTGGCTTCGGCCAGGCCGCCTGACCGGCCGCGGCCGGGTCGGCATCATGAGGGCGATGGACGAAACGCGCGAGCTCACCGAGGACGAGCTGGACGACCTACCCGGCGTCGCCTTCATGCTCCGCCCCGCTGCTTGCGTGCCGCGAAGTCGGTGAGGGTAAGTTCCCACTGCACACGCCCGAAGTCTGGCCAGAGCACGTCGGTGAACTGGAGTTCCGCTTCGGCCGCTTGCCACAGCATGAACCCCGACAGGCGCCGCTCACCGGAGGTACGCACCACCAACTCGACCGGTGGCTGACCGGCCGTGGCTAGGGACGCCTCGAACTGCTCACGGGTGGGGCCGTCCCATCCGGCGCATGCCTGCGCTGCCTGGAGGATGTCCCAGGTGCCGTTGTAGGAGCACGCCAGGTTCACCACCATGCCTCCCACCTGCGCGGTACGGATGCGGGCGTCCTCCAGCACCTTTGTAAAGGGCTGCGGGAGCAGTGACAGGTCACCGATCGGGACCAAGCGGTACCGGGCCGAGGATGCCAGGGTTTCCACCGCTTGGCGGGTGTACTCCAGTGCCGCTTCGACCTGCTCGGGTGGGCGCTTGGCCACGTTGTCTGGCGAGGACAGCCACAGGGTCACCACCTCTACCCCCGCCTCGGCGCACCAGCTCAGCACCGGCGCGAAGCGGGCAGCGCCCTGACACAGGCCCTCGGCCATGGAAACACCGCGAGCGCGCGCCCAGCGCCGGTTACCGTCGGGGACGAACGCCACGTGCCGAGGCACCCGCCTAGCGCCTGGCCGAGCGTAACCACTGTCATAGGCCGAGTGGGCCCCGCTGTCCGAGTAACGCGCAGTGCCCAGGCGCAGCCACTCATAGGCACCCCGCGGCAGGTCCCGCATCGCCTGCACATGGAAGGAAAGCGCGGCGGCCCCAGGTGCATCCAGAGTTGCGGCCAGTGCCGGCAGACGCTGCTCCAGATAGAGGAACCGCTGCCCGGCGTCGCGGACCATACAGCGGACGTCGCCGATCGCCTGTTCACGAGTGCAGCCGGTAGTGGCCTCCAGCACGGTGACCATGTTGCGTACCTCGCCCCGGACCCGCTCGCTCTCCAGCGAAAACAGGTCATTGAGCAGGGCGAACATCCGGAAAGACTCCTCCTCCAAGTCCCGAACTACTGCGGAGTTGCGGGCCGACTTGGGCAGCTCGTAGTGCCCCACCCGTTCGTTGAGGTCCAAAAACACCGGCAGGCCGACGTTAGCGCGCCGCCATTCCAGATAGTCCGCCGGGGACAGCAAGTGCTGCTCGCCCAGGTTCGTCTGCCACATGCGCGTCAGGTCCCGGCGGGCGCGGACACGCCATTGGAGCGACATACCCGCGCCCAGGGTCGGCCACAGCGAGCACCACGCCGCACCGACCGCCGTGCGCGCCTTCGTCAGTTCTGGGGCGTCGTCGATCAGGAGATCCAGCAAGTCCTCGAGGATGTCCCGGGCGCTCTCCGTAGCGCTGTCGGCCTGGTCGTCGACCAGCAGGCCGAACGCAATCATCAGGGCCGCCAGCTCCAGGTGCCGCCCCCTGGCTCCCGGATAAGTCAGGGCCGCGCACAGTCCCGTACGCATGGACGCGAAGTATCCGGCCTGGTCGGCACCGAGGAGCAGACCCTCCTCCTCCAGCCACGCCACCACCGCGTCATCGGCCTGCTGCGCGCCCGGAGCACGGCGTACGGGGAAGGGGATGTCCACACGCTCATACGGCATTGGTGGCCTCCCAAGCACTTGCGCCCGGGATCGCCAAATCGGTGAGGGTCCGCAGCGCATCCTTGGCGTCAGGCTGGAACGGCGCCGTATCCAGCACATCCAGCGCCTGCCGTCGGCGGGCGCCGACCATCGCACGCACGATGGCCGGCGCACCGGAGTCGGTGATCAACTCACGCGCTTCCCTTACGCCGTCCTCGTCCAGCCCGCCGTCCGCCACCAGATTCCGCAGACGACAGGCGTTGCGCTCTCCAGCGTGGCGCAGAGCCAACGCCAGCACTACCGTGTGCTTGCCATCCCGCAGGTCCGCGCCGCTAGCCTTTCCCCCGTCCACGTCCTCCAAGTCGTCGTACATCTGGAACGCCTCGCCCAGCGGGTGGGCAAAGGCGCGGCATGCTTCCAACACGGCACCGCCAGCGCCGGCCAGCGCCGCGCCGATCTGCAACGGTCTCTCCACCGTGTACTTCGTCGTCTTGTAGTGGATCGTCCGCAGCGCGCCCTCCACGCTCCCGAAGTCCTCGCCGCAGGAGTTGAGGTCGAGCAGTTGGCCGAGGACAACCTCGCTGCGCATGCGGTCGATCACCCCGCGGACCGTGTCGGGTGCGGCTCCCTCCGGCGCCCCCAGTAGCTCCGCGGACCACGCTTCGCACAGGTCGCCCAGCAGGATCGCCGACCCCTGCCCGAACCAGTCGACACGCGGCACGGAGCTGCGCGCACCGAAGTCACGGTGCACAGTGGGCCGGCCGTGGCGAGTGTCGGAGCCATCGATCAGATCGTCATGGATGAGCACGTAAGCGTGGAACAACTCCAGGCCGGCGGCTGCGCGCAGCACAGACCGCTCCAAAGGTCCGGTTGCGACAGCCAGCCAGCCCAAACAGCAGAGCAGTGGGCGCAGTCGCTTACCCCCGCCGTCCAGGAAGTTGCCCAGCACTTGCAGTGGGATTCCCAGCAGCTGGCCGTCCCCCGCGCGTTCCTTGTGCTCTAAGAAGGTCCGCAGGAACGCCTCGACCTCGCGACGGATGGCGTGCAGGTCGGTACGGGCATCACCGGTACTTCCGACATTCATTCGCAGAACCCGCCTCTCAGGCCCCGAACAGATTCGGGCGCATTCGACTCAACTCTCAGAGGAACGCCGTCGGGCGGGTAGAGTCGCGTGCCCGGCGCACGGAGGTACTCGGGAATGAGAGCGCGTCCCCCCTGGTGGAACTTCTCACAAATGAGTAGTTCTGAGAGACCGGAGACTCTCACCGGACCATGTCCGGTTTGCCCCTGATCTTCGTCCTCACAACCTCTCGCACAACAGCCTTCGCATCATGCCCCTCGCGATAGGTTCTGCGGCATGCCAGACCTCGCCAAACCGGCCGCTGCCGTAGAACAGTTCGACTGCCCCACCTGTGAAGTGCCCGCCGGAAGCACCTGCCGGACCCACGGCGGCAAAGTCGCCCCGAAGTACCACACCCCCGCGCTTCATGCTCGTCCCCCAGCTCCGCGCCGAGCTGGAGGTGAAGACCCCCGCCGATCGAGGCCCCCGCCGCGCATGGGAGATGGGCCCTGCGATCGACGCTGCGGTGCCCGAGGCCACAACAAAGCCCACGAGGGTGGGGTACGCCCGGTGCAGTACCGCCTAGCAGGAGCTTCAGAGTCAGCTCGATGCGCTCCAGGAAGCCGGGTACTGATCTGGTCTTCTCGGAGAAGACCAGATCAGTACCCGGGTCAAGATCCGGCCCGAGTTCGTCAAGGCGATGGACTTCGCCCGCACCATCAAGAAGGCCGTCCCGCACCAGCGGGTGATCTTCACCGCGTATGAGATGAAGCGCCTGGGCCGCGGTGCCGCCGAGCTGCTCACAATCGCGGAAGACCTGCGCCACCACAACATCCAGCTCGAACTCCTCACCGGCCCCCTCCAGGGGGTCTACGACCCCTCCGGGCACGGCGCCGCCCTGTTCGCGTTCTTCGCGGCGATGGCCGATACTGATCTCGGCGCGTCAGGGTGATGTGGGGGTATCCAGGGGCAGGCCGGTTTCGGCTATGAATCCGTTGAGGATGCCGGGGCGGTACTGGAGACGTTTGAGCCGGTTGCGGACGAGTGCCTCGAGACGGTCGAGAGTGGCAACGGCGAGGTTGGCCAGGCTCCGTTTGATATGCGCCCACGCCCATTTGCACCGGGTCCAGCTGCGGCGAGTAGGCGAGCAGCAGGAACACCGTCAGCCACGCGCGTCCAGAGATCAGCTGCCGCATCGTCTTGGAGACATGGGTGTTGAGCCGGTCCCACACCAGCACGAGGGGCGCCTTGACCAGCTGGTGGACCCCGTCCGGGAGCGCGATGCAGTCGCGTTCGCTCATGCTGCGCCGCTGGCCCTTGCCCGCGGGGTGACGGAGCGGGCGGTGGCACAACCAGGTACGCGAGCCCGGCCGCCAGGCGATCAGCCCGGCCACCGACAGCCGCCCGGAGCGCCGCCCGCTGACCGTCACGACCGGGGTGATGCCGCGCCGGCCCCAGGTGCGTCCACGGGGCGGCCGACGGGTGAAGCCTGCCTCGTCCTCGAAGCAGATGGGAATGGCGTCCCCGGGGCAGCGACAGCGCCGCGTCGGCCGGATGCACGTTCGATGCGTCCAGACGGCGTCAGGCACACCGCGAGACCGTGACGAAAACCGTGGCCAGCAGCCGCTCATGGCCCCACTCCAGCCGCAGCCGCACCAGCCCCTCCGGACCCCTCACCAGAGGCCAGCACCGGTGCACGGCCTCCGCCTCGCGCCGCTCCCGCAGCTGAAGGTGGTCCTGGAATAGCTGGCGCAGGACCACTCGCCCGCGCGTGTCGATGAATTCCTCCAGCTCGTGATAGCTCAACTCGCCCGCGGCCGGGGCCTGGAGATCCTTCACGAGGGTGCCGAACAATTTCGTCGTGGCCTCAAAGGAGTCAGACTCCCAGAGCACGTAATAGCATTCTACCTGGCTCTTCTTCCTACGGGGGTTGCTTGTCACTTCCGACGGTAGGAAGAAGAGCCCTCACCCGCCAGAGTCCTCCCCAGGGCCACCGGTGTGCTCCACCAGGCCGAACAGCCCAGGACTGCGCTCGGTCAGCCACCCCCTGGGGGCCAGACGCTTCAGCCTCACCCGCATCGACTCCACCTTCTAGGCCCCCTCACCCAGCCCCAACACCGGACGCAGCGCCTTCGACCGCATCGCAGAGCCCGCGTCCGCGAGGGTCTCCAGGACCTCCTGATACACCTCCAGCAACACCAGCACATCCAGGCCCGACCGCCACACCGTGGCTTGAACGGGTGTGGTGCTGGTCGTGGCCGGTCCAGTGGGCGTCGAGCCGGATGATGTTGAGCGCGGTAGCGGAGAAGGTGTGTTGGAGGCGGACTTTCGGCAGGCCGCGGTAGCGGGCCCGACGAATTCCGGTGATGTCGAGGGCCTGGTTGGTGGTTCCCTCGACGCCGACGCGGAGGGCGTACTCGTTCTTCCAGGTGTCGGTCTTCTGCTCGGCACGGGCCCGGGCGAGGTTCTCGTGGAGTTCCTCGGGTCGCAGGGTCAGCATGCGGCGCCCGAGTCTCGAGGTGGTGCACTCCTGCTGGAAGGGGCAGTCACAGCAGGTCAGGACGCTGAAGGCGATCACGATGGCGTCGGTGCCGTGCTGTGTGACGGGGTTCCAGTGGGAGCTGGTTTTCCCGGCGGGGCAGCGGACCTGCCTGGTCTTCCAGTTGATGGTGAAGGCGGTTTTGTCGAAGCCGTCGGCGCCCTTGGCCCGCGCGGAGTGGTCCAGGAGGACCGGGGTGACCATACGGATGCCGTTCTTCATGGCCTTGGTGATCAAGTCGGCCGACGGGTAGGCGGAGTCGAGGTAGTGCTCGGCCGGTTTCAGGCCGTGCTTCGCGAGGCTCTGCTGGACGGGGGCGGTGGCCTTCACGTCGGGCACGGTTGCGTCAGTGGTGTGCACGTCGGTGATCAGATTCGGCATCTTCCCGGCTCCGGCGTCGGGGAGAGTGCCGCACGTTTCGCTGAGATGGATCTTGTAGCCCATCCAGAACAGGTCCTCGCCCTTGGCCGCCCAGCGTGCGTCCGCGTCGTAGGGGGAGGCCAGACGGTGGAGTTCCACCGCGACTGGACAGTCGGTCGTTACGCTGTGAGGGTGTGAGTTTGTTCGTGGCGCTGACGCGTCTCGAGCGGGGTGGGACAGCCCCGCTGCGGATGCTTGCGCAGGCGTCGGCGGTTGCAGAAGGTCTCGGCGAGGGAGGAGATCTCCGCTCTCGCGGTGGCCCGGTCGGGCCAGATACGGGTGTTGATCTCCTCTTTCAGCACGGCGAAAAAGGCTCTCGGCCGCGGCGTTATCGTAACAGGAGCCCGTTCTTCCCACGCTCTGCCTCAGGTTCAACTTGCCTATGTCGCGGCGCAGTTCACCCGAGGTGTTCGCTGCCGCGGTCCGAATGTGCGATGCAGCCGGGTTTCAGAGGGCCACGGCCAGCGGCCGTCATCAGCGCGTCGACGACCAGGCCGGCGCGATGGTGGTCGGCCATCGAGTAGCCGGCTGTCTCGTGGGTGGCCGGGTCCAGCCAGGTCGCGAGGGAGAGCCGGCCCTCGGCGGTGGGGATGTGGGTGACGTCGCCGACCGGCTCGGTGCCTGGCGTGTGCGCGGTGAAGTCGCGGCCGGGCAGGGCGCGTGCGGGCACGGCCTTCTTCACCTGCCGGGTCAGGTTCCGGCGCCTGCGGCGGGTCACGCCGCTGATGCCGCGCTCACGCATGATGCGCTCGATCCGCTTGCGGTTCACTCGCCTGCCCAGGCGTCGGAGTTCGGCGTGGACGCGTGGGGCACCGTAGGTGCCCCTGGAGACGGTGTGCAGCACGGTGATCTCGTGCGCGAGGGCCTCGTCGGCCGCTTTCCGGGCGGCCCGGGCCTTCGCGGCGGCCTGCCAGGCGTAGAAGTGAGGAGCGGGCCACACTCAGCAGCCGGCACAGGAAAGCGATGCCATGGATGGTCTTCCCCGCCTCGATGAACGCGAACGTGTCGTTCACCGGTCGCTCTCCTTCGCGAAGAAGACCGCGGCTTTTCGCAGTACCTCGATCGTCTTGGCCTGCTCGGCAGCGAGCCTGCGCAGCCGCTTGAGCTCCTCGCGCTCCGCCGTACTGAGCTCGCCGGGGCGGCCTTCACCGCGGTCGGTCTTGGCCTGCTTGTACCAGCCGCGCAGCGACTCCGGGCTGACCCCGACCTCCCGGGCGACCTCGGCGACCGTGCGGCCCGTGGAGCCGACGAGCGCGATCGCATCCCCTTTGGACTCCGCGGTGTACCGCTCCGTGTACTTACTTCCCACCCGGCACTGCTTTCCCTGGGCTCACATGTCCCCGTATCCAGGCACCCAAGCAACAGGTGGAACTTCACCACCCCCTCATCCAGAAGGTAAGAGCGATCAGCATCCACGGCCAGCCCAGCAGGGAAAACCCCAGCTCAGCCAGTCACTCAAAACGAGCCGGACCCGTTTGAAATGGTGGGGGGATGCAAGCGAAGCATCAGTTACCGCGCCAGCCGCCGACTTTACCAATCCGTGATGGACCCGAGTGCGCAGGAGCGCTCTTTTGAATGCCCCCGCCCCTATATACGCGCCGCGCTCACTCCCCCCAGTGAACTTCGTGTCAAGTGCATAGACCAATGCTTGGTGTGCACGTTGCACTGGCGGGGCCTCACGAGCGGTGCGGTGCTGACGCCGAAGTGCCCAGCACACCCGTTCTTTCGCCGTGGTGCGGTGTCGGTAGACGCCGCAGGGACTGCTGCAGAAGGGAAGCTGTGATGGCACTGATGAGAATGAGGTTTGGCGCTTCAGAGTGGCTTGCAGCCGCTTCCGAGGATCCTCGGGCTTGTAAGCGTGAGTGGCGACTGAGCATCTGTGGGATTGCGCTGCTTCCAGCGGGACGCCTGTGGGACGTTCTGATCGTTCCGGAGGAGCTGGGGTTGCGTGTCGCCGACATTCTCAACGACCTGCCGCTGCTAAGGCCTGGACCTATCCTATGGGATGCCAGGCACTGTCAGGTGGGCTTCTTCGTACCGCTGGGCACCGCGTCCCACGCCAAAACCGGTAAGTGGTGCCCTGGCCTGCGCTGTGCGAGCAGCGGCGTGTGGATCACAGCCCCAGCGCCTTACCGTCGCTGGGGATCTCTACGCTGGCTGGTTCCCCCCGACGGCGTCGGCACACTCAACCGGCCAGAAGTCCTAGAGCTAACACTCCGGCGCACCGTACACTCCCTTCAGTTGTAGGTCAGCGGGCCCGCTGTCGTTCCCTGATCTCCCGGCTCGGGTAACACCTGGTCATGCAGGTGAAGTTGCTGGACGTCGCGGAGTCCGTGGCCGATCGGGAACGTGCAGAGGAGTGGAGGCGCCAGCTCGAAGAGCTGATCCTTCGGGTAGGGAAGATCTTCCCTCGTGACGAGCTGGAATGCCGTGCGGCCCTGTGCCTGCGCGGACTGCTGGCTCCTGTCTCCCGCAAGAACGGCTGGCAGTTGTCCGAGCAGGTGGTGAGACGAGCCCGTGGGGCCAGCAGCACCTGCTGGACCGTGCGGTGTGGGACGTGGACGGGCTGCGCGACTTCACTCGTCGCTATGTTGTCGGGGGTCTAACCGGCGATGGTGAGGGCGCCGGTCCGGGCGGGTGCGGGGTACTGGTGGTCGACGAGACCGGCTTGGGTGCAGGTTCGCGGCTCATACAAGATTTTCGTGAGCGTTGATCGTCCATGGGTCGTCGGTGGCGTCTGGGGGTGGGGTGCGGCGGGTTTGGGCCATGAGTAGGACTCGCTTGCGCAGGAGGCGGATGCCAGCACGGTCGGCCATCTGCCTCTTGAGCAATTTCAGATCCGTGATCCTTCCCTCGGTGACGCCCGGGCTGTAGGGCAGGGTCACGGCCGCGGTGACCGCGTCGAGGTCGTTTGAGTAACCCCGCGGTGAAGCTGACCAGTTGGGCGATGCCGCGGGTACGGGCCCGGCGGATCCAGTCGCCAAGCTGCGCGGGGCGCTGTTTGCTGAAAACCGTCGTGAAGGCGCGGATGATCTGGTGGGTCGTGTGCAGCGTTGGAGAAGCTCCTTGGCGAAGACGCGCTGGTCCTCGTTCAGGCGGTCGGGGCGGCTCATCAGCAGGCGGGAGACCTCGAAGGCGCTGCGGGCTGGAGCGGGAGGGGACAGGCCGGCATCCAGGGCTTCACGGTGGTCGGTGACGTAGAGGCGGACGGTGGACTCGCTGCCCTTGAAGCCGCGCGGCGTGCTGTCAGGTGTCCGCGCGGGCGAGGCAGCGGACTACGTTGCGGTCCAGGTCCAGGTGGCGGGTGATGGCGCGCAGGGCCATGCCCTGCTCCAGCAGCCAGTGGACCTCGGTGTGGTTGTGGCGGACGCGGGCGGCTGTGCGGCCCCCGAGGTGGCGCGGTGCGGTGGTGTGTGCCGCGGGGCCGGGCAGGCAGCCGCGGTGGGCCGCGACCACTTCGTAGACCTTGCGGCCGAGCCCCTGCCACAGGTGAAAGCGGTCGCTGACCTGGACAATCTGCGGGGAGGCGGCGGTGATTGCACCGTGGTAGACCGCCGAGCCGCCCCGGCACACGGTGCGGACGTGTGGGTGCGCGCGCAGCCAGTCGGTCAGCGGCTCACGGTCGCGGGTGTCCCAGGCGTCCAGGGGCAGTCGGCTCTCCACGTCGGCGATGAGAGTGCCGTAGCGGCGGGAGCGGCACAGGGCGAAGTCATCCGCGGCCGCTCCCCGCACGGACGGTGGCGTTGGGGCGGGCGATCTCATCAGGCAGCCTAGCAGGGCCGCCCAGCTCAGGTACTGGTGCAGGAGCCGGGTGTCGGCCATGCCGGCCAGCACCGTGACCACGGCGATGACGATCGCCTGCAGCCCCGGAGTGCGGCTCTGGTAGCGCACGGTGAGCCCGTCGACCTGCTCGACGAACGTGACCTTCACACACTGCGGATTCCCGCAGTACAGCCGGCGCACCGACAGGTCGATCCGCACCGGGCGGCCGCCGACCGCCTCGTCCGCGACATGCCGCACATACCGGCCCCAGTCCGCTACCGTTCCGCACCCCGGACAGACGACGGGACTGCCTCGCGTGTGCGCGGTGATGGCCAGCACGTCATCGGCCACCGCGACCGACTCGACTGCCACCGGCGCCAGTTGAGGAAGCAGCAGCAACAGCGTCTCGTCACACAGCTCCAGCATCCCGCCGAGCGCGTTTGGTGTCACGCCCTGCCGACAGCCAAGTGATCAACGCTCGCGAAAAACTTGTATGAGCCGAGAGCCGCACCCATGGCTGACTCATCGCCGGACGGGTGCAGACCGGCCAGAGGAGCTCAGCTCCACTACGGTAAAAAGGGTGAAGAAGGTAAAGCATGATAGATCCTGAAAGCATAGCAAGTAGATATTTTTGTCTTAATGGTATACTGCATCCCGATAGGGGGCCTTTGGTGTCGTTGGCGATACTGCTGGTTGAGGATGATGAGGCGATTCGGCGCTCGGTTCAGTTGGCGTTGGAGCGTTATGGCTACGCCGTGGCCGTGGCGGGTGACGGTCTCAGTGCGCTGGAGCTGTTCCGGCAGGACGCATACGATCTGCTGATCTTGGATGTGATGCTGCCCGAGTTGGACGGCATCGGGTTGTGCCGCTGGGTCCGGGAGTCCAGCCAGGTGCCGGTCCTAATGATGTCCGCTCGTGGGGACGCGTTGGATGTCGTCTCGGGCTTGGAGGCAGGCGCCGATGACTACGTGGTCAAACCAGTCGATACCGCAGTGTTGGTGGCCAGGATCCGCTCTCTGCTCCGCCGAGCCAACCTCACCTCTCACGTGTCCGTCACCGAGCTTGAGCAGAGCTCGGACGCAGATTCCACCCCTGGTTCTGATGTGCTGGTCTTCGGCGACCTAAGCGTGGACAGGCTGGGGATGGAGGTGCGTTTGCGCGGCGCGCGGATAGCGTTGACTCCGACGGAGTTGCGGGTGCTACTGGAGTTCGCGGCGCAGCCGGGAACAGTGCTGAGCCGTCAAGTGCTGCTACGTGAGGTGTGGGACTACGACTGGGAAGGCGATATCCGGGTGGTCGACCTGTGCGTGCAGCGACTGCGGAAAAAGATCGGTGCCGGACAGATTGAGACGGTCCGGGGATTCGGCTATAAGCTGCGCCGAGCATGAGGGGCCTACTGAGTCCGGCTAGGCTGTCATTGCGCTGGCAGATCGCCGCGCTGGTGACCATCTCATGCTGCGCGGTGTCAGTCGTGGTTGGGATATTGGTGCACGACACTACGCAGGCCCGCTCGCTCAATGAGTACCGGATCAGGGCCGAGGAGCAGTTGGAGAGCGCTCTTGAGGCACACGCACGCGGCGAGGAGAAGCCGGGTGCCGAACTCGAAGACCCCGCAGGCATCTTCGAGGAATTGCGAGGGGCAAGCACAGGGAGCCCGGCCACCTGGCATGACCAGCGCAACCCGCAGGAGCCTCGGATGTGGGCGGCCGAGCCAGCCGGTGACCAGGTGATGGTTGTGTCGGTTGACATGACCTATGACCGTCTGGCTCGGGATGGTTTGGACCGGGACATGGTCAAGGCCGTGCTGGTCGCCCTGGCCATCGTTGCGCCCCTGGCCGCGCTAGTGGCCGAGCTTTTGAACCGGCGCTTGCGGCGCGTCGCAGCGACCGCGCGCCGGATCACCGCCGGAGCCTTGGAGGCCCGTATCGGAGCCAAGAGCCCCCTCTGCGATGAGATCAGCGACATCTCTGCTGCCCTTGACACCATGGTAGCCGCACTCCAGCGGCGCCTGCTGAGCGAACAGCGGTTCACCGCGGACGTCGCCCACGAGCTGCGCACTCCGCTGATGGGCCTGGTCACCTCGGCAGGGCTTCTTCCTGAATGTGAGGCCACCGAGTTGGTACGGGGTCGGGTCCGGGTGCTGCGGAAGCTGGTGGAGGACCTGCTGGAGATCTCCCGGCTGGACGCGGGCGCCGAACAAGCCCATCTCGTCGAGGTATCGCTGCGGGAGGTCGTGCGGGACTGCGTTGCCCGTACCGGATACCGGGCCCGTGTGAAGGCCGTAGGTACCGCGGTTGTCGAGACGGACCCGCGCCGCCTCGACCGGATCATCGCCAACCTCGTGGTCAACGCTCACCGGCACGGCAGCCCGCCCGTGGAGGTGACTGTGCACGGCACGAGCGTGGTGGTCCGCGATCATGGTCCGGGCTTCCCCGAGGCAGTGCGGGAAGGAGGACCACAACGCTTCCGCACCGGTGCGGCTGAGCGCGGGAACGGACACGGGCTGGGGCTGACGATCGCTCTGGGGCAGGCGCTGGTCCTCGGAGCGAACCTTACCTTCACCAATGCCCCCGGCGGCGGCGCCACCGCCACGCTCCACCTCACACCCGGACACCACTAGGCACTGTTTCTCGGATCACGTGCGAAGCCAGATGGCGAGGGCTGCGAGGGTGATGGTGCCGAGGTAGATGTAGCCGCGTTTCTCGTAGCGGGTTGCGACGGCGCGGAAGCCCTTGAGGCGGTTGATGGCCCGTTCAACGGTGTTGCGCTTCTTGTAACGCTCGCTGTCGAATCCGGTGGGCCGACCGCCGCGGGAACCTCGGTTTCGCCGGTGTCTTTGCTGGTCGAGGCGTTCGGGGATGGTGTGCCGGATTCCGCGTCGTCGCAGGTAACGGCGGTTCTTCCGGGACGTGTAGGCCTTGTCGGCCAGCACGTGATCGGGGCGGCTCCGTGGCCGCCCAACTCCGCTGCGGGGCACGGAAATCTGGCTCAGCACCCGCTCGAACTGAGGCCCGTCACCGTAGTGTCCGGGTGTCAGGACAAAGGTGAGGGGTCTGCATCGTCCGTCGGCAGCGAGGTGGATTTTGGTGGTGAACCCGCCGCGGGAACGTCCCAGGCATTCGCCGAGCGGACCACCTCCTCCAGCCGGACGACCAGTTTCCGCACCACCGGATCGACCTGGTTCGTACCCCGCCCCGCCCCCTTTTGAGGGGGCGGGGCCGAGGGGGCTTTCCTCGCGCCGGCAGCATGCTGGTGCGCCCGCACCGTGGTGGAGTCCACCGAGATGTCCCAGTCGATCCGGCCCTCTGCGTCCTCGGCCGCCTGGGCGCGAGACAGCAGCATCGCCCACGTTCCGTCCGCCGACCAGCGGCGATGACGTTTGTAGACCGTCTCCCACGGTCCGAACCGCTCCGGCAGGTCCCGCCACTGCACACCCGTCCGCACCCGATACAACACCCCGTTGATCACCCGCCGATGGTCACTCCACCGGCCTCCACGCGCACCACCACGAGGCAGGAGCGACTCCAGGCGATCCCACTCCGCATTCGTCAAATCCCCACGACCCATACACCCAGCCTGACCCCAACACCCATGTCACGTCAGGAGATCCGAGAAACAGTGCCTAGTACTCCAGCAGCGGTTCGCTATCTGGCCTGGTCGAAGGCGTCGTCGGGAGTGTAGTGGTTTGGTCGTGGGTCGGGGGTGGTCTGGCCGGACCGCCCCTCCAACGTGTGGAGTCGTCGCTGGTAGTGGCAGCGGCGGGAGACGGCCTGGTGTCTGCGGCGCCAGCGAGACCAGTTCAGAGCGTGCGTGCGAAGCGGCCGCCCGGTTTGGCGGTTCGGGCCGAGGCGAAGTGCCAGGAGCCGGCGGACTTCTGCCACGGTGAGCGGAGCCAGGGTGCCGGAAGCGTTTCTGCACCCCCCTTTCCCGCCGCGTCGGCTGCCATGACCGCGAGGTAGGCGTGAGCGAGCATGGCCAGGGTGATGTGCCGGAACCAGCCGACGTAGCGGCGGACCTCGTACTGGTCCAGGCCGCACTCGTTCTTTGCCGCCTGGAAGCACTCCTCGATCTGCCAGCGCATCCCGGCGATCCTCACCAGGTCGGCCACTGTGGTCTCCCGCGGTGCGTAGGCGAGGAAGTAGGCGATCTCCTGGGACTTGCTGATGCTGCGGCGGGCCAGTGCCCAGCGTCGGCGTACGGGGGCCTCGCCCTGGCAGTCGAACTCGGCCACCGTGGGCAGCTCCAGTGCCGCCCAGTGGTAGCGCCTTGGTCCTTTGGCGCCGTCACCGCACGAGATCGTCTCCCACGCCTCGCCGGGGGCCTGGGCAAACAGGTAGTCGATGCGCGGGCCGAAGACCTGCTGGGACTTGGGCACTGCGAGCACGTAGCCGAGGCCGGACTGCTCGATCAGGCGACGAAAGCGTCCCTCCTGCCCGTAGGCGGAGTCCGCAGCCACCCACGCAAGAGGGAGATCCGAGGCCAGAGCACGCAGCACCAGGCGCTTGGCCAGCTCGCCCTTCGTGGCGAAGCCTCGTTCGTCGGGGACCTTCGCCGCCCGGCAGCGTTCCCGGTCCTCCGTCCAGGACTTGGGCAGGTAGAGCTCCTGGTCCACCAGGGCGCGGCCGCGGGTGGTGGCGTAGGCGGCGAAGACGCCGATCTGGCAGTTCTCGGTGCGGCCGGCGGTGCCGGAGTACTGACGCTGCACCCCGGCGGAGGTGGTGCCCTTCTTGACGAAGCCGGTGTCATCGATGACGAGCACCCCGCCGTCTACGCCGAGGTGCTCGGCGACGTATGCCTGAAGGTCGTCGCGGACGTCGTCGGCATCCCAGTTCGCCGCGTTCAGCAGCCGCTGGAAGCCATCAGGGGTGTGGTGCCCGGCGAACTCGGCCAGCTGCCAGCCGTTTTTACGGCTGACGGGAGCGAGAAGCCCCCGCACATAGTCCCGCATCCGACGCCGCAGGTCCGCGCGGCCGAAGCGGTGGCCAATGCGCAAGAAGAGAGTGTCGAGTTCCCGCTCCCAGGTCACGTCCGCATGCTCGTCGATCACCTTGGAAGGCTGTCGGCACCGGAGTCGGCCAGCCAAATCCTGACCCACACGTGGGAGGGGCGGTCCGGCCAGACCACCCCCGACCCACGACCAAACCACTACACTCCCGACGACGCCTTCGACCAGGCCAGATAGCGAACCGCTGCTGGAGTACTAGCCCTTGCCCTGTACGTCACCCACGATCACGTGGACGCCGTGCGAGGAAGCCACGACCTCGTACAGGTCACCGCCTGCCCGTGCGCCGGCGACGGCGGACATGTAGGAGACCGCCACCTGCAGGGGGCCCGCGGTGCGTGGCGCGGCAGTACCCGTTGGGTGACCTCCGCGATGGAGCGCATGGTGGCGAGTTCCGCCTCGCGTCTGCCGCGCATTACTGCGGCTGTGACGCCGGCTGCGGTGACGCCGCCGACGGACGCCAGTGCCGTGTAGCCGGGGCGCGAGTCGAACAGTCCGTCGTAGATCCCCAGCGCCGTGCGGAGCAGCAGGGCCACCGCACCGATCGCCGCTGTACGTCGCCAGGTGCCGACCAGCCCGGCGAACGCGGGCCCGAGCGAGACCAGCGGCAGGAAGCCCACCCCCGGACTAGTGTCCAGGGGAGGCAGCAGGGGAGGAGCCGGTGGGCAGCAGGCCGAGGGAGTGCGCCAGCCCGTACTCGTCGGCGAAGAACCACGCCTCCGCGACCTTGCCGTCCACCAGGCGCCAGATGCCGAGCTCAAGGACGCGCAGGCGCCTGCCGGTCGGCTCGACGCCGAACAGCGGTCCGGTGTGGGTGCCTTGGATCGTCCACACCGCCCAGACGCGGTCCCCTCGGGCGATGATGTCCTCGATCCGGTCCCGCCGGTCCGCGATGGACCCGGCCGTGTAGCCGGTGCCGTCGGTGAAGCCGCCGAGCGCGGCCAGATGGGCCATGCCGTGGCGGTGCACCCGGTAGCCGGGGGCGAAGAACGCCGCCCGGCCCTCGACGGTGGCGCGGCGCAGCGCCAGGACCGTGTCGAGGTTGCGGTGCTCCTCCGGAGTGTGCGGGCCTGGCCCCGCCGGGCCCACCAGGGAAGTCACGGGCCCCTACCTCCCCGCCGCGAAGTAGCCGGACACGTCTATCGGCCGCTCCGCCAGGCCGTAACTGTGCATCGCCGAGGCGATGCGCCGCACCAGCGGCCGTACGGTGGCGGTGTCCTGCCGCTCCAGGTACCGGTTGATGACGACGTCAGCGGCGACGTCCGCGTCCGTGCCCGTGAATGTGGGCAGCAGCTTCCGCACCTCGTCGGGGTGCGTGTTGGCGTACCGCGTCGCCTTGTTGAGGGCCGTGCGGAAGGCGCTGATCTCCTTGGGGTGTGCCTTGGCGAAGGCGGAGGTCACCAGGTAGCCGCCGACCGGGTAGCCCTTGAGCTCGCCGGTGTCGGTGTCGAACACGGACCGGGCGCCGAGCTTCTGGATCATCTGGGTGCGGAACGGCTCGCTGGTGCAGGTCGCCGCGACCTCGCCGGAGGACAGCACGTTGGCGTGCTCGGGCGGAGAGACTGGAGTGAACTCGATGGCGTCGGTGGGCAGTCCGCGCGCCGTCAGCTCCGCGCGGACGTTGAGGATGCACACGGTCGTCGGCGCGAGCACGGCGAGCTTCTCCCCCTTGAGGTCGGCGAGGTCACGGGCCTTGGACGCGCGGGGGACCAGGACCTGCTGGTTGCCGTGCGTCGCGGTGTCGGTGACTGCGACCAGGCGTACGTCGATGCCTTTGCTGTACGCGGTGAGGCCGCCCACCGAGTTCGCCCACGCCATGTCGACCTGACCGCCGACCACCGCCTCCACCGTGCTGCCCGAGCCCAGGTCCGCCTCGGGCTTCACGGTGAGGCCCGAGGCCTTGAAGTAGCCCTTCTTCAGGGCGATGTGGAGGGGGACGTTGCTGACGTTGGTGGGGTAGGTGACGCGGATGACGGTACGGCCCGCGTCGTCCTTCGCGGCCTTCGCGTCCCCGCCGCCGCACGCGGCGAGCAGCGCCAGGGCACAGGCTGCGGCGGTGCCGGTGAGGGCGGGGGCGGGGACGCGAAGGCGGGCGTATGGGGTGATGTGGCGGCGGAGGGAGGGAGAGTGGGGCATGGGGGGCCCTTTCCGGGTGCGAGGTGCGAGGTGCGAGGTGCGGGGTGTGGGGTGCGGGGGTGTACGGGGCCTGGGTCTAGGACGGCACCGCGTCACGGGGCGGTACGGGAGCCGGGGCGGACGCCGTGCGGATGTGCTCGGCGACCAGGCGGCGCTGCCCGACGAACTCCGGCAGCGCCCTCGTCGTGATCTGGTCGCGGGCGTCCGGCAGGTCGACGGTCAGCTCGGTGAGGACCGCGCCGGGCGAGCGGCGGAGCACCAGGACCCGGTCGGCGAGGTACACGGACTCGTCGATGTCGTGTGTGACGAAGAGGATCGTCATCCGCGACTCCTGGTGGACGCGGCGCGTCAGGTCCTCAAGCCCGGCCCGGGTCTGCGCGTCGACGGAGGCGAACGGCTCGTCCATCAACAGCACGCGCGGGCGGTACGCGAGCGCCCGGGCGATCGCCACCCGCTGCTGCATGCCGCCGGACAGCTGCCACGGATAGTGGTCCGCCCGGTCGGCGAGGCCCACGGACGCGAGCGCCGCGGCCACCCGTTCCCGCCGCTCCGCACGGCGCAGACCGGCCGAGCGCAGCGGGAAGCCGACGTTCCGGCCGACGCGCATCCACGGGAACAGCGACCGGCTGTAGTCCTGGAAGACCACGGCGAGACCGTCCGGCACGCCGTGGGCCCGCTGTCCGAGGACCCAGGCGCCGCCCGAGGTCGCGGGCAGCAGCCCCGCCACGCACTTCAGCAGTGTTGTCTTGCCGCAGCCGGACGGGCCCACCACGGAGAGGAGTTCGCCCTCGGCCACGTCGAAGGAGACGCCGCGCAGCGCTGTGTGCGCGGTCGGTCCCCTGCCGTACTCCTTGGTGAGGTCCCTGACCTCCACTGCGCTCACGGTCGTCCTCCTGCGGTCGGGGTGCGCGCGGTGCGAATCCGCGCGGCTCCGGGCGGCTTCGGGCGGTGGGGACGCGGACGGCTCAGCCTCGGGCGGAGAGATGGCGGTGCCAGCGCAGCAGCCGCCTCTCGGTCGCCACGAACAGCAGGTTGAGCAGATAGCCGACGATGCCGAGCAGCGCGATCGCGGCCCACATGTCGAGGATGTCGAAGGAGCGCTGCGCCGTGATCAGGAAGTGCCCGAGCCCGCTGTCGGCGAGCAGCCACTCGGACAGGACCATGAGGATCAGCGAGAGCGACAGGGTGATCCGCAGGCCCGCGGCGGTCTTCGGGAGTGCGGCCGGGACGACGACGCGGACGAGCTGGACGCGCGTGGGCACGTGGAAGGCGCGGGCGGTCTCCCGCTGCACGGGATCGACGGACCGCACGCCCTGCATGGTGTTGAGGAGCACCGGCCAGGTGCAGCCGAACGCGATGAGCCCGACCCGCATCAGGTCACCGGCCCCGAACACCAGCAGGAACACCGGGACGACGGCGGGCTTCGGCAGCGAGCGCAGGAACGTGACCGGCGGGTCGACGTACCCGGCGGCGCGCGGCCACTGCCCGGCGACCAGGCCGACGACGACCCCGACGGCCCCGCCGAGCGCCCAGCCGCCGAGCGCCCGCAGTAGGCTCGGCCCGGCGTCGTCCCGGAACCGGCCGGTGAGCACGCCGTCGGCGAGCGAGGCGCCGAACCACAGCTCGCGCACGCGCGCCGCGGTGTCGAAGGGCGGCGGGAAGTAGGGGGACTGCTCGGCGGTCGCCGCCCACTGCCACAGCAGGACCGCGACCAGGGCGGGGCCGACCCGGATCAGGACGCCGCCGAGCACCCGAAGCGCCCGGCGCGCCACGCGCCCGCGGGTCACGGTGCCCTGGGCGGCGTCCGCGACCGAGGCCGGCGTGAGGGCCGTCGTCACGACGCCTCCCGGGTGTCCCACCTCGTCACCCGCCGTGCGACGACGCTGGTGAGGAAATTGAGCAGGAACCCGATGAGACCGGCGACGGTGACGGCGGCGAACACCTCGTCGGCGTGGAAGCCCGCGTACGACGCGGCGAGGATGACGTGTCCGATGCCCTGCTGGGTGCCGACGGCGATCTCGGCGGCGACGGCCACGGTGAGCGCGGTGGACAGGGCCACGCGCAGACCGGTGAGGATCAGCGGCAGTGCGCCGGGCAGCACGACCCGCCACCAGGTGGCGAGCGTGCCCACGCGGAAGCTGCGGGCGGTCTCCACGGCGACGCGGTCCGCGCCCCGCACGCCGTACATCGTGTTGAACAGCAGCGGCCAGGTGGTGACGAACGCGACCAGCGTCACCTCCATGCGCAGCCCCTGCCCGAGCACGAGGACGAGCAGCGGGATGATCGCGATGCCCGGCACCGACCGCAGCGACTCCACGATCGGCGTGAGCGCCTTGGTCAGCGGCGCGTACGAGCCGAGCAGCAGCCCCGCGGGCACGGCCACCGCGCACGCCAGTCCGGTGCCGGTGACCACGGCGCGCAGCGTGTGCCCGGCCTCGCCGAGGAACTCCGGGTCGACGAGCAGCCGGGCCGTCTCCGGCAGGATCACGCTGGACGGCGGTAGGAGTTGACGGTCGACCAGGCCGAGCCGGGCGAAGCCCTCGAAGGCGAGCGCGAGCACGGCGGCCCCGACGAGCCCCCGCCCCAGCGGGGCGAGGCGCCGCCGCACGGCCTTGCCGCGCCCGGCCGCCGGATGCGCGGTCGCCGGGCCCGGGCCCTGGGCGGGCGTCCCGGCACTGGCGCGTCCGGCGTCGTCCCCACCGCCGCCCCGCGCGCGGCTCGCCGACACCGCAGCCCCGGCGAGCGCCCCGGCCGCCACGGACACCCACCCCCACGGCCCGAAGTCGTCGCGGACACCGGCGAGTTCGTCCAGCGACCAGGTGCCGGGCCCCGCGAGCGCCACACAGCACGCGCAGGCGAGGAGGACCAGCTCGTACTCGAAGCCGTTGCGCTTGCGCGACAGGCCGTTGCGCACATGGAGTAGCAGGATGTTCACGAACGTGCCGATCAGCGCGGCGGTGGCGAGCGGCGTGAGCGCGCCGAGCGCGAGGAGCACGCCGCCCGCCGTCTCCGTAAGGCCCGCGACGGCCGCCATCACGCGCGGCGGCCGGTAGCCGACGCGCGCGAAGAACGCGGCCGTCCCGTCCAGGCCTTCGGCTCCCCACCAGCCGAAGAGCTTCTCGGTGCCGTGGTACGTGATGATCACGGCCACCGCGAGGCGCAGCGCGCACAGGCCCGCGTCGACGGCGGCCGGGACGTCGATGGCGTACGAGGCTTCCATGGCGGCTCCACGGAGTCAGTAGGGCGGGGGAGGAGGCGGTGCCGGGCGGGCTCAGCTTCGGAACGCGGGGAGCACCTCGTCGAGGAACAGGCGCAGCGAGCGGTCGGAGGTGTCGGGGTCCATGAAGCCGTAGTGGAACAGCAGCGCGAGGTGGCGGATTCCGGCGCCCTCGTAGGCGCGGATCTGCCGGACGACCGAGGCCGGGTCGCCGACGAGCATGGCGTGCGTGAGGAACGCGTCCGGGTCCCGAGGTGACACGCCGACCACGCTCGTGAGGTGCTCGGCGTCGCGCAGGTCGCGCACGGCACCGAAGCTGCGGCGCTGGTGCTCGGCCATCAGGACGAGCCGCTCCCGGATCTCGCGCTCCGCCCGCTCGCCGGATTCGGCGAGGTAGACCTGCTTCTGCACCATGCTCCAGTCGAGCCGTTCCTGGACCTGGTCCTCGGCCAGGGCGGGTTCGGCGTTCCGTAGCGCCTGCTCGTACACCCGCCAGCGGGCGGCGAGCGGTCCCGGTGTCTCGCGGGCGGAGAACAGGTACCAGCCCCGGTCGCCGGTCCACCGGGCGCCGCTGTCGCTCTGGGTGGCGCGGGCGAACGGCGGGGCCGCGCGGTGGTAGCCCGACGGCATGATCCGGGTGTGCAGGGTGCCGCGTTCGAAGGCGGTCTTCCACTCCAGGGGCGGGTCATCGGGGCGCTTGGCGAGCGCCGCTCGGAGGACGTCGAGGTTGTGCGACAGCTGGGTGTGCCGTTCGCCCGGGTCGCGGCCCATGCCCGCGTACTCCAGCGGCGAGCCGCCCGCGGCGAAGCCGACGATGAGCTGCCCCCGGGTGAGGATGTCGAGCAGATTGCACTGCTGGGCCAGGCGCATCGGGTGGTGCAGCGGCGGTACCGCCACCGCGAGGCAGAACCGGACGCCCGCGCGCACCCGGGGCGCCAGGTGGGCGGCGAACAGGAAGTTGTCGCCGTACGTGTTGTAGCCGGAGAAGTGGTGCTCGGTGAGCACGACGCCGTCGAGGCCCGCGTCGGTGGCCGTCACGGCCTGCCGGATCAGGGTCTCGATGATGCCGACGTCCTCGTGCGGGCCGCGGGTCTGGGCGTTGAGGTAGATGGAGAAGCGCATACGGGGCTCCCTCACTGGGGCGGGCCGGCCTCGGGGACCTGCGCGGTGGCAAGGAGTGTCCGGAGGCGGCGCGACCGTGGTCAATGCGGTTGTGGAGTTCTTCACGTCCGGCGGCGCACGGGGTCGTACGGCCGCGGGGGCGGACCGCGGGACCCGGCCGGTTGGGGTAAGGCAGGTCGGGGCGGGGTGAGGGCGGGTCAGGGTGGGGGCGGGAAGCCCGCGTAGCGCCTGCGGTGGTACAGCAGCGGCAGCACGTCCGGCCGCCCGTCCCCCTCCACGACCAGGCCGATGACCATGGTGTGGTCGCCCCCGTCCACGGTCCGCAGTACCTCGCACGCCAGGTGCGCGACCGTGTGCTCGGTGAGCACCGGGGCCCCGGCGCGGCCCGGCCGCCAGCTGACCCCCGCGAACTTGTCGGCGCCCCGCCCGGCGAAGCGCTCCGCCAGGGTGGTCGCGTCGGCCGCGAGCACGTTCACGCAGAACGCCCCGTGACCGAGCACGGCGGTCAGCGTGCGGGACCGCTCACCCATGCACACCAGCATCAGCGGCGGCTCACACGACAGGGAGCACACGGCTCCGGAGGTCATGCCCATCGGCGCGCCCAGCACGTTCAGGCTGGTGACGACGGACACCCCCGTGGGCAGCGCGGCGGCGAGCGGCAGGAACTGGTCGGCGGGCAGACCGCGCGGGGCGGTGGCGGGGCGGGACGGGGCGTTGGACACCGGGGCCTCCACGGCACGGACGAACATGGACGTGTTCAGCCTGGCCGGACGGGCGCGCCCCGCACCGCGCCCTGTGGAACACCGCACACCCGGGAAGCGAGCACGGCGCGCTGACGCACGCGCGCGGCCCCGCGCCCTCATAGCAGCAGCCGCACCGGCTGTTCCAGGAGCGCGGTGAACTCCCGCAGCCACGCGGCCGCCACCGCCCCGTCCACGGCACGCGGGTCCACCGAAAGCGTCGCCCGCAGCACCGTCTCGACCCGCACCCGGCCGTCCACCACCACCGCTTCCGGGCGGGCCGCGCCGACCGCGAGCACCGCGGACCGGGGTGGTGTGACGGACACGGTGGCCTCCTCGACGCCGTAGCCGCCGAGGTTCACCAACGTCAGGGTGGCGCCGTCGGGTCGGCCGGGCCGTGGCCCGTCCGCACGGGCGCGCCGCACCAGGTCCACCACCGCGTCGGCGAGCGCGGTCAGCGGCAGCCGGTCGGCGTCGCGCAGCACGGGCGTGACCAGGCCGCGCTCCGTCGCGACGGCGAGCGCGAGGTCCACGGCGGTGTGCGGGCGGACACCGGTCCCGGCGGTCTGGCCGGCCCGCATCGAGGGCACCGCCCGATGGGCGAGCGCGGCCGCCCTGACGAGCAGATGAGTCAGGGAGACATGCGGCACCCCGCCCACCTCGTTCAGCCGGTGCCGCAGGTCGAGCAGGTCGCCGACGGGGACCGGGCCGCGCAGCGTGAGCGCCGGGCACGCCACCGTGTCCCGCCGTCGCCGACGGTGCGTGACCGCCGCGAGCACGTCGCGGCGTACGACCCGGCCGCCCGGGCCGGTCCCGGGAATCTCCTCGCACACGAGCCCGGCCGCGCGTGCCAGACGCCGGGCCAGCGGGCTGCTGAAGACCCGGCCGGGCGGCGGGGCAGCCGTCGTCGCCATCTCAGCGCTCCGTCGTCTCGGGCACGTCGGATACCTCGGCCATCTCGGTCGCCTCGGTCATCTCGGTGAGTTTCGCGGCCACTTCGGCCTCGCCCGCGAGCGCCGCCCGCTCCAGGACCTCGCTGATCGCGGGGGACGCCTCGCCGCCGGTGAGCCGCTCGACGGGGTGGTCGAGCCAGTCGAAGAAGCGGCGCTGGATCTCGTCGGCCAGCCAGCCCCCGTACGAGGTGCCCGCGGCGCCCTGCTCGGCCACGAGGACGACCCCGGTCCTGCGGACGCTCCCGCCGATGGTGTCCCAGTCGACGCTCGCCCGGTCCAGCCAGCGCAGGTCCACCACCTCGGCGTCCACTCCCGTCCGGTCCACGGCCCGCAGCACCGGCTCGGTCATCGCGAGGTACGTCAGGACGGTCACGCGTTCGCCCGCACGGCGGACGGCGGCCTTGCCGACGGGCAGGCAGTAGTCCCAGTCGTCGACGGGCGCCGGGCCCCGGCTCCGGTACAGGTCGACGTGTTCCAGGACGACCACCGGATCCTGGCAGCGCAGGGCGCTGTTCATCAGGCCCACGTAGTCGAACGGAGTGGACGGCGCGACCACTCGCCAGCCGGGCGCGGTGGCGAGGACGCCCGCCGGGTCCATGGAGTGCTGCGCGCCGTAGCCGGTGCCGATGGCGACCTTGCTGCGCAGCACGAGGGGCACGGGCGTGGCGCCGCCGAACATGTGCCGGACCTTGCCGATCTGGTTGAAGAGCTGGTCGGCGGCGACCCACATGAAGTCGGCGTACATCAGCTCCACGACCGGGGTGAAACGCCCGTCGAGCGCGATGCCGCCCGCCGTGCCGGTGAAGGCGTTCTCGCAGATCGGGGTGGCGAGCACCCGGTCGGGAAAGGCCTCGGCGAGCCCGCGCGTCGCGCCGTTGGTGCCGCCCTTGAGCCGGTGCACGTCCTCGCCGAGCACCACCACCGAAGGATCGGTCTCCATGCGGCGGGCCATGACCCGCGCGACCGCGTCGACGAACCGGGTCTCGGTGAGCCGCCCGGCGAACGTGCCGGCCTCCGCGTACCGGGCGCCGTCGAACTCCGACAGGTCCCCGCGCACGCCCACGTCGGCGAAGGCCGCGTCGGGCCACTCCGAGGGCCGGATCCGCCGCTGCCCGGCACGGCCGCCGGGCGCCGGTTCGAGCAACTCCGCACCGAGGCCCGCCATCAGCTCCGCCGCCCGCTTGCCGCACCCGGCCACCTCGTCGGCAGTGAAGAGGCCGAGCCACTCCAGCTGACGGGCCATCAGCTCCACCGGATCCCGCTCGCGCCAGGCGCGCTCCTCCTCCTTGCCGCGGTAGCCGAACGCGCTGCCCGGCAGTGCCCCGTTCTGGTGGAAGTAGCGGTACACGTCCACCTCCACCAGGGCCGGGCCGAGCCCGGCCCGCAGATGCGCGAGCGCCGCCCGCATCGTCAGATGCACGGCGAGCGGGTCCATGCCGTCGGTCTTCCAGCTCGCGATGCCGAAGCCGGGGCCGCGCGCGGACAGGCGCGGTTCACCCGTGGCCTCCGCCACGGAGGTGGCCACCGCGTACTGGTTGTTCTCGACGAAGAAGCACAGCGGAAGCCGCCACGCCGCGGCGAGGTTGAACGTCTCCAGAGTCGAGCCGATGTTGATCGCGCCGTCCCCGAAGTACGTCACCGCGACGGCGTCGGTGCCCGCCCGCCGGTGCGCCCACGCCGATCCGGCGGCGAGCGGCACGCCCCCGCCGACGATGGCGTTGGTGCCCAGCGCCCCCGCCTCCCGCCAGCGCAGATGCATGGAGCCGCCGCGCCCGTGGCTGAACCCCCGGTCCAGGCCGCAGATCTCCGCGAGGGTGCGCAGGAGCATGGTCCGCACTTCCTCGGAGACCTCCGCGCGGGGATCGAAGCCCTGGGGCTCGACGTGGTGCAGGGCCTTCGCCAGGAACTGGTGGTGGCCCCGGTGCGAGCCGTTCACGGTGTCCCCGTCACGGAGCGCGAGGACGGAGCCGACGGCGCCGCCCTCCTGGCCGACGCTGGAGTGGGCGGGCCCGTGCACGAGCCCGGCGTCCGCGAGCTGAAGGACGTACTCTTCGAAGGCGCGGATCAGGACGAGCTGCCCGTAGACCGTGGTGAGCAGCGCCGGGTCGGCGGCGTCCCAGTCGGCGGCGGTCGCGGTGACCTCGGTCCAGGGTGCCGCTTGTGCCAGGTGGCGTTCACTGGTCATGGCGTTCTCCACAGTCGGTTGCGGCGGGCGGGGCGCCCGCGTGAACGTGCCGGTGTGCCACGGGAGTCGTGGCCCCGGCAGCGCCGAAGGAGCGTGCGTGATGAGCGAGGGTATTCCGGGCCTGGCCCGCCTCGACCACATCGGCTTCACTGTCCCCGACCTCGACGAGGCCCGAGCGTTCCTCGTCGACGTCCTCGGGTGTGCGTACCTGTACTCGCTCGGGCCTTTCCGCGACGACGACGGCGACTGGATGGCCCGGCACCTGAACGTCGACCCGCGGGCCGTCATGCGGGAGCTGCACTTCTTCGGCTGCGGCGGTCAGGCGGTCTTCGAGGTGTTCGCTTACGAGGCGCCCGACCGCTGTGCGCGGGTGCCCCGCAACAGCGACATGGGCGGTCACCATGTGGCGCTGTACGTGGACGACCTGGACGCGGCCGTGGAGTATCTGCGGGCCATGGGCGTGCGGGTGCTCGGCGGGCCGACGGTCAGCCGGGGGCCCAGCGAGGGGCAGCGCTGGGTGTACTTCCTCGCGCCGTGGGGGATGCAGTTCGAGCTGGTCTCCTATCCCGGCGGCAAGGCCTACACCCGTATGCGACACGGGAGTTGACGGCAATGCCGGTGTCACCAGTCGACGGCGGTGTACTGCGTCTCCAGGTAGTCGAGCAGCCCGTCGTGCCCGCCCTCCCGGCCGATGCCGCTCTGCTTGACCCCGCCGAAGGGCGCCGCTGGCTCGCTCACCAGACCCCGGTTCACGCCGACCATGCCCGCCTCCAGGAGCCCGGTCAGGCGCAGGGCCCGGGCCAGGTCACCGGTGTACACGTACGACACCAGGCCCATGTCGGTGGCGTTGGCGTGCCGCACCGCCTCCTCCTCGCGGTCGAACGGCACGATCGGCGCGACCGGAGCGAAGATCTCCTCGGCAAGGATCGGGGCGCCGGGCGGCACGTCCGCGAGGACGGTCGGCGGGTAGAAACAGCCGGGCCCTGACGGGCGGGCCCCGCCCGTCAGGGCCCGGGCGCCGCTCGCCACCGCGGACGCCACGAGCCGGTCGGCCTTGGCGACGGCCGCCGCGTTGATCAGCGGCCCGATGTCGGTGCCTTCGGCGTGGCCAGGGCCCACGGTGAGCGCGGCCATGCGCGTGGCCAGGCGGCGGCCGAACTCCCCGGCCACGGGAGCCTGGACGTAGAACCGGTTGGCGGCCGTGCAGGCCTGCCCGGCGTTGCGTGTCTTCGCGAGCACCGCCCCGGCGACGGCGGCGTCGAGGTCGGCGTCCGCGAAGACCAGGAACGGCGCGTTGCCGCCCAGCTCCATCGAGACGTTGAGGACCCCCTCCGCCGCCTCGCGCAGCAGCAGGCGGCCCACCTCGGTCGAGCCGGTGAAGGACAGTTTGCGCACCCGAGGGTCGCGCAGCAGGGCCCCGACCACCTCGCCCGGCCTGCGGGACGGCACGACGTTGACCACACCCGGCGGTACCCCGGCCCGCTCCAGGAGCGCGGCGACGCACAGGGCGGTCAACGGGGCGTCGCTCGCCGGTTTCAGGACCGCGGTGCAGCCCGCGGCGAGCGCGGGCGCGAGCTTGCGGGTGGCCATGGCGGCGGGGAAGTTCCACGGCGTGACGAGCGCGCAGACGCCGACGGGCCGGTGCTGGACGAGGATCCGGTGACCGCCGGCCGGCGCGGGCACGAGCGACCCGGCGGCGCGGACGGCCTCCTCGGCGTACCAGCGGAAGAATTCGGCGGCGTAGCGCACCTCGGCGCGCGCATCGGACAGGGCCTTGCCGCTCTCCCTGGTGATCAGCGCGGCGAGCTCCTCCGCCCGGTCCTGGAGCAGGCCGAAGGCGGCCAGGAGGAGTTCGGACCGGCGGCGCGGGGACGTGGCGGCCCAGCGCGTCCCCGCCTCGTGCGCCGCGGCCACCGCCCGCACGGCGTCGTCGGCGGTGCCGTCGGCGACCTCGGCGATCACGGTGCCGGTGGCGGGATCGCACACGGGGAAGCGGGCGTCGGTGGCGGTCGCGTGGCCGCCGATGTGCAGGTCGGTGTGGAGGGCGTGGCGGCCGGTGCGCGTGGCGGTGGCCCCACGCGTGCCGGTGCCGGCTCCGGTGAGCCCGGGTGTGCCCATGGCGGAACTCCCCTCGGAGGGCGGGTGTCGGGTCCGTGCCGCGCCGTCAGCAGGCGGCCGCGACGATCAGTTCGTCGGCCGGGAACAGGGTCAGGACGTGCGCCCCGCCCGCGGTGACCACGACCTCCTCTTCGATGCGCGCGGCGGAGAAGCCGTCGTCGGCCGGGCAGTACGTCTCCAGGGCGAACACCATCCCGGCCTTGAGCTCCACGGGCTCGCGCAGGCTGTTCAGCCGCGAGATGACGGGGCGCTCGTGCAGGCCGAGCCCGAGCCCGTGGCCGAACTGGAGCCCGAACGCGGCCATCTCGTCCGCGAAGCCGAACGAGGTCGCCTCCGGCCACAGGCGCGCGACGGCGTCCGTGCCGACGCCCGGCCGCACGGCCGCGATCGCGCGGTCCATCCACTCCCGCGCGCGGGCGTAGGCGTCCCGCTGCGAGGCGGTGGCGCGGCCCACGCCGAAGGTGCGGTAGTAGCAGGTCCGATAGCCGTTGTAGGCGTGGATGATGTCGAAGAAGGCCTGGTCGCCGGGGCGGACGAGCCGGTCGGAGAAATTGTGCGGATGCGGGTTGCAGCGCTCGCCGCTGACCGCGTTGACCGCCTCGACCTGCTCTGAACCCAGCGCGTACAGGCGCTCGTTGACCAGTGCCACGATCTCGCTCTCGCGCACGCCGGGCCGCAGCGCCGCGAGGACGTCGTGGTACACGCCGTCGACCATGGCCGCCGCCTGGCTGAGCAGAGTGATCTCGTCCGGTGACTTGATCGCGCGTGCGTCGAGGAGGTGCTGCTGGGCGTCGACCACGCGCAGCCCCTGCCGCTCGGCCTCGAACAGGAACGGCGGCTCGACGAGGTCCACACCCACCGGCTCCCCGGCTACCCCGGCCTCGTGCAGCAGCGCCTTGACCTCCCGTACGGCGTCCCGCATCAGCCCGGCGGTCGGGGCGATGGCGCCGCGCAGCCCCAGCATCCCGGCGCGGCAGCGGTCCGGCGCGAGCCAGCGGCAGTGCGCCTGGTGGTGGCGGGCCGCGGAGCCGAAGTCCCACAGGTACGGTTCACCGCCCCGGGGCAGCAGGGCGTAGCGCGTCATCTTGTCGCCGAGGCCGCCGCCGATCCACGTCGAGGTCGTGTAGCGGATGTTGGCGGCGTCGAAGAGCAGGAAGGCCCCGCAGCCGGAGGCGTTGAGCGCCGCGCGGGCGCGGTCGAGCCGGTAGCGGCGCAACCGGTCGACGTCGAGGCGCTGTTCGTGGTCGACGCTCATGTGACCGGGCGCGGGCAAGGGGGCCGAAGGGGGCGACACGGCGGGGGATGCGGCGGCCGGGCTGGTCATGACGGCGCTCCCGGGTTCTCTGGCTCGGGCGCGGTGGTCAGGCCGTCGGACACCGCGCCGTCGTCCGGGGCGAGCGTGAGGCCCGACGCGGCGGCCTGGAGCTCGAGGAGGACCGCGAAGTCCGCCGCGCCGCGCCCGGTGCTCACGCAGGACTGCACGAGCTGCGCGGTCGCCGCAGCCAGGGGGAGCGGCACGTCGAGGGCGCGGCCCGCGTCGAGCCCCAAGTCGAAGTCCTTGCGCAGCAGGACAGGGGTGAACGTCGGTGTGTAGTCGCGGCTGACGAGCGCCGGGGTCTTGTACCGCGTGAACTCCGAGCCGAGCACACTGTCGTTGAGGAACTCCAGATACGCCCGGCGCGGCACGCCGCCCTTCTCGGCGAGCACCGCCGTCTCGGCGAGGGCCTGCGTGACGATGCCGAGCACCAGGTTGTGCGCGATCTTCACCAGGCGGGCGCTGTCGCCCTTCCCGGCGTAGGTCACCGAGCGCCCGACGAGCCGAAGGAGCGGCGCCACCCGCTCGTACGCCGCCCGCGGCCCGGACACAACGACGCCGAGGCGGCCCGCCGCCACGGCCTTCGCGTTGCCGCTCACCGGCGCCGCCAGGAACGCGGTGCCGCGCTCGGCACAGGCCTTCTGCAGCGCCCGCGAGGCGCCGGGTGAGACGGTGGAGCAGTCCACGACGATCCCCGGCCCCCGGTCCGGCCCGGCGCGCAGCAGCCCGTCCTCGCCGAGCAGGACCCGCTCCAGGGCGCCCTCGTCCGCCACCATCGTGAACACCACGTCCCGGGAGCGGAGTCCGGCGAGCGAGCCGACGACCTCCGCCCCGTACGCGGCGAGCGGCGCGGCACGCTCGGCGGTGCGGTTCCAGGCCGCCACCGCCACACCCGCCTCCGCGAGGCGGCGCGCCATCGCCACGCCCATCCGGCCCGTCCCGGCCCAGCCGACACTCAGGTCGCATCGCTCCACGGGACCCTCGGAGCTCTCGTACATCACAGGGGTGCTCCTTCGAAGACATGCGCTGACAATCGATTGCGGTCACTCCAGCGTCTTCCCTCGCCTCCCCCTTGTCATGGGCGAGTTGAAGTCTCCACAATCGATTGCACACAGATGGAGTCCACCACGGAGCCCTCGTCCCCCTCCAGGAGCGCACCTCATGCGCCATCGCTCCCTCGCCGTCGGCGTGTTCAGCCCGTCCGTCCTGCTGCGCGTCGCACGCGCCGCGGGCCTCTTCGACCAGCACGGCCTCACCGTCACCGAGGTGCCCGTCGCCTCCTCGCCCGACCAGTTCCGCGCGCTGCTCGACGGCGAGCTCGACGCGGCGTTCACCAGCCCGGACAACGTGCTCGCCTACCGCTTCGTACCGGACAACCCGCTCGCCCGCACGGGCGATGCCCGCATCCTGGCGGCCCTCGACCGCGGACTCGGCCTCGGCGTGTACGCGGCGCCGGGGATCACCGGCGCCGACCAGCTGCGCGGTGCCGCCGCGGGCGTCGACGTCCCGGACTCGGGCTTCGCCTTCGGTCTGTACGCGGTGCTCGAGTCCCTCGGCCTGAAGTGGCCCGGTGAACCGGCCGGAGCGGCCCGGGAGTCCGGGCAGGCGGAAGCCTGCGGCCCGGCCCCGGCGGCGTCCGGCCGGGCGGCGCCTGATCCGGGCGCGCACGGACCTGCGGCGTCCGGAACCGCCTTCGGCGACTACGCCATCGTGTCCCTCGGCGCGACCCCCCGGCGGCTCACCGCCCTCCTGGACGGCCGCTGTGCCACCACCGTGCTCGGCGCGGGCAGCGACCTGCGGGCGGAGGCCGCAGGAGCGGCGCGGCTCGCCGGGCTCACCGACGTGTGCGGGCCGTATCTCGGCACCGCCCTCACCGCCGTCGGCCCCCGGCGCTCCCAGGCCGCGCACGCGCTGACGTCCGCGCTCGCGCAGACCTCCCGCCTGATCGTCTCGCGCGTCCTGGACCCGCTCGTCCTGCGCGAGACCCAGGATGCCCTCGGCTTGCCCCTCGACCTCGCGACCCGGTTCGCCGAGCGGCTGCGGGACCCCGCCGACGGCCTCGTGCCCGACGGCGTCGCCGACCGCGCCGCCCTGGAGACCGTGCTCGGCCTGCGCCTGCGCTACCGCCCCGGAGACGACACGCTGGCCACCGCCCTCGACCCCGCCCGGGGTTTGCTCGACCCACAGGCATGCTGAGCCCGCGCCCGGTCCGCCTGCAGGACGTCGCCGACACCGCGGGCGTGCACCCCGCCACCGCCTCCCGCGCGCTCAACCCCGCGACCCGCACGCAGGTCAGCGCCGACACCGCGTGCCGCGTCCTGCGCGTGGCCGAAGACCTCGGCTACCGCCCCAACCCGATCGCGCGCAGCCTGAAGACGGCCCGCTCGCACACTGTCGGCCTGGTCCTGCCCGACCTCACCAACCCGTACTTCCCGCCGGTCGTGCGCGGCATCGAGAGCGCCCTGGAACCGGCCGGGTACCACGCCTGGATCGTCGACACCCACAACGACCCGCTGCGCGAGCGCGCGCAGATCGAGTCGCTGCGGGCCCGGCGCGTCGACGGCCTGATCGTCGCCACCGCCCGGCGCGACCACCCCCACCTGCGCGCCCTGCACGCCGACGGGGTCCCGCTGGTCCTGGTCAACCGCTCCGTCGACGACCTCGACGTGCCGTGCGTCACTCCCGATGACGCCTCCGGCGTCACACAGGCCGTCGGCCACCTCGCGGCCCTGGGACACCGCCGCATCGCCCTGGTCGGCGGCCCGTTCACCACCTCGACGGGCGCGGCCCGCACCCAGGCGTTCCGGCACGCGGTACGCGACCTCGGCCTCGCCGACGACCCCGCCCTGCAGGCGGAGGCGACCCGGTGGAGCGAGGCGGCCGGGGCGGGCGCCCTGCGGCGGCTGCTTGACGCGGGCGCCGACTGCACGGCCGTCGTCGCGGCCAGCGACCTGCTGGCGCTCGGCTGTTACGACGTCCTCGCTGAGCGCGGCCTGCGCTGCCCGGGCGACGTCAGCGTCGTCGGCTTCAACGACATGCCGTTCCTGTCCCGGCTCCGCCCGGGCCTCACCACGGTGCGGGTGGCGCACCACGACATAGGCGCCGAGGCCGCCCGGATGCTCTTCGAGGCCATGGCCGAGCCGCAGCGCCCCGCCCGCTCCTCGCTGCTCCCGGTCTCCCTGGTGGTCCGGGAGTCCACCGCGCCCCCACAGCGCGCCGAGCGCCCGCCCGCCTGACCCTGGAGGTGGCCCATGGACACCCCGTACGCCACGCACCGGACCGAAGGCCCGCGCACCGCCGCCGCGCCAAGCACCGTCGCCGCCGTCACCGCGGACGGCCACCGGGACGTGCCGCTCCTCGCGGGCCTGCCCGGCGCGGCACGCGCGGACTTCGACCGGGTCGCCGTGCGCGGTACGTACCGGCGCGGCGCCCGCGTGTTCGTCGAGGGCGCGGCGGGCGACTGCGTCTTCGTGATCCTGGGCGGCAAGGTGAAGGTCACGCGCGTGGACAGCGAAGGCAGAGAGGTGCTCTTCACCATGGCTGGGCCCGGCCAACTCCTCGGTGAGCTCTGTGTCTTCGACGGCGGGCCCCGGCACGCCACCGCCACCGCCGTGCACGTCACCGAGGTGTGCCGGGTGCCGGTGGCCGCCATGCGGGACTGGCTGGGGCGCCATCCCGAGGCGGCCCTGCGCATGATGCGGCTGCTCGCGACGCGGATCCGGGGCATCAACGACCGCCTTGAGGACGTCACCGGCGTTGACGTCGCCACGCGGGTCGCGCGCGCCCTGGTGGAGCAGGCGAGCCGGTTCGGCCGTCGTACGCCGCTCGGGCCGCGCTTCAGCCTCGACCTGAGCCAGGACGAGCTGGCCCGCCACGTGCGGGCCTCGCGGGAGCGCGTCAACCAGGTCCTGATGGACTTCTCGCGGCGCGGCTGGGTGCTTCGCGAGGGCGGCGAGTGGATCGTCCTCGACCCGCCCGGCCTGACCCGCCGCGCCCGCTACCGCGCGGAGACGGCGGCACGCCGCCCGTCGCTCGCCCCGGCGGCGCGGGACCGGAGCCTTGGCCTCGGGAGGTCCTGGGCAGCCCCTTCGGAGTGAGCTCGAATGACCGGACGGCCTCGTTCCGCAGCCCTCAGTCGGTCAGCGCCTTGGCGTAGGCGCCGTCGTCGATGAGGCGGTTGAGCGCCTTGTGGGGGGCCTCGACCAGGCCGTTGTCTGTGACTTTGACAGGTAAATGGCGCGGAATACTCGGAGGTATGTGGCGTCATCGGGCTGCCGGTGCCTGCTCTACGGTCGCGGCTGCCTGCCGCTCGTCGTGTTCGCGCAGCATGCGCATCACGGTAGCGGGCGAGGGGTGCTCGCCCTTCTTCTTTCCGGTGGTGATGACGAGCTTCTTGGCGATGTCGCGCAGGCTCATCTTCTGGTCGCGCAGTTGGAGGGCCACGGTGAGCATGTTCTCGTCGGTGACGCCGGCGCCGCCGATGGTCTTGCCGCGCTTGCGGGCGGACTCGTGGCCTTCGAGGGTGCGGTCGCGGATGTACTCGTGTTCCATGCCCGACATCGCGGCCAGCACGGTGAAGTGAGGGGCCCCGAAGTTTCCGGACAGGGACCCAATAGGGTTTCCCTGAACAGGGAACGAGGGAGCACGAAGTGGCACCACCCAGCAAGTACACACCTGAGTTCCGTGAAGAAGCCGTCCGGATCGCGCTGAGCTCGAGTAAGACGATCTCCGAAGCAGGCCGCGAGCCCGGGATGAACCCCGAAACCCTCCGGGGCTGGGTGAAGAAACACAAGGCACGCCAGGAGCCGGCGCCAGGCGCGGAACTGACGCTCAGCGAACGAGCACGCCTCAAAGAGCTGGAACGCCGGATCCGCGAAGTCGAGATGGAAGAGCCTTCCTCAAAAAAGCCGCAGCGTACTTCGCGGGGGATCCCCGGCAGCGAGCACGTACGAGTTCATCGACGAGATGCGGCTCGACACGACGGAGTACGCGTACAGCGTCGAGTACATGTGCAAGCGACTGGGCGTCTCCAAATCCGGCTACTACTCAGGTTGGATCGGCGATGTCCGGTTCGTCGATCAGCCCGTGGAGATCCAGGCCGGTGGTCGGCAGGCAGCCAGCGGTCAGATGCGGCCGGTACTGGATCTTCTTCAGCTTCTGCTTGATCGCCCGGGTCAGGTGCGCGAGGTCGGTCGCGGCGAAGTCGGCCAGTGATCGTTTGAGCAGGCTCCAGGTTCCTTCCTGCGGATTGATCTCGGGTGCGTACGGCGGCAGGTGGAAGAAGACGAGCCAGTCCTTGTGTTCCGCCTCGAAGTCGAAGAGCTCCTGCTGGAGATGCACGTTCAGGTTGTCCCACACCCACACCACGGGGGTGCCGAGTTCGGTGTGCACCATGCGGATGAAGTCCCGGTAGTCGTTCCAGGTGAAGGTCTTCGGCTCGCCTCGTCGCTGGTGGTAGACGTGCAGCTTGAAGAACATCCGCGGCCGACAATCGGGCTTGAAGCACACCGCGTCGGCGACGTTTACCCGGCCTCCGCGCCGCCCGGCCACCCGCACCACGGGTCTGGCCCCGCGCGGCGCCCAGGTGGTGCGCGGTACTTTACCCGCGGCCACACCTCGGCCTTCCACACCTCGATGGCCGCCTCGTCGCGTTCCAGTGCGCGGCGGACGGGAACCTGGCAGCTCCAGCCGTGCCGGCGCAGCAGCCGCCACACCCCCTGGATCGTGTAGCCGACGTGGAACAGCCGCCCGATCAGCAGCTTTACGCGCTTGAGCGTCCAGCCCTGGTCCTCGTCACCGAAGCCGTGTGCCAGCGGGCCGCGACGCAACCCGCTCTCCAGCCGCTGCCATTGCCGCGGGCTGAGCCGCTCCACCGCCATCGGCCCCGCCGATGCCAACGCCGCCGCACCTCCGCGCCGCCAGGCCGCCTTCCACCGGCGCACCGACCGGTCCGTCACCCGCAGCTCCGCGGCGATCTGCGCCGTGCCGGCCCCGGCCTCGAACCATCTGGCCGCCTCCAGCCGCACGGCCTCCCGCTTCTCCTGCTCCGCGGGCGTCAGCCCACCCCCTTGCGCATACCGCATGCCGCCGTCGTACCGCAGGGATCACCGCTCGTCACGGCCGCCCGGACATCACCGATTCAACCTGAGTAGTTGTCATGAGGTGTCGTCCGCGTTCCGTTGTGGTGAGAGCGTCGCTGGCCGCGTTCAGCCTGCTGGGTGCTGCTCTGCCCCTGGCCGCCCCGGCCAGCCCTGCCCTCGCGGCCCCTGCGGTTGCCCCGGATCCCAGGTGCCCGTCCGGTCCGGGCACCTACTGGTACACCACCGGGACGGACCTCCACTGCCCCTCCGGTACTTTAATGCAACCTACATGGACATGGAGGGGATCGGTGCAGGAGGCGGCAGTATCGACGGTGGCCAGATCGCAGTACTGCCGTTGGGCCTGAACGGGGGCGGGGGCGGGGGCGGCTCGGGTGCCCACGTGGAATGTACCTTCACGGTCATCCCGGACGCCACGGTCAATTTCAAGGTTGGTCCCGGCGTTGAGTCCAACCTGTATGTCTTTCCCGGCGAGCGCAGTAGTGCGACCCAGGTCCTCCTGAATAGGCGAAACGAGGAGAGGCGGAATCTCCTGACTGCAGAACCAGGATTGGGCGCCGTCGCTAGTACTGGGGGCGCTGGTGCGCCCGTCGGATCGTCTACCAATCCTTATGCGAAAGGGAGTTGCCAGAACAGCCAACTCAAGAGCGCCCAGCCCGGAAGCCGGGGAGGTAACGGCCAAGTCAAAAATCTCCTAGCCGATCCCAGTTCCGGTCCCGCGCAGGGTGGGACTGGTGGTGTGGCGGCAGCGCCGGTACCCGCAAAGTGCATTGACCCTGCCACCGGTATTGCTTCCGGTACTGGTGGTAAGGGAGGCAGCTCGGGACTCTTCGGGATCCAGCGCGGTGGGAACAGCCAGTCGGGGTGCCTGAAGATCGTCATCCGCCGGTAACAGCTAAGGTTGCTGGAGGGGTTGACAGTTCCCCCGGGCCAGGCATCTGCCCCTTGCGTGTTGTTGCGGGGGGCCTCTATGTCCTTCGTCAAGGACGTGGGGCCGAGTTTGAAGCGATTTGGGAGGGTCATGCGGCGAGGGTGATGGTGGGGGTTCTTGACTCGTAGAAGGTGCCGTCGCGGAGCATCGCGAAGAGGACGCTGATGCGTTGGCGGGCGAGTCTGAGGAGGGCTTGTGTGTGGGTCTTTCCGCGGGCTCTTTGCCGGTCGTAGTAGGTGCGTGATGCCGGGTCGGCGTTCATGCAGGCGAAGGCGGAGAGGAACATGGCGCGTTTGAGCTGCCGGTTTCCGCCTCGTGGCGCGTGTTCGCCATGGATCGAGGTCCCTGAGGATCTGGTGGTGGGTGCGAGGCCGGCGTAGGAGGCGAGGTGGGCGGCGGTGGGGAAGCCGGTGCCGTCGCCGATGGTGACCAGGAGGACGGCTGCGGTCCTCACTCCGACTCCCGGCATCGAGGTCAGGACCGGGTGAAGAGGGTGGGCCTCCAGCAGGGTGCTGATCTGGGCTTCCAGGGCCCGGCGCTGGTCGTGGACCGCGGTGAGGGAGGCCGCCAGGGACGGGATCACGATGTCGAGGGTGCCCTTGCCGGGAACGATCACGGTCTGCTCGTCGAGGGCTTCGAAGACGTCATCGATCAGCCGGGCGGCCATGCGCGGGGCCTTGGGCCGGATGACTTCGACGAGTCTGCGGCGGCCGGCCTTCCTCAAAGCGGCGGGGGATCCGTATCGCTCGAGGAGCCAGGTGACGGCGGGATGGTCGAGCCGTGGATCCAGGACTCGTTCCAGGGAGGGGTGGAACTGGGTGAGCAGGCCGCGTATCCGGTTGGAGGTGCGGGTGGCTTCCGCGGCGAGGTCCTGGTCGAAGCCGGTCAGGACGGTGAGCTCGGCGGTGATCTCGTCGGTCAGCTCGAGCGAGCGCAGGGTGTGGGGCATGGTGCGGGCGGCGTCCGCGATGACCGCGGCGTCCTTCGCGTCGGTCTTCGCCTCGCCCGGGTAGAGGTCGGCGATGCGGCGCATGGCGAGTCCGGGCAGGTAGGCGACTTCGCAGCCTGCGTCGCGGGCGACGGTCAGGGGCAGGGCGCCTATGTACGCGGGCTGGTCGACGATGACCAGGACGGTGCCGAACTTGGCCTTGAGCTTGTCGAAGACGGCCCGCAGTTTCGGTTCGCTGTTGGGCATCGGCTTGTCGAAGACCTTCTTCCCGGCCGGGGTGACCCCGTGGCCGTGGTGGGCGGTCTTGCCGACGTCCATCCCGAGGAAGACGCCCACGCCTTCGGTGTCGAACATCACACCCTTCCTGAGGTGTTGACCGTGCCGGCCTCGGCGGTGGCGCCGTGCTCGCGCATTCACGTTATGCAGACCTGCCGCCCGCAGACTGTCCGGCATTGCGCCGGACCGGGTGGTGGCCGGGTCTCTCATCAGCGTCTCCGACGGCACCTCCCGGGCCCGGCGACACCCCCCCAGGTCATCCGTTCGACAGAGGGGACACAGTCATACCGGACCCGGAGGCCAGCGGCCCCATTGCAAGACCGCGAAGAACATAACGGGGGCAGGTGGGGTCTGGGAGGTGATGGTGTTGCTGCCACCTGGGCCAGCCGGGCACGGGTGTGCCGATGATGGTCTTCCAGGTACGGAAGCGTTCGTTCATCTCAGTCCGGTATCCACTCGCTGTGATCAAGTGGCGTCGGGGCCGGAAGAGGGTCGTGTCAATCCCCTCGCTGCGTGGAGACGATCTATGCGGCCGGTCCCTCGGCGAGGGTGGCTCGGTAGTCACGTTCGTAGTCGATCGGGCTCTTGAACCCGCATACGCTGTGTAGCCGCCTAGCGTTGTAGAAGTCGGTGATCCAGGTGGCGATCCTGATCCGGGCCTCGGTGCGGGTGGCGAAGGTGTGCCGGTAGACGTACTCAACCTTGAGGACGCTGTTGAACGCCTCGCTCACGGCATTGTCGAAACAAGATCCGACTCTGCCCATGGACTGGACCACGCCGAGCTTGCGGCAGGCCCGCCGGAACTTCCCCGAGCAGTATTCGCTGGCCCTGTCCGTATGCATGATCACGCCACGGACGTCGCCACCTCGGGTGGCCGCGGCCATGTGCAGGGACGCGACAGCGAGTTCGGCATCCTGCCGGGCGCCCATTGCATATCCGAGCAGCCGACGGGAGAACAGACCGATGACGGTGGCGAGGCAGAGCCTGCCCTCGCCGGTGTCGATCTCGGTCATGTCGCCCGCCCAGACGAGGCCGGGCTCCTCGGCATGGAAGTCGCGGCGCACGAAGTCCGGGGCCGGCGCCCGCTTGCCCGGCCGGGTCAGGCCCCGGCGCCGGCAAATTTTCCGCCCGGCCAGACCGAGTTCGGCCATCAGCCTGGCGACGGTGTTCACCGAAACCCGCCATCCTCGGCAGATCAGCTCGATGAACACCTTCGGCGAGCCGTAGGTGCCGCCCGAGCCGCGGAAGATCTCCTCGATCTCCTCTGCCAGGTGCTGTCGGCGTATCTCCCGCGCGGTGGGCGGACGGTCGCGCCACTTGTAGAACCACGACTCCGACACCCCCAAAGCGCGGCAGGCGGCTCGGTACGGAATCTTCTGCCCGGCCTTGCAACTGCTGATCACCCCGACCGCGACGGCCGGGTCAGCGTCAGCTGCTTCACCCACAAGGCCACGAATCGCTTGCACACATCACGCTCCCTCTCCAGCTCCCGGATGCCCTTGTCCTTCTCCCTCCTCTCGGCCCGCAGCCGCTCCAACTCCGACCGCTCACTCTCCCGCAGCCGGCCACCAGGCGGCTCGGCCACCGGCCGGTCCGACGACGGCGAGCCCGTTTCGCCGGGCCCGCGACACCCAGCTGTGCAGCGTCCCGGCATGGATGCCCAGATCCGCAGCCACCTCCGGAATCGGCTTCCCGGTCTCCAACACGATCCATACCGCCCCCTCGCGGAACTCCGCATCGTAGAGGCGCTTCTTAGAGGACGTTAAGTCCGTTTCTGGTAGCGGCCGCGTTCGGGTTGGGTGAGGAAGCCTTGGCGGGTGAGGCGTCCGAGGCGGCTGGGGGTGATGTTGACGGATGCCTCGTCGGTGGGCATGCCGAGGAGTTCGTGCAGGTCACGGGCTCGGAACACCTGGCCGGGGTGCTGGTTGAAGGCGTTCACGATGGTCTGGTGGGGGGTGTTCGTCTCGGGCGGATCGGGGTCGCCTCCAGCGGGTGCGAGTTCGGCGATGACCTTGGCGGTGGTGGCCAGGTCCGCGAGTCGTGCTTCGGTCTCGGCCAGGGCGGTGGTCAAGTGCTGTATCTGGTCGTGTAGTTCACCGGCCCGGGCGGCGGTCTCGTTATGCCGGGCCTGGAGGCCGGCCAGGGGCTCGGTGACGTTCACGCGGCCAGCCCGAGGGTGTCGCGCCAGGCCGGAGACGGTGTGGTGAGGCGGCGGGCCATGTTCGCGACCGAGGCCCAGGAGACGCGTGAGGCGGAGGTGTCGGGCCGGTGGTCGTACTCACGGGCCAGACGCCGGTGCAGCATCAACGTGCCGTTGACCTGCTCCACGATCCACCGCCTGGGCTGGGGGATGAAGCCTTTGCCCTTGTCAGCGGGGTCGCGGCGGACGATCTCGACGTCGTGTCCAGCAGTGCGCCGTGGATGAGGACCTCGTCCTTGGAGCCCTGGTCCACCAGGGTCTTCTCCAGGCGGTTGCCGCACCGCTCGGCGGCCTGGCCGAGCAGGGCGGTCCCGGCGGCGTTGTCGTGGGCGGAGGCGGCCATGACGACGACGCCGATGACCAGCCCCATCGCATCGACGGCCAGGCCGCGCTTGCGGCCCGACACCTTCTTGTGCGCGTCCAGTCCCGTCGTGGTCTTCGGGACACCCGCCGCGGCGCGGACGGACTGGGTGTCGATGATCACGAGGGACGGGTCCTACTGATCTCTTCGGGGTGTTGTCGGGTGGTGACGTTCCTTGATCCCTGCGGTAAGCCGGGACTATGCGGTATGCGCAGGGTGGAGGGCTGACTCCGGAGCGGCAGCGGTTCCGTGAAGGGATCCGGTTTGAGGCCGGTCAGCGGTTCGAGCGGGGTGAGAAGACCGCGGCGATCGCGAGGGAATTGCGGGTGAGTGAGCGGTCGGTGGAACGCTGGCGGCATGCGTGGCGGCACGGCGGCATGGGAGGTCTTGCCTCATCGGGGGCGGCGAAGCTGCCCAAGGTGTCCGATGGCCAGTTCGCCGCTCTGGAGGCTGAGCTGGCGCGGGGGCCGGCCGCACACGGCTGGGAGGACCAGCGGTGGAAGAAGGAGGTGTGGCCGCAGGTGGAACTATAGCGGCGACGCTCGGGGCCTACCTCGTGTTTGAGGACGAGGCCGGATTTGCAATGACGCCGTCCATCGCCCGCACCTGGGCCCGACGTGGCCACACGCCCGTGGTGCAGGTCCGGGGCCGGTCCTGGCGCCGCTACTCGATCGCCGCAATGTGCTGCTACAAGCCCGGCGAGACCTCAAGGCTGATCTTTCGGCCGAGGCGAAACCCGTCCCCCAATCGCTCCGGACGCAGGAGCTTCGACTGGTGCGACTACCGCGACCTGGCCGTGCGCGCGCACATCCAGCTCGGCGCCCCCATCGTGCTCGTCTGGGACAACTTGAGCACGCACAGAGCCGCCGCGCTACGCAAGTACGCCGATGCCCATGACTGGCTCACTATTGTCCACCTTCCCTCCTACGCGCCGGAGTTGAACCCGGTCGAGGGAGTGTGGTCGCTCCTGCGCAGAGGACCGCTGGCCAGCGTCGCCTTCACCGACGACGACCACCTCGAACGTACCCTCCGCCGCGGACTACGGCACATCCAGCACCACCCCGAACTCATCGACGGATGCCTCGCCAGCACCGGACTCACCATCACCGACTACCACCCGACAACACCCCGAAGAGATCAGTAGGTCACGAACGCCTGGCCGGCCACGCGCACTGCGGCATCGCTTCGGAGGACCGACAATTCACGAGCCGGACAGCCCAAAGGCGTCGGTGGGTGATGGGGTCAGGCCCGCGGTGATGCTCCGCAATCATCACTGTGCATGATGGCGCCCTTGAGGCTGCCCCGGGTCCGCTCGGCTGCCGCCAGGGCATCGATGACGAGCTCGGTGCGCATGTGGTCGGCCAGGGCCCAGCCCGCAGGCGCCGTGATGCCAGGCCGATCACGGTCGCGAGATAGCAGAACTTCCCGCCGCCGACGCTCACGTATGTGATGTCGCCGACGTACTTGGTGTTGACTTCCCCGGCGGTGAAGTCGCGGCTGATCCGGTCCGGGGCCTTCGCGGCGGCCGGGTCCGGGACGGTGGTGCGGTGGCGGCGGCGCAGGCGGACGCCGGCCAGGCCGATCGTGCGCATGACGCGCGCGATGCGCTTGTGGTTGACGTGCTCGCCGTCCTCGCGGAGTTCGGTGGTGATCCTCGGGACGCCGTAGGTGCCGTCCGATTCCCGGTGAACGGCGCGTATCCGGGCGGCGAGTTCCGCGTCGGCCGCCTGGCGGGCGGCTCGGTCGGCAGCGGTCTTGCGCCAGTAGCAGAAGCTCGAGCGGGCGATGGCCAAGACGGTGCACAGCCGCTTCACGCCGTGACGGCGCTGGTGATCTCCAACGAACTGGAAGCGGTTCACCAGCGCGTCTCCGTCGCGAAATACCGTGCCGCCTTACGCAGGATGTCCCGCTCTTCCTCGAGTTCACGCACCCGCTTGCGCAAGGCAGTCACCTCCGCCGAATCGGGAGCCGGCGCGGATGGCTGGGTGGCCGAGTGCGAGCCCGCGCGCCGCCCGTCGGCGGCCCGTATCCAGTTCCTGAGCGTCTCGGTGTTGACCCCCAGAACAGCAGCGACCGACTTGATCGTGGCTCACGGCCGTGAGCGGTACAGCGCGACCACGTCCGCCTAGAACTCCGGCGGATAGTGCTTCATCCCCACAGGGACTCCGTTCTCCCAGATCCTCAAGATCCAGTGTCTACGGTGTCCAGGACGCAGGGGCAGGGCCCGTGGCACAGCTCGCCTGGAACTCAGGCATCGTCGAGGACAACGTGAACCGCATCAAGACGATCAAAAGAGCCATGTACGGCAGAGCCTCCTTCCGACTCCTCCGCACCCGTATCTTGCTGCGATCATGACCCGGGGATTCACGCAATCACGGCCAGATCCGCGATTTTCCCCAGCCTGAACGTTACGCATTGGGCCAGGTGAGGGGCCCCGAAGTTTCCGGACAGGGACTCAACTTGTGATTTATGGTGTGGCGTCGAATGCGACTCGAACTTGATCAGTGTTTTCGCAGTTCAGCGGACGCGAAGGCGGCCTTCGTCTGATCCTGTGCTCCGTCACAGAGGCAGAGGAACAGCACGAAGGCCGTGGTTGTGAGTCTGGAGCATCAGGATGTCCTGCGGGATGCGTTCGCGGAAGTGTCACGCTTCAGGACGGAGTTGTACGCATCTCTGACCGCGCGGGGCGACGCCATGTTCGAGTTGTGTGATGCGTTGTTGTGCACGGACGGGCCAGTGCGGACGCTGGTCGATCTCGCACTCGCACCGGAACACCGCCGCGGGCACGGTGCCCTTTACGGTGGCCTGAACCAGGGGCGGATCGATGTCGCCCGATTGCGTCGCGCGCTGGCCGGGATGCCGCTGCCGAAGGCGGCGGACGGCCGGATCGTCCTGGCCGCGGACGTCTCGCCGTGGCTGCGGCCGGGCGCCGGTACCTGCGCTGACCGGGCCTTCGGCCACACCTTCGGCCGCGGGGAAGGCAAGCACCAGATGGTCCCGGGCTGGCCCTACTCGTTCGTCGCCGCGCTGGAGACCGGCCGCACGTCCTGGACGGCAGTGCTTGACGCGGTCCGTCTGGAGCCCGGCGCTGACGTCGCTGCAGTGGCCACGGTCCAACTCCGCGAGGTCGTCGAACGGCTCGTGGCCGCCGGCCAGTGGAAGCCGGGTGACCCGAAGGTCCTGGTCGTCCTGGACGCCGGCTACGACGCACCCCGCATCGCCCATCTGCTGGGCGGCCTGCCCGTCGAGATCCTCGGCCGTCTCCGCTCCGACCGCGTCATGCGGCGCCCGACACCACCACGAGTGTGTCGGCCAGGCCGTCCGCCCAAGCACGGGGGCGAGTTCGTCTTCGGCGACCCCGCTACCTGGGACACCGAGCAGGTGGTGACCGTCACCGACACCCGGCTCTACGGGAAGGCGACCGCGCAGGCGTGGGACCGACTGCATCCGAGGCTGACGCGTCGGGCGGCCTGGCTCGACCACGAGGGCCGCTGCCACTCATCGAGGGCACTGTCATCCGCCTGGTCGTGGAGAAGCTGCCCAGCGGCGGGGTCAACAAGCCGGTCTGGCTGTGGTGGTCGGGCACCGACGCCACCGCGGACGACGTGGACCGCTGCTGGCAGTCCTTCCTGCGGAGATTCGACATCGAGCACACGTTTCGCCTGTTCAAGCAGACCCTCGGATGGACCAAGCCCCGGCTTCGCAGCTCGGAGGCGGCCGACCGGTGGACCTGGCTGGTGATCTCCGCATATGCCCAGCTTCGGCTCGCCCGTCCCCTGGCCACCGACCTCCGGCGTCCCTGGGAGAAACCGTCTCCGCCGAACAGACTCACACCCGCCCGCGTCCGCAGGGGTTTCAGAAACCTGCGCACGAAGACCGGCTCTCCGGCCGGTGTACCGAAACCGACACGGCCCGGCCCCGGCCGTCCGCCCGGCTCGAAGAACCACCGCCCGGCCACCCGCCATGACGTGGGCAGAGTCCTCGCGACCGGCGAGGCCTACGCACGACCCGCCCACCACCAGAAGGGCACGAAACCCCGGCGAACTGGATAAATGACAAGCTCAATAGGGTTGCCCTGAACAGGGAACGAGGAAGCACGATGTGGCGTCACTCAGCAAGTACACACCCGAGTTCCGTGAAGAAGCCGTCCGGGTCGCGCTGAGCTCGAGTAAGACGATCTCCGAAGCAGGCCGCGAGCCCGGGATGAACCCCGAAACCCTCCGGGGCTGGGTGAAGAAACACAAGGCACGCCAGGAGCCGGCGCCAGACGCGGAACTGACGCTCAGCGAACGAGCACGCCTCAAAGAGCTGGAACGCCGGATCCGCGAAGCCGAGATGGAAAACACCTTCCTGAAAAAAGCCGCAGCGTACTTCGCGGGGGATCCCCGGCAGCGAGCACGTACGAGTTCATCAACGAGACGCGGCTCGACACGACGGAGTACGCGTACAGCGTCGGGTACAGGTGCAAGCGACTCGGCGTCTCCAAATCCGGCTACTACGACTGGCGAGGCCGTCCCGAATCCGCGACAGCCGAACGGCGTGAGGAACTGAAACTGCTCATCACGAAGGCGTTCGAGGACTCCGACAGCACCTACGGCCACCAGCGCATCCACGCACAACCGCACCGCCGGGACGTCACCGCCGGCCTGGAGCCGGTCCGCCGCCTCACGCGCGAACCGGGCCTGGAGCCCTCCCAGCCGAAGCCGAAACGCTTCGGCCTCACCCAGGGCACCCCCGGCCCCGCGCCTGACCTCGCCGGCCGGAACTTCACCGCCGACGCTCCCGGCCAAAAGCCGGTCGGGGACATCACCTACGTGTCCACCAGTGAGAGGTGGCTGTACCTGGCGACCGCCATCGACCGCCGCACGAAGGAAGCCATCGGCTACGCCATGGACGACCACTACCACACCCCCCTCACATCCCGGGCCATCCGCAACACAGCCCGGAACAGGAAACTCACAGACGGCACAATATTCCACTCGGACCGCGGATCGAACTACAGGCCAGCCGAGCACGGTGAGACATTGAAACACCTCGGCCTTCCACGTTCCGCCGGACGGACCGGGACCTGTTTCAGTAACACTATGACGGCATCATTCTTCGCGGCGCTGAAGAACGAGCGTGTATCCAGAGTGACTTACCTGACACGCGAAGCCACCCGGCAGGACATCACTCGACACATCGAATCCTGGCACAAACACAAACACCTCCACTCGGCAGTGGGTAACCGCCCACCTCGCGAAGCCCACACCGAATACCAGACATTGCACATCACGGCGTGAAGTCATCACCAGACACCTGCCCGGAAAGCGCGAGACCCCTCAGACGAACCTCAAGATCCCCGACAGAGTCGCTCAGTGAGCTTCTTCGAGTTGGCCACCGATCAGGTGACGGCCTATAGCGCAGCGAGCGAGGCCCCCGGGATGTTGATCGAGATGTCTGACGTCTCAACCATGCTGCTCGGGGGCCTCGTTGGTCATCCATCCTGCCGCACTCGACCTGCCCCGTGCACTCGTGGAGTGGGTCACCATGCTCATTGTCACGCGTGAGGGCGACCGGCGCTGCAAGCTCCGCCCGTCTCGGCGCGCGATGGTGGCACCGGTGTACCTGCGCGAACACACCACCCTGGCGAAGATCGCTGCCGGGTTCGGGATCAGCCAGTCCACCGCCCACGCCTACACCAGCACGGTCATCCACCTGCTCGCCGAGCGTGCACCGGGACTGCTGAAGGTCCTGCGCGAGACCGGTCCCGACTTCGTCCTGCTGGACGGCACCCCCGCCGAGTGCGACCGGATCGGCGACGGACGAGCCGACTACTCCCACAAGCACCGCCGGCACGCGGTGAACGTGCAGGTGGTCACCGATCCCGGCGGCCGGCTGCTGTGGCTTTCACCCACGCCGCCGGGCCGGTCTCACGACCTGACCGCCGCCCGCACTCACTGGATCATCCGCATCTGCGAGCGCCAGGGCGTCCCCATCCTGATCCTGGCCGATCTCGCCTACCAGGGCGGCGGCCCCTGGCTGACCACGGGCATCAAACGCAGACCCCTGCAGGAACTCACCCCCACCGAGAAAACCGTCAACCGGGCCCTGGCCACAGCACGGGCACCGGTCGAACGCGGCATCACCCGCCTGAAGTCCTGGCAGACCTTCCGCAGATCCCGATACAGCCCCAACCGCATGACGTCCATCGCCAAAGCCGTCCTCACCCTCGAGCGGCAACACTGAAGAAGCTCAATGATTTGCCTGCGTGCCCGAAAAGTTCGGGGCCCCTCAGAAGAGCCGTCTATTGGTACTCCCCACCGGTCGCACGGGCGGAGCCTGCGCCGCAGACGAGCGCGTTGTCGATCAACTGTCCGTTCTGTTTTCCCGGCCCGCCACTGGCCCTGGACCGGTGTGATCACCAGTGCTTTCGCATTCCTGCACGCCCTGCCGAACCCGGTTGGCCAGCAACAACGCCCCATCCCGCCGAGCACTTGGCAACCTCCAAAGCTGTGGGACTCGGCGCCTACCCGACGCGACAGCCGGGCCCCTCGCCATGTCCACAAGCAGAAACACCCAGCCATGACACGCAGAAACGGCCCGCCAGCCGAGCTGACGAGCCGTCATGCCAAATCGAAGCTACTCTTCTGGTACTCGCCGCTCCGTCCCGCCAGGGCGGACCCGAGGCATCACACCCGTGTCGGAAGGCGCCCAGGCGCTTCCATTGCCTCGAAGGAGAGGTACCGTGCGACGGATCAATGTGTCAACGAAGGCAACAAGAAAGCTGCTGTCTTGTGCGGCGGCTGGGGCGCTGATCGCGGCCTCCGCCTCGGCGGGCGCGTCGGCGTCCTCAGGCGACCCGACGTTGCTGACCTGCAGCGTCAACGGCGAAGCGAACTTCAACCGGTCCGGTCCCGTCCTGGGCACCAGGAAGGGACTGGTCGCCTTCAACTATGTCGGTTGTTTCCCCCTGTTGTCCCCAGCCGAGTCCAGTGACCTGGCCACGTGGACGGCTGCACCCCAACCCGCGACGATCACAACGCTCGCCCTGCCCACGGTCCTGTCGATCGACGCCACGCTCAACATCACCTGGATCCGAAAGGGAACACCGCCCGCCACCAGCACCGGAACCTCGCACCTGCACCTGGACATCACGCTGTCCGGGGCGACGCCCGGGGTGGAACTGGAACACAGAATCGTCACAGGCCCCATGGCCGGTAAGGGCTTCCACGTGTTCGTCCCTCTCGGGGCCGTCAAGACCGAACTAGTCGAAGGTAAACTCACCCGGCTGACGCTCGAGAACGCCTCGACCACTCTGGGGCCACCACCCTTCTGATCAACCAGCGAGTCCAGCAGGGTTGGACCGGCGGGCGTGTCTGGAAGGTAGCGTAAGTCCGTGATCTGATGACTCTGGCGGGGCCCGGGTGCCCCGCCGGGGCGGAGAGGCAAGATCGCGTGACTGAGACTCAGATCTCCAAAGCTGCTGGTGACGGGCAGCTCCCGCAGGAACAGGCTGGGTGCGTTGCTTCTTGAGTGATGTGGGTGGTTGCGGTCACGCTGCGGGGGCGGGTTGTCCCTGGTAGCGGACGGCGTGGGTGTGCAGGTGGTCGAGTTCGGTGAAGGAGCGCCAGTACCGCTCGACGTTGCCGTTGTCGATGACGGCGCGCAGGAGGAGGACCGCCTCGGTGCCGGGCAGGCTTCCTCTGGCCCCGGTCGTGTCCAGGCGGTCCTTGACGAGGAGGCGGCAGCTTCCCTCGATCACCCCGGTCGCGATGGGCCAGCCCATAGTGAGGGTGAGGTGGTAGCGCAGGCAGGGCTCCTTGGCCTGCAGGGGAGGCGGCGGTGCGGGCGACGGCGGGCAGTTGCTTCGCGTCATCGGGGCGGGTGCGCAGGTGCTGGCGCAGTGCGACGACGCGGGGACTGTGCCCGTCCAGCACGGTGCGGGCGGCGCCGGCGGCCCAGGCCGCGCGCGCTGCGTGGCCTGGGTGGAGGTCCTCGGCGGCCCGCCACAGATATTCGATTACATGCACGATGTCCACGGTCGTGTCCGCATGGACGCCGCGGGTGCCCGCTTCCCTTGCGATGCACCCGGTCGGGTTGGTGGTTGGCGCCGTCGACCGGGACGATCCGGCGGCGCCGGTGGTCGGGGTCTCGCTGTTCGGTGTGGTCAAACATGGCGGTGACCATGGCCGCGGCGGACCGCTGAAGGGAGCCCAGGTGTCGGCCCCGTGCGCGCGGGCCGTGGGTGCGGGCAGCGCGTTCGGCCGCGGTGGCCGGCAGGACGTCCGCACCGGTGCGTGGGACCCCCACGCACCGGTGCGTGGGACCGGGTCGGCGTCGTAGATAACGAAGACGGTCGCCATCCGCCGGCGACCGGTGTGCTCGCGACTGGACAGCTGGGCCGAGGGCGGCTTGGGGCCGTCGGCTGCCCGTGCGGTGCGGACCGGCTCCCGCGGATCAGACGGGATCATGTTCACGCCGGTCGCGTCGCAGCTGAGCACCAGCAGCCGGTCCCCCTCGCTGCCGGCGGCCGGGGCGGACACACCCTGCTGGCAGAAGGCGGGGATGCGGGCGGCGACGCGACAGGCGATCTCCATCAACTGCCCGGTGCCGGGCCGGCGGCCGGTGGTGCGCTCAAGGTGCGCGCCCGCCCGGCGCAGGGGTGTCTGTGCGGCCTCGAGGGCGACGGCGCGCTGCAGCGGGGAGGAGCAGACCTGCTGCGGCAGGGACAGGGCGGCGTCGCCGGGGTGCAGGTTGGCCGCACCGGGGGCGCGGTAAGCCATCCCGGTCGCCTCCACCCGGCCCAGCGTGGTGGCCAGCAGCCGGCGGTGGCTCCGTTCGGCCCAAGGACGCACCACCGTGTCGCTGCCCGTGACGACCTCCACGCGCACCTCGGCGGCGGCGCGGGCATCCACCTGGGGTAGCGCCGAGGGAAGCCCAAAAGCCGCCAGATCTTGATCGTGGTGGGTCTTTTCAGCTCCGGGTGTGAGCCCCGAGGGCGTTGACGCGGTTCTCGTACTCGCGGCGGGCCTTCCGCTGGGCCGGGATCGCCGCGGTGCCGTCGAGAGGCTGGCAGCGGTCGAGGAGTTGGCGGTGGACCGCGGGAGTGGCGGTGAACGGGCCGGGGACCTGGGGCGCGGACATGTAAGGCGCCACCGGGTCTTCTTCCTTGCCCGGTCTGGCTCCTCACCCGACCAGCAAGAAGGAGGCCCGTCCCCGTACCGGCAGGAAACCCGCGCACCGCGGCACCTCCACGCGCCAGGGTGAAGAGGCCGCCCGGGGTCTGCACCACCCGCCCGGCGGCAGTAGCCTTCTTCAACTGGTGGCGCACCCGCTCCACTTCACGGGACACCGCCTCCAGCCCGAGCCCCTCCACCACCTGCCGACACCGCACCGGACCGGCCTACGCGGCCAGCACCCCCAGCATCCGCCCCGTGAACTCGCCAGCTTCCTCGGCAGCTTGAATGCCGACGGGACCCGACACCTCCGCTCGCGGGGCCGGGGCCCGACCCCGACCCGGCCTCGCCGTGCGCCGCCGGGAGCCCGCCTACGACCTGGCATGCCGTCGCCACCCGGGCCAGCTCCTGCTCGCACACCACCAGCAGCCCCGCGCCCCGCACGGCCTCCCCGCGCAACCGCTCCGCCTCCCGACGGCAGGCCGCCTCCCGCTCCCGCAGCAGCAAGAGCACCTCCCCACAGCCCATCCGGCCCCGCCTCACCCACACCAGCTGATCAACAGCTACCGCAACGAGAAACCCGGCCCACCAGACACACACTCGTCACTCAAGAGGAAACGCACCCCTTCTTTCCTCCGTTCCTTCTGGTCAGAGTGGTTGTTCAGGCCGGAGGACGGAAGGCTCTGACGTGGCCTGATCCACGACGGCCACCGCCTGACGGGCCGGGCAATCTCACCGTCCATCACCCTGCCGGGACAGAATGAATGCAGCTCAGCGTCGGCGAGTACGAAGTTGTGCGCACCATCATTCAAGGTGCCGGGCGACACTGGGGCGTTGCCGGAGAGAGCGAGGCAGAGCAGCCATCTGAGGGCTTCATGCGGCCAGTTCGTCCCAGGGCAGGGGGGCCTTGACCCCGGATTTTGAACACGTCTATGTGGCTTGGGCCAGGGTAGTTGCTGTTGGTTGGAGGTCGTTCTCGTAGGCGATCGGGGACCGCTGGCCGAGGCGGGAGTGCCGGCGTCGGGTGTGGTATCGGGTCAGCCAGCGGAAGGCGTCGAGCCTGGCCTGGCGCTCGTCCGGCCAGCCTTTGCGGCCCTTGAGCGTCTCTCTCTTGAAGGCGGCGTTGAAGCTTTCCGCAGCGGCGTTGTCCGCGCTGGACCCGGCCGCTCCCATGCTGTGCCAACCCCGGCTGACCTGCAGATTTCAGCGAAGGCTCTCCTCGCATATTGCGACCTGTGGTCCGTGTGCATGAACGCTCCCTCGAGACTGCCACGGGTCTGCTCGGCGGCCGCCAGGGCGTCGATGACGAGCTCGGCCCGCATGTGATCGGCGATCGCCCACCCGGCCAGCCGGCGTGAGGCGAGGTCGATGACGGTCGCGAGATAGAGCGGCTTCGAACCGCTGACCGGCAGATGCGTGATGTCGCCGACGTACTTCGTGTTCACCTCGGCAGCGGTGAAGTCACGTCCAATCAGGTCCGGCGCCTTCGCCGCGGCCGGGTCGGCGAGCGTGGTGCGGTGCCGGCGGCGCAGGCGGACTCCCTCGAGACCGATGCTCCGCGTGATCCTCGCGACGCGCTTGTGGTTGACCACCGGGCCGCCCTCGTCGCGGAGTTCAGCGGTGATCCTGGGGGCTCCGTAGGTGCCGTCGGAGTCCTGGTGGACCTTGCCTATCCGGGCGGCCAGCTCGGCCTCGACGGCTTGCCGGGCCGCCCTGGCGGCCGCGGTGCGGCGCCAGTGGTAGAAGCTCGAGCGGGATAGGCCGAGGATGCCGCAGAGCCGCTTCACGCCGTGACGGCGCTGGTGATCCTCAACGAACTGGCAGCGGTTCACCAGCGCGTCTCCGTCGCGAAATACCGGGACGCCTTGCGGAGGATGTCCCGCTCTTCCTCCAGCTCACGGATCCTCTTCCGGGCAGCGGCCAGCTCCGCCTCGACGGCGTCACCACCGGCCGGGATGGCGGCCGGCGGCGAGGAACGGGCGCCGGGACGACGTCCGTCGGCGGCCCGAATCCAGTTCCGCAGCGTCTCGGTGTTCACCCCGAGATCGTCGGCGACGGACTTGATCGTCACTCCTGGCCTCGACCGGTACAACGCGACCGCGTCCGCCTTGAACCCGGCGGGGTAGTGCTTCATCCCCACAGGGACTCCGTTCTCCTGGACCATCAAGATCCAAGTGCCTCCGGTGTCCAAAATCCGGGGGCAAGGCCCCGCCGGGCCTACGGCCTGCCCTGGACAGCGAAACCGTCCTGAGCACCCGCAAGTTGACCATCAACACGGCTGTCCCGCTCGAAGCGAAACAGCGAGGCTAAACTTCCTCCACGGCCTCAGCCGACACCGTCACGTCTGTCATCAGATGTCACTCCACTTTCAAGATCCACCGTACAGACCCTCGAACTTGCGTGTGGGTGCAAATGGTCGCGCACCGCCCGGGATTGCGGGCTTCGGGCGCTCGGTAGATGCGCTGAATGCGCCCTGCGTGTGGAAGTCGTGCGTGCACTACCCTCGCATCGCGGACGTGAACACGTCAGGGTAGCTCTGCTATCGAGGGGTGAAACAGTCCTGCATTGCCACTCGCATCCATCTGAGAATGTCGATTCATCGCGATGGGGGTCTTATGGACATGCGTTATGAGGCATTCTCGTATGTCGATCCGGTGTTTTACGACTCGCCTGTGCGGTGGGCCACGGTGGAGGAGTTCGACGCCGTCGGTGCTCCCATACCCGTCGGCTGGGTAGGCAACGCGAGAGACGTGTGGGTGGGACGGCAGCTTGCGGGTGTGGTGCTGCCCGACCAGGGTTGGAAGATCCATGTGTCTGCGTGCATGGACAACGCGGAGCACGTCCTGACCGTGGTCGCCGCCTACTGCTACGAGAACCGGGTGGCGTTCAAGTTCCTGCGCAGCCCGGTGCTGGTGCAGACTCAAAATGCTAAGTACGCCTCGCGGGGTTCAAGCGGAAAGTTCATGACGCTGTACCCGGCTGACGAGCCGACGTTGGAGCGATGTCTCCAGGAACTCGGCACGGCGCTCGCGGGGCAGCGTGGGCCTTATATCTTGAGTGATCTGCGCTGGCGCGAGGGGCCACTGTTCCTGCGCTACGGAGGGTTCACCGAGCAGTTCTGTCGGTCGGAGACCGGCGAGCTCGTTCTGGCTCTACGGGAACCGTCGGGTCGGCTGCGGCCGGATGTGCGGCGGGCGGTGTTCGAGGTGCCCGACTGGGCTCCCGTTCCAGGAGTGTTGGCCCAGGCGCTGGCCGACCGGGCGAGACTCGGTACGTCCGAGCTCCGCTACTCCGTGGAACGGGCCCTGCATTTCTCCAACGGAGGCGGCATTTATGTCGCCCGGCCCGCCAGCGGTGGCGAGGAGGTGGTCCTCAAGGAAGCCCGCCCGCATGCCGGGCTGGACCAGCGCGGGGACGACGCGGTCCTGCGGCTCGGTATGGAACGCGACATCTTATGTCGGCTGGACGGGGTGTCCGCCGTACCCGCCGTGCTTGACTACTTCACGGCCTGGGAACACCACTTCCTGGTCCAAGAATACATAGAGGGCGAGCCGCTCAACCGGTGGTTCGGACGACGCTACCCGCTGGTCCATCCCGATCCGAACCAACAGGACATCGACCGCTACAGGACGGAGGCGCTGGAGGTCCTGGAGAGCATTGAGGAAGGCCTTCGCTCCGTCCACGACCGCGGGGTGGTCTTCGGAGACCTGCATCCGCGCAATCTGATCGTCCGGCCGGACGGGCGGGTGTGCTTCATCGATTTCGAACTCTCCTCTCCTGTAGATGCGTTCGTCAGGCCTGGCCTTGGCGCCGCCGGTTTCGCGGCCCCACCCGATCTGCAGGGGTTCGCGATCGACCGGTACGCTCTTGACGCACTGCGCCTGTGGATCTTCATGCCGCTGGTGCAGCTGACGTCACTGGATCCGGGCAAACGGCGGCAGCTGGCCGACGCGGCGGCGGCCCGTTTCGGGCTGCCGAGACCGCTACCCACGGATCCGCCCCACGGACACGACACATTGAGCGCTCTGTTCAGTGGGGAGCGCACGGACTGGCCTGCATTGCAGGCTTCGATGGCGGCGGCGATCACGGCGAGCGCCACCCCGGAGCGCACCGATCGGCTCTTCCCGGGCGACCCCAACCAGTTCACCCACGACGGACTCGGGCTCGCCTACGGTGCTGCGGGAGTCCTGTGGGCCCTGCACTGCACTGGTGCCCCCGTCGATACCGACCACGTTCAGTGGCTGCTGGGCGCCGTCGCCCGCGAGCCCTGCCGCCCCGGTCTCTACACCGGCTCGCATGGAGTCGCTCTGACCCTGGATCGCCTCGGCTACACGCGGCAGGCGCATAACCTCCTGGACCATCTCCTCAAGGACCCGCCGGACGCCCAGGGCAACGATCTCGCTGGGGGACTGCCCGGCATCGGACTGACCTTGCTGCACTTCGCCGCCTCCACGGGCGACTCCACTCTGTACACCGCTGCCGCGGAGACCGCCGACCGGCTCGCCGAGCGGTTGCAGACAGCCGCTGACGCGGGCGGCCCGTCGGCTAGCACACGCAGCGGACTGATGCACGGCAGCACCGGAGCCGCTCTGCTCTTTTTACGCCTGTACGACAGCACCGGCGACCGCGATCTGCTTGACCTGGCGGAACTGGCACTCGGCCGGGACCTGGACCGCTGTGTCCTGGCCGACGACGGCACTCTCCAGGTCGACGAGGGCAACAGGGTACTGCCCTACCTAGAGTCAGGCAGCGCAGGCATCGCTGCCGTCCTCCACACCTACCTGGGCCATCGACCTGATCCGGACCTGCAGCAGAGGCTGGACCTCATCCGCGCCGCCGCCGAGCCCGAGTTTATCGTCCAGCCCGGTCTGTTCAACGGGCGGGCGGGCCTGGTCTGGCTGCTGCACCTGCTCCAAGAGGACACCGGGGTTCACGACCGGGTTATTCGGCGTCATATCCGACGGCTTGTGTGGCATCTCGTTCCTCATCAAGGACACGTGGCCTTCCCCGGCGAGCAGCTTCTGAGGCTCTCCATGGATCTGGCAACCGGTTCCGCTGGCATCCTGCTTGCCCTGGGCTCGATCTTCGACAACACCCCAGCCCTCCCCTTCTGGCCCGATGCTCGGGCCGCCGCACCCGCGCCCCTACCTCGCCCACGGGCGTCCTGAACAACCGCAGCAAGCTACCTCTTGCGAAACACCGTTCGCAGCCCAGAGTTTCCGGCGTCCGCCGGGAAACAGAAGCGCCAACCGAAGTGACAGGAGTGCACCATGTCGATCCTCAGTCTGCAGGCCATGGAGACCCCGGAGGAGACCACCGAGTACATGTCGGTCCTCAGCTCCCTCTCCGCGGTGAACTGCACCAACAGCACTGTCAGCACCCTGCTGTGCCTCTAGTCGGGCGCCCTCGGGGCGTCAGCGCGCTCCACTCCCGGACGGCAAGGTGACCTGACGCCGGGATGAACAGAGCCGGCCCGGGCTGAGATGGCGTCCCGGGCCGGCGCTCACGTGCCAACCGCTTCGACTGCCCGTACATCTCCCGCAGGAGCCCCGCATGGGACAGGACTACCCAGAACAGCCACTGAGGGGCGGGGGCAACGAACACACCGGTTCTTTCTCCACCGCGCGGGCGACAGGAACGCCCGCGCGGCACGGCTGGATTGCCACCGCAGTCCGACTGTGGTGGCCCACCGCTCTCGCCCTGTCCGTGGCGGCCAGCGCGCTGGCCGCGCTGCTTCTGCCCGCCACCATTGCCCGGGCCGTGGACCGAGCCCTGTCGGGCGGCGGCACTGCGGGGGTCGTTCCCCTCACCGCAGTCGTCGGCCTGCTCACGGCAGCGGAGGCCGCCGCGCAGTACGCGGGACCACGCACCACGGCCGAGACGACGGCCCAGCTGCGCGCCGCCCTGGTGCGGCACACCATGGCCGGAGGTCCCCACCCTGTACGGCGTACGTCGACCGGCGACCTGGTGACCCGGCTCACCGTCGGCGCCGCAGAGGCGGGCCTGGCCAGCCAGGCGATGGTCTACGCGGTCACCCAACTCGTCATGGCGGCCGCAGCCGTGGTGGCCCTCGGGCTGCTCGCCCCCGAACTGGCCGTGGCCTTCCTGGTCACTACACCAGTTGGCTGGCTCCTGCTGCGCAGGCATCTGCAGTGCACGGTACGGCGCGGCAAGGGCTACCAGAGCGTGCAGGCCGACGTGACCGCCCGGCTGCTCGACGCCCTGGCGGGCAGCCGCACCATCGCAGCCGCTGGAACCGTCGAGCAGGAGATCGAACGCGTACTGCGGCCGGTTCCCGAACTCTCCCGGCACGGACGCGCGTTGTGGGACTGCCAGCGCCGCGTCGCCTGGTCCACCGGCCTGCTCGCCCCCGCCATCCAGATCACCGTGCTCACCGTCGCCGGACACCAATTGTCCACTGGAACGCTCAGCACGGGCGAGGTAATTGCCGCGCTTGGCTACACGGTGCTCGGGCTCGGCGGTTTCGGCGCGGCGCAGAGTCTCCTGGACCTCGCCCGCGCACGGGCGGGGCAGGCCCGGGTGTCGGAGGTCCTTGGCTCTCCCCTGGCGCCCGCGGGGCTGTGCGGCCTGCAGCCGGGGCTCGGACGCGTGGAGATACGCGGGGTCACCGTACGGCGGTCCGGACGGGCCGTCCTCGACGGGCTGGACCTCATCCTCCCTGCCGGGACCTGCACCGCGTTGGTGGGGAGTTCCGGGTCGGGCAGATCTCTATTTGCCGCGGTCGCCAGCGGACTGCTGGTCCCGGAACAGGGCCTTGTCCTGCTGGACGGAGTGCCGGTGAACGAGATCCGTCCCTCCGAACTACGGACCGCAGTCTCCTGCGCATTCGCGGATCCCGAGCTGACCGGGGCCACCGTCCTCGACGCCATCACGGCCGCCGCGCAGCCGGTCTCCGCGGCCGAAGCCCGCCGCGCCGCGCGCACAGCACAGGCAGACCTATTCATCCGACGGCTGCCCGCCGGTTACGAGACCCCCCTGACCGACGTACCTCTGTCTGGGGGGCAATGGCAACGGCTAGGACTCGCACGGGCCTTGGCCCGCGACTGTCGGCTGCTCGTCCTCGACGATGCCATGTCCAGTCTCGACACCGCCACCGAGGCCTCTGTCCTGAACGCGATGGGCCTCTCCCACGGAGACCGCACGCGGCTGGTCGTGACCCAGCGGACGTACACGGCGGCTCGCGCGGACACGGTCGCATGGCTGGACGAGGGGCGCATCCGGGCCCTGGCCCCCCACCGGGAGCTATGGCGCATACCAGCTTACCGCCTCATCTTCACGGGCATGGGGGATCCCGCAGAGCCAGGGGGCACCGAGGGCTGAGTTTGTACGACCGGATACGGAACACGGACGAAAGGACAGCCACGCATGGCCCAGCGCACTGCCGACGCCTCCCGCCCGTACCCGGTAGGTGGCTCTGGTCCAGACACACGCCCGGAGCCGGACCCGAACTCGGCGGCCTCGCCCCCGCGCGTGACTGGCGCCGCAGCACTGCACCTGGTGGGCAGCAGTCTCTCCCACAGCCGTAGCGCAGCGTTTCGGCTGGCCTGGTGGACGCTGGTGTCGGCTGCCCCCGCCCTCGTCTCCGGAAAGGCCCTCGCCCTCGCCGTCGACGATGGCTTCCTGCCCCACCGCCCCCGAACAGCAGCGCTGTACCTGGTTCTCTTCGCCCTGTGCGCCCTGGCCGGATCCTGGGCAAGCCGACAGACCTACCCCTCACTCGCCGAGATCGTGGAGCCACTGCGGGACAGGCTCCTCGGCGACGTCGTCCGCGGCACGCTGCGCCGGGCAGAGGCGGGGGGCGTGCGGCGCAACGATATCAACGCCGTCGTCGTCGCCCAGCTCACCCGACAGGTAGAGGTGGTACGGGATACTCTTGCCGGACAGCTCATGCTGGTCTGGCAGTTCGTGCTGACGGCGGCGGCCGTCGTCGTGGGCACCGCCGTCATCGCCCCAGCCGCCATGCCCCTCGTCGCGGTGCCGCTGCTGATCGCGCTCGGCGCGTTCGCCGTGCTGGCACCGGTGACAGTCCGTTGGCAGCACAGGGCGTTCCAGGCAGAGGAGACACTGGCACAGCAGGCCGTGGAGACCGTCAGAGCGCTGCGCGACATCGTAGCCACCGGCACCCACGACCGGGCAGAACTCAAAATGCTCCAGGCCGTACGGGAACACCTGCTGGTCTCCCGGAAGCTGGCCGCCGTCGCGGCAGTGCGCCGGCTAATCGTGGGGCTCGGAGCGCACAGCCCACTGCTGTTGGTCGTACTCGCCGCGCCGAGGCTCCTGGACCGCGGCATGACCCCGGGAGACGTGGTCGGCGTACTCAGCTATGTGCTGACCACCCTCGAACCCGCCGTCCGGCTGCTGATCCAAGGGGTTGGCGCCTCCTGGCTCCGGCTGTCCGTGGCGGCCCAACGGCTCGCCGGAGCAGCCCGCACTCCTGAGATCCCCAAAGCTCCATCTCTCCCGCTCAAGCCGGCCGACGGATCGGTCCTCATGTCGGGCGTCACCTTCGCCTACGGCCCGGACGCCGCACCAATCCTCGATGGACTCGAACTCGAACTCGCCCACGGGGAGCAGTTGGCCGTGGTCGGCCCATCCGGTGTGGGGAAGTCCACGACGGCCGACATCCTGGCCGGAGTTCTCGTGCCCGACAAAGGGCGGATCACCCTCGGAGGCGTGCCTTTGGGCCGCATTGCGCGGGACGACCTGTGCCGGGCGCGGGCGCTGCTCCCGCAGAACCCGTACGTTTTCGCCGGGACATTGCGGGAAAACCTCTGCCAGCTCGCTCCCGGCACCCGGGACGACGCCGTCGACTTCACTGTCGCGGAATTGGGCATGGGCCCGGTCGCACAACGGCTGGGCGGACTCGACGGCCGGGTGGACCCTTCCGCACTGTCCTCGGGCGAGCGACAGCTCATCGCGCTGGCGCGGGTCCACCTCTCCTTCGCCGCCCTTGTCATCCTGGATGAGGCGACGCGGCACCTCGACGCCGAGGCTGAACAGCGGGTCGAGGAGGCGTTCCGACGGCGGCCCGGCACCGTCGTCGCCATCACTCACCGGATCTCGCTGGCCCGCCGCGCGGACAAGGTGCTCCTCCTGGACGGACAACGGGCATGGATTGGCACGCATGACACCCTCCTGGTGGACGTCCCCCTCTACGCAGACCTGGTGGGTATCTGGAACACCGGTGCCGTCGGAACCGGCAAGGACGGAACCGGCGACATCGGAGACAGTGCAGATGAACGCTACGCCAGCGCGGACCGGGTCAGTACCCCGGACGCAACATCAGATCGCTCACCGTCGCGTCCCTCGGCAGACTGAGTGCCATGCCGACGGCGGCAGCCACGGAGGCTGGGCTCATATGTGTCTCTGACTCGTACGGCAGCCCGAACTGTTCGTGCAATCGGACTTGCATCGGCGTGTCGGTCTCGCCCGGATAGACGGTTGTGACCCTGACTCCGTACTCGTGTTCCTCCGCTCGCAAGGTCTCGGCCAGCGCCTTCAGACCAAACTTGGACGCCGCGTAGGCACCCAGACGTGGCGGCGCATTCACGCCCGCGCCCGAGTTCATAAAGACGACCTGCCCGCGGGCCGCCCGGAGCGCGGGCAGCAGGAGCCGGGTGAGCTCCGCCGGAGCGATCAGGTTGACCGCAAGCGTGTGCTCCCAGACCTCCGCACCTACGTCAACGATCCGCCCCGACTCGGCCACACCGGCCGCATGCAGAAGTAAGTCCAGCCGCTGGGGCAGTACCTCCGCCGTCAGCGAGCCGCGCAACGCACCAGGAACGGCCAGGTCCGCTACCAGGATCCGGCTCTGCGGGAACTGCGCCCATAGCGTCTTGGCTCGGGACTCGTTCCGAGCCAAGAGCCACAACTCGTGCCCCCGCGCTGCGAAATGATTCGCCAGAGCTGCTCCGATACCAGAACCACTACCTGTGATCATAAAGACTCCCATAGCATGGTACTTACCCAATATTCTTTTTCTTCCTCCTGCCTGGAAGACAAGTTCGGCACCGGAATGAGCCACTACTGGTTTCGGGGCTAACCCGAAGAAGAAGGATGGCCCCAGGGCAGTGGGGTGATCGGTGGAGTGCGGTCACGGTGATGCGGTCTCGATGGGGTCAAGCGGACGGCGAAGCCGAGGTGGTTGGCCTGGCGGGCGATGCGGCGCATGGCGTTCGGGGCCGTACTTCGCGTAGTAGTCCCCGCCGAGATCTTGGTAAGCGGCGTCGTGGGTGAGCATGTGCCAGATCGCGGTCAGGAGAGAGTGTCCCAGGGTGACGAGGGCCTTCTTCTTGCCGGGTCGGGGCATGAGCCGGTGGTAGCGGGCGCCGAGGTAGGTGGTCTCCCGGGTACGGGAAGCTGCGATGGCTGGCAATCCCCTGGGATCGTGGAGTCTTCGTCTATGCGGTTTGAGTCCGTGAACGGGCCTCAGCACGCTGTTGGTTGATGGTGTGTTCGAACTCGATCGGCGGCAGTCCGTCGGCCGCGCTGTGCCTGCGGCGCGGTTGAAGAAGTCTGCGATCCACGTGGCGATCTTCAGCCGGGCCTCGGCGCGGGTGGCGAAGCGGTGCCGGTGGATGTACTCGGCCTTGATCGACGAGTGGAACGATTCCGCGGCCGCGTTGTCCAGGGCCGACCCCACCCGCCCCATGGACTGCACCACGCCCAGCCGGTCGCAGAGGCTGTTGTGTACGCCTCACTCGTATATTCCGGGCCCCTGTCGCTGTGGAAGATCACGCCGTCCACGGCGCCGCCGCGGGTCGCGGCGGCCATCTGCAGTGACGCGCCGACCAGGGACGCATCATGCCTGGGGCCCATCGCGTAGCCCAGGACCCGGCGTGAGAACGCATCGTGCACGGACGCGAGGTAGAGCTTGCCCTCACCGGTTTCGGCCTCGGTCATATCGCCCCACCACAACACGTCCGGCGCGATCGCGTCGAAGCGTCGAAGTACCAGGTCACGGGCGGCTTTCCGCTTGCCCTGACGGGTCAGGTTCCGGCGCCGGCGCGGGGGCTTGCGGCCCTGGAGCCCGAGCCCGGCCATGATCTGGGCGACGGTGTTGGGCGAGACCTGCCAGCCCTCGGCCCACAGGTCCAGCGTGATCCTCGGCGACCCGTACGTCCGCCCCGACGCGTTGAAGAAGTGGATGATCCGCTCTGCCAGAGCGGCCCGTCTGACCTCGCGTTTCGTCGGCTGTTCGGGGCGGCGGCGCCACTTGTAGAACCAGGACTCGGACACTTCCAGCGCCCGGCAGGACACGGTGTGCGGGACATGGTGCTCGGCCCGCTGGCCGGCGATGAAGCCCGCAACCGTCACTTCATCGCCTCCTTCACTCAGAGGACCACGGAGCGCTTGAGGACATCGCGCTCCATCCCGATCTCGGTGTTCTCCCTGCGCAGCTGCTTGTTCTCCTCGCGCAGCCGACGCAGTTCCTCGCGTTCGGACTCGTTCAGTCCGCCCACGGCCTCCGCGTCCGCACGGGTCTTCGCACGGTGGACCCAGGTCTGGAGCGTGCCCTCGTGCACCCCCAGGTCCCACGCGACCTGCGCAGACGATTTCCCGGTCTCCAGCACGATGCGGACCGCACCCTCACGAAACTCGGCATCGTACTTCCGTCGCTTCTCCGCCATGACCCTCAACTACCCCTATGGTCACGACTCCACAGTACGAGGGGAGACCCAGGATGCCTCGGACGAGCGGTTCGAGTGCCTGGCTGTCATGGAGGTTCGCGCCCGAGATACCGGCCGGAAGGGGCAGGCCGGTCCGCTCGGTGATCAAGTGGATCTTCGAGCCGTACTTGCCCCGGTCCAACGGATTCGGACCCCTCAGGTCCCCTTTTCCAGGGCGCGCATGTTCACCGAGTCGATCGCGCACCGCGACCAGTCCAGCTCGCCACGGGCGCCGAGGCCATCCAGCACCAGCCGGTGCAGCTTCGCCCACACCCGCAGCCGGCCCCGCTCCATGAACCGGCGGTGCGCCGTTGCCCCGGACGGCCCGAACACCGCCGGGACCTGCGACCACGCGCATCCCGCCGTCGCCACGAAGAGGATCGCCGCCAGCACCTCACGGCCCCCGTACCGACGCCGCCCACCGCCCTGCGGACGCGACGGCGCCTCCGGCACCACCCGCTGAAACAACTCCCACAACCCGTCCGGCACCAACCACTCAACCATCAACACCCAGACAGACTACCGGCACCCCAAATGAGATGATCTCTTACGCAAGAATGCGACCTGCCAGCAGGTCGGCGCCGGATTCGGAGTGTCCGAGGCAACCGCCTGGCGCTACGTCGACGAGACTCTCGACGTCCTGGCCGCCTGGCCGCCTGGGCGCCGGGCCTGCACGAGGCCCTGACCGGGCTGGGCGAGGGCGACTTCGTCATCGTTGACGGCACCCTGATCCCCACCGACCGCATCGCCGCGGACAAGCCGTACTACTCGATGAAGCACAAGCAGCACGGCATGAACGTGCAGGTCATCGCCCGCCCGGACGGCACACCCCTGTGGTTCTCCAGGGCCACCCCCGGCCGCACGCATGACCTGACCACGGCCCGCGCCCACAGCATCGTCCAGGCCTGCCTCACCCGGCAGATCCTCATCCTCGCCGACCGCGCCTACCAAGGAGCCGGCGCCACCGTCCGCACCCCCTCCAAGGGAATCCGTGAACAACCCGAGCACTACCAGCAATTCAACCGCGAGCACGCCCGGCTGCGGGCTCCTGGGGAAGGCGCCTTCACCCAGCTGAAGACCTGGCGACTGCTCCGACAGGCCAGATACTCCACCCGCCGCATCAACACCATCGTCCAAGCCGTCCACACACTCCTGACCTGCACGTACCCAGGATCAAAGAGGTTCGCTCAAGAAGCAACGCACCCCGTAGAAAGTGCCCTCCGCCTGGACCGACCGAATCCCTCAGCAAGGTTCATCGCCCCAGGTCAGGAAGGTACTTTCGCGTTTTCGACCCACAGGCAGCCATCCCCAAGCGAGAGCGTGAGGTTAGACATATCCCTCCCCCGGGCGCGGATCAACGGTGCGGGCACCCAGGCGGAGGCTGGGGTAGTACGGGAAGGGACTCCCGTCCGGCGCGGTCGGTGGGGAGAAGTAGCGGGTGGCACGGTAGAGGGCGAGGGTCTCGCCGGCGACATTGTTGCGGGCGGTCTGGACCCACCAGGCCAGGGAGGGTTCAGTGCTGAGCAGGGTCTGTTCGAGGGCGGACCAACGGGCGACGGTGGAGGCGTGGAGGTCGGCGAGGTGGAGGGCAGCTTGAGTCCAGGAGATTTCCTGTTCACGGGCGAGGATGGAGACAGCATTGGGGAAGTTGCTCTTCGCGTCTTTGCCGACGGTGAAGATGTCGTTGTAGAGGGCGGCGAAGTGTTCGGCGAGGTAGTGGAACTCCTCGACTTCGGTGCCGTAGGCGTGTTCGGGGAGTTCGCGGTCGGTGCCGTATTGGGCGAGGTGGAGCCAGATGGTCTGGCCGGTGATTCCGCGCCTGACAGGCAGGTACTCGTCGAGAGTCGGGGGAGGATCGCAGCGACTGGCCAGGGCAGCCTCTCCGTTGGTCCCGCGGTACCAGGCGGTGACGTGTGTGCCGAGGCGCTGGCGCCAGTGCGGGCTCATTGCTGCCGCACGAAACGCTTGGCCGACTTCCCACCATCCGTGCAGGTACCTGTTGTCGAACGAGGGCTCGGGGAGGTCGCCGCTGGCCGCCCGACCTAGAACGTCGGCTTCCCAGTCGCTGATGCCATGTCCTTCAATTTGGTCATCGTGCCTTGTCCACACGGCCAACATCTTGCCGATCACAGTCTGTCGGTCGACGTCAGCGGAGGGATAGCAGTAGAGGGCGAACTTACTCGCCCCCATGATGGCCGAGTAGGTTTCCCGATCGAGGTCCGATGAGACCAATCCGAGGTGGTCCATCCAGGTACCCACTTCACGGTCTACCTCGGGCGACAACTGCCTCTTGTCGAGTGGGTAGTTCCACTCATCTGGGTAGGCCAGGACGATCTCCTGCTTCTGGCTGGTTGCGGGAGTGCTACTCATGACGGCACCGCCTTCTCTGACTGCGGGGTTAAGTTGTTGGTGTGGTAGGTGAGTTGTGGTGTGAGCCGTCAGTGGATCCATGCTGGTTGTGCAGGCGCGCGGGGTCCGGCCAGGTTCCGTAGCAGGGCGAAGCGCTGGTGGTCTTCGGCGGCGGTGACGGTCTCGACGTCGGTGTAGCCGTGCTGGACGAGCTGTTTCAGGACGTGGTTGACGAGGACGTCTGGGACGGAGGTGCCGGAGGTGACGCCGACTGTGGCCATATCTTTGAGCTACACCTCATCGATCTCTCCTACGGATGAATTCGCCGAGCCGACCACGATCATCAGGTCGCATGCGTCGGCCATCTGCTTGACCGCGAGCTGTCGGTTCTGGGTGGCGTGGCAGATGTCGTTGCTGGGCGGGGAGATGAACTGTGGGAGTCTTCCTTTCATGGCGATCCGGGTGCGGACAGCGCCTCCGGGCAGCGGTGTTCGGCAAGGACCATCGGCAGATGCCGGGGCTGCACGACGGCGCGCAGCCGGGTCCGCCGTACGGGGCGGCGGCCCGCCGGGACCAGCACCCACCGCCGGGTGATGGCGCCCAGGATTTCACGCATCGCCAGATAGGCGAAGTGCTCGCCGATGCACCTGCGCGGCCCCACACCGAACGGCAGCAGCATCTGCCGCTCCTCTTTCCCCTTTCCCTCTGCCCACCGGTCCGGGTCGAAGACGTCCGGCCGCTCGAAGATCTCCGGGTCGTGGTGAAAGGCGTTGATGGACATGATGAGCGGGGTCTGGGCGGGGATGTCGAAGCCCTCCAGGCGCATTGGCTCGTCGGAGAACCGGGTGACGAGGGAGGCGGGAGGGTGGAACCGCAGGGCCTCGGTGATCACCTGGCCCAGATAGGTGCCGTCCTCGTTGCGGTGCAGCCGGTCCTGGATGTCGGGGCGCCTGCTGACTTCATGGCAGAACCAGCCCAAGGCGCCGCTGGTGGTGTCGTAGCCCGCGACGATCATCGCGAGATAGTCGTCCCGGATGGCCTCCGCCGCCTTCCTTTCCCCCATAGAGCCGCGCAGGGTGAGCATCGTCTCCATGGTGCTCCCCGGCACCGGGGTCTTGGCCCCGGCCAGGTAGGGGGCAAGGAGCCCCTCCACCATGCGCTGCATCCGGCTCACCGCCCAGCGGCTGCGCGCCCTGATGGGGGTGGGCATCCGGCCCGAGGAGGCAGCCGGCGGCAGCATGGCCTCGCACATCACCATGTGCAGCGCTGTGGAGGTCCAGGAGCGGAAGTCCTGTGCCTGGTGGGGGGAGAAGTCCAGGCGCGCCAGGGCTTTCGTGGTGACGAAGAAGGACAGGCGCGACAGAGAGGGCTGCAGGTCCATCACCCGGCCGGTCGGCCAGGTGCCGAGCTCGTCCCTGACCGAGGTGCGAACGCTCTCCAGGCATCCCTGGCGGATCTGCCGAACGGTGAAATGCCCCTGCATCAGGTGGCGCCGGTCCTGGTGCTCCTCGCCCGTGATCATGGGCAGGCTCACTCCGAGCATGTGACGGGCCGCCGGGTGCAGGGCCGGGCTGTCGAAGAGGGCATAGGACTTCGCCAGCAGATCCTGGGCCAGGGTGCGGCTAGTGACCACATAGGCTAGGACAGTGCCCATCCGGATGGGCACCAGGGGGGCGGTGCTGCCCTGGCACACGGTACGGAAGAATCCCAGGTTGTCGGCTGCCAGGTACGGCAGGTGTCCGACGGCCGGCCAGGGACGGGGAATCGGGTGCGTCGTGGTCACCGGTCCCGCCCCGTTGGACCCGTGAGCGGTTAGCAAGGTCTTCTTCTCATCCATGGCGGGGTGTCTCCTTCGTGCGGTAGGAAGTCCTGGGCGCGGTAGAACCGCACACTGCGCTCGGTCATCCCGGCCAGGGCCGCCTCCGGCCAGCCTGTTTCGGTCACCCGCTGACGCCCCAGCCGCCGGCACTGCGCCAGGTGCTCCTCCACCCGGCGCCACACCGCCGCACGGGCGAAGGAGAGCGCCGCTTCGAGGGGGGCTCCGCATAGGAGGCGGGCCTGCTGGTGACGCAGTACCGGATTGACGGTGCCCTCGCCGAGTTCCCTGCGGCAGCTGCGCAGGTCATTGGCCCGACGCAGGGCCAGGGAGGCGTGCTGCTCGCAGCGCAGAAGATGGGTCAGGTGCTCGGGGGTGCTGTGGTCGGCAAGGGTGACCAGTGCGGTGTGCATGGCCGACGGTCCGCCGAGGGTGTGCCGGGCCGAACACAGGTACCGCTCCAGGCCTGGCAGGCCGCGTGGGCCGCTGCGCCGGTAGGTATCCCGCCAGTGCGCCTCGTCGAGCATCCCGGGCAGGACGGCGGCGATCCCGGCATCCCAGGTTCCCGCTCGCCGGCCAGCTGGCCGGCCTTGGCCCGGCCGTCGGCGTACGCGAGCGCGGTGGAGGCGTGGGAGTTCTCCACCCAGCCGTGCACCGACTCCGCCCGCGACGGATACCCGGACAGGCCACCCGCCTGGCCCAGGGTGGGGAACTCCGTGCCCGGCCGGTGAGCAGCTTGTGCACATACGCCTGGTGACCGGTGTCGAAGACCAGCGCATCGCGCGGGGAGTCGAACACCCGGTGCAACGCACGGGTGATCTCGACCATGCCCAGGTTCGGGCCCAGATGCCCGCTCGTGGAGCACACCGTCTCGATGAGGAACCGGCGGATCCGTCCGACCAGCACCAGCAACGCGTCCCTGGGCACGGCGCGCACCTCGTCCACCCCTGCCGGCAGGACCGGCGCTCGGGCGGGGGGACGGATCGGTCGGCAGTCATCTGTGTGTCTTTCAGTGGGGTCCGGGCTCCTTGGGACACGCACAGCCCCCGGCACCGGGCTTCACACTCCCGGACATCGGGGTATCGAACAGTTGACTGCTCCACGCCCGGCCGGACCAGGGGGCCACAGCTGTGCATGCCATGCACCGCATGCAGTTTTGTGCCCTTGTGAACGAATGGTGCGGCGCGGGCGCGGGCCGAGTTCGCGAGGAGGGAGCGGAGATGGACGTGGTGGACCACAAGCCGAATGGGCTGCTGCGGCATCTGGTGGAAGAGGGCGGGCTGAGCGAGGCCCAGCTGGCTGCGGAGATACGGCGAGTGGCCGCCGAGCACGGACAGCAATTGGCGTGCCATCAGTCGTCCGTCTCGCGCTGGCTGTCGGGGGTGCGCCCGCGCCCTCCGGTCGACGTGTTCCTGCTGGAGGCACTCGCCCGGCGCTTGGGCCGCCCCCTCACCCCTGCCGAGGCGGGCCTGTCGAAGACGGTCCCGGATGACATTCCGCGAGGGGGCCGGTCCTGGGAGGCTGCCCCTGTGCACACACTCTTTGCCCTGCTGCGCGCCGACCTCGACCCGGCCCGGCGCCGCCTGCTGGCCGCCGACGTCTACAGCCTCACCTCCCTCGCCCTCCCAGCCCCGGCCGGGCCGCACGCCTCCAGCCCGGCAGCCGCCCACCGGGCACCGACGCCAGCGCCCTTACCCGCCCGAGCCCAGCAGATGGACACGATGGCCCGCCACTTCGCCGACGCGGCCGAAGCCTTCGGCGGCGGCGCGGTGCGCACCGCGCTGGCCGGCTACCTCGCCCACCCCGTGAACGGCTGGCTCAACGCCCCGGCCCCGGAGCCGGTACACCGCCACCTCCTCGCCGCAGCGGCTCGTCTGACCCTCCTGCTGGGCACCATGACCGCCGACGACGGCCACGACGCCCTCGCCCAGCATTACCACCACACCGCCGCCCGCATGGCCACCGACGCCGACGATGCCACCGCCCTCGCGATCACACTGCGGACCATGGCCGCCCACGCCAGTGACCTCGGCCACCACACCCCCGCCGTGCTGCACCTGTCCCAGCACGCCGTCGACACGGCCCGCGGCGCCCCGCCCCCGGTCCGCGCCTACACCCACGCCCAGCTCGCCACCGCCGCCGCCCACCACAACCGGCGCGCCGCGCTGCTGGCACTCAACCGGGCCGAGCAGCTGTACGAGAAAGCCGACACCGTCCTCGGCCCGTTCACCGCCTACCCCCTCGCGGCCCTGCACTACCAGCGCGCCCAGACCCTGAACATCCTCGGTGACACACGCGGCTCGATCGGCGCCTACACCGCCTCACTGCGCCTGCGCACCCCCACAGAACGCCACGCCCGCGCCCTCACCCAAGCCCGCCTCGGCGAAACCCTCCTCGCCCAGGGCCACCTCGATGCCGCCCTGACCCACTGGACACACTTCCTCGACGCCTACCCCCACCTCAGCTCCCTACGAGCCACCCGCCACCTGCACACCATGCGGCAACTCCTCACCCCCCACCAACGGCACCGGCCCACCGGCCACCTCCTCGACTCTGCCCTCACTCTGCGCTGAACGAGTCACCACAGGGGCGTGTAACGAATTAGGTGGATACCCGAACAGAGGGGACACCTGATGTCCTGTGTCACCGAGTCCTCCCTGACGCGGTCGCTCTGACCTGCGACGAGGAATCTTGAGTGGCGAAGTGGCCGTGAACCGCGGGTGCCGCCGTTCGGAGGTGCGGAGAGTTTTCGCCAGTGGATCTTGCTGGATCGTGAGGATGCTTGGCGAGTGCTGCTGCCGCGAGTTCGATGGCGTCGGGGTAGATCGCGGCGTGTGCGTAGGCGTCGAGGTCGGTCGGGATGCCGCGTTGGTGATTGTGGGCTTGCAGTGCGAGGAGCCGGTATCTCCAGTGGTTCGGGACGGCGGCCGGGGAGGCCGGCCAGGGCGGGACGGCTTCGACCGCGGTTTGGTGGGCGAGGGTGAGTTGCTGGGGTGTGAAGCGGCGGAGGAGGCGGCTCGCCCCGTGTTGGGCGGTGGTGATCTCGGGGCATATGGAGAGGTCGAGATGAGGTTCTCCGAGATCGCTGAGCCAGATTCCGTGCCGTGTGCAGACCTTGTGGTGAATCGGGAGGTGGACGGGAATGGGCTCCCGGAGGCCGAGACTGGCAGTGCACCGGTGGCAGGCGGTTGTGGCCCGGACGGGGCTTTCGCCGGTGCCGAAGGCGGGGAGTGCGTGAGCCAGGCCGACGGGAGTCGTGCTGGTGAGGTGAGCGAGTTCGTGCAGGGCGTGAGTGGCTGCGGGGGCGAGCATGTGGTGCTGGGCTCGGTCGTCGAGGTTGTTGGTCTTCGTGGAGAACCAGGTGGGCAGTACTGCCAATACCTCGCTGACGGTGAGGTGATTGGCCTGGGAGATCCGGGCCAGGTAGGAGCTGAGGGTTTCCCCCGCGATTGGCGCAACTCGCTGTGGCAGCACCGGCGTCCGCTCGCGCCTGCGGGCGAGTGTGCGGGACGTCCCGGATGGGATCTGAGGGCTTTCCTCCTGCAAGTTGGTTTCCCGGCAGTCGGCCAGGACCAGCAGGCGGCGTCGGCGGATCAGCTCGCGGTAGAAGGTTCTCTGGCTTCCCTGGAAGCCGAGGTCGGCGACTTCTTTGAACAGGACACTGGTCCGCAGGTGCGGATCCTCGGTGAGCCGCTGACGGCAGTAGCTGGCGAGGGGTTCGGTGAGCAGACTTGGCCGTGGGGCCCGGAGCCCTGGCGTTCTGCGGCCGTTGATGTAGTCGCGGACGGTTTGATGACTGTGGCCGATGTGGTCGGCGATGGCCTGCCCCGGCCATCCGGCCGTATGCAGGGTGAGGATCTTCTCGGCTCGTTCTCGGGGCAGCATGAGTGTTGATCACGTGGCAGGTGGCCGTGGGGACTGGGAAGTGAAGTCGGCGTCAACGGCGTCGAGAGCCTTCTTGGTGATCTTCTCAGTGCCGTCCAGGACCGCGTTGATGGCAGCGCCGCGAACCAGCCAGAGCAGGCTCCCGATCATCCCGTGAGTGCGCTGGTGCAGATATCGGTCGAGTCGGGTGAGGGCACCGGACCGGTGGCTGTGGAGCCTCAGACTGTCCTCCAGAGCTGCGATCAGCGCGGTCCACTGCTGGTCCTGGCCGAACGGTCCGGTGCGGACCATGCCGAACCGGCCAGCGATCTGTTCTCCGCGGGCGCCGGAGAGCAGGCCGGTGGGTTCGAGGCTGATTCCGGCGTAGACAAAAGTGGCCGGGATGCGTTCAGAGAAGTACTTCAGGGTGTCGGAGGCTTCGGCGCCGGCGCGTGTGGCGGTGTTGAGGTTGTGGAGTTCGTCGACCGCGACTAGGGTCACGTGGGCGTCCGTGCTGACGCCGCAGACCGCGTCGGCGATGTCGGTGATGTTGCTCCTGGTGGAGATCGGCAGGTCGAAGAACCGGGCGAACTCCATCGCGATCATCTTGGGGGTGGCGGCGGGTGGGACGGTGATGTAGATGACCGGGATGTCGCTGGAGGAGTTCGGGTGACGCCGTCGGTGGATCACCTCGACGGTCTTGCCGAGTTGGGTGAGCGCGGTGGTCTTGCCAGTTCTGGCGGGGCCGGACACCATCAGGCCGCATCGTCCGTAGTGGGCGTTCTTGTTCATCTGGATCAGGCGGCGGCCCGAGGTGATGACCTGGCGGATCGTGGGAGTCTGGACCACCAGCAATCGTGAGTGGTGGTCGATGCGGTCGTCGTCGTAGCAGGCTCGTTTGTCGTCCGCGAGACCCGACCAGATCGCCTCGGGCAGCAGCTGGGGCACTGCGGGTATCTCGGTGACGAACCCGCGCCAGCCCGGCAGGGTGGTCAGCTGCAGATGCCCGTACCCATCTGCGGAATCCCCACCCTGCCCCGGCTCCTGTCTCACCACCGCTTGTCCGCCTCGGTGAACGGATCGAAGATCGGCATCGGTATCACCTTGGCGATGTTCTCCTTGGGAGCGTCGTCGGCCTGGCCCTCTTCGCCGTCGGCAAGGCGGTCGGCAGGGGGCGCCTCGGGCGCGATTGGAGTGGATGGCGGGCTGGACTTGGTGCGGGCGGCGACACGACGGTCCCGGCGGCTGAGTCGGACTCTGCCGCCTGTGTCACCGCTGTCAGCGGGTCCCCGATGGGCCCGTTGCAGCAGGTCGGCGACGGCATCGGCGAGTTGCTCCTCACTCGCTCCGGGCAAGGTGCGGCGGGTATGGTCCCAGGCCAGTTCGCCGAACGGGGCGGCGACGCGGTGCAGTTGCTTCCAGAACAGGGTGATCCAGCCGCCCTTCCAATGGTCACGGACCCAGATGCGGGACACGTCGTAAGGGTCGTAGTGGATCTCCCATAGATCCTTGCGGTCCTTGGCGCCCGACCGCTGTTGCCGAAGCGGGTTGAGGGCCTGGTCGTCGTAGGTCCGGTGTTTGATCTTCACGCCGTAGGCGTTGATCGCCCGCCAGGTCGCGGGCAGCAGTTCGATGTAGTCATCAGCCGACAGCGCGACCGGGACATAGCCAGCCGTCTCGACGAGGGCGGCGTACTTCTCGTTCGGGCTGAACATCCGCCCGGGGTGAAGGGGGTCGCGCAGTCCGTCGTGGGGCTGGCTCTGCCAGACCACGATCCACTCGTCCAGGAGTTCCTGCAGTTCCAGCAACGACCAGAGCGGCTGCTGTTCGACGTGCCGACCGCGGCGTTCGGCGTTGAAGCCGGTGTAACCGGCCACGAACTGAGCGAACAGGGTTCCGACGGAGCCCAGCATGCGCTCGATGTGGGGCTTGTCCCGAGTCGTCGACTGCACCCGATGCGAACGGTCGGCCCGGAGTTGTGAGGGTGACGCACCCGTTCCATCCGTTGTTCGGGCGCGAGTTCGCTTTCGTTGACCGTCGTGTGGCCTGGGACGCGGACCGGGTCGCGGTCCGAGGCGAGGACGGGGTGGTGATGTCCCTGCCTGCGGCGTGGACGGACATCGACCTGGTGGACCCGGTCGTGGTGATCGCGGCGGGACGTTGCCCGTTGCGGCTCGTGGATCTGCTGGCGGTGGGGGACCTGGTGGATGCGCTCCGCGCTGGTGGTGTCGGTGGGTTGACGCCGTGAGCGTCAGGCGATTGATGCCGCTCCCGCCCGCCGGAATAGCGTACGTCCTGGTCGGGGGAGCATGCGGGCGCGCGCTGCACCTGCTGCTTTCGCTCCTATGCGCCGTGCTGAAGGGCTTGGCCAGGTGGTGGGGCGGCGGGATTGTGCCGACAGGAGTCCGGACTGGGAGGTGGCACGGTGGTGGCAGCAGCGGATCCCAAGGTGACGGCGCTGGCGGCGTCCAGGTCGCTGAACCCGTGCCCGGAGTTGGTGACCGACGCGGAGTTTCTGGCCTCGCCGTTCTGCGATCCACGCGATGTGGTGCAGGTCAAGTACGAGATGGTGCGCCGAGTGAGGGTCGACAAGGTGTCGGTCGCCGAGGCGGCCCGCGCGTTCGGCTACTGCCGCCAGACGTTCTACGAGATCGCTGCCGCGCTCGATGCCGGCGGCCCGATGGCACTGGTGCCGGGCAAGCCCGGTCCGAAGGGGCCGCGCAAGCTGACCGAGGCGGTCATGACCCGTGTCGAGGAGTGGACCCGCGACGCCCCGGTGCCCGGTGCCAGGGCTCTGGCGGTGCGAGTCGAGGCCGAGTTCGGGTTCACCGTCCACCCCCGGTCGATCGAGCGGGCTCTGGCCCGCCGACGGGAGGCTCAGGAGGACGGGGATACCAGAGCCCGGTCCTGGACCGGGCTCTGCTACCGGGTCTGTTGACCTGGCCGGCGAGTACGAGTTGCTGCGCCAGGCAGCCGGACGGCGTGCGGGTCATCGCCGCGGGCTGGCCGTGCTCGTGGACAAGGGCATGGTCGCGTTCCTCACGGTCGCCGCGGCCCTGTCACCTCGCGTTCCGCGGGCACCCGTGCCGCCCACGACGCCGGATGCGGTCTGTGGTCTGGAGCCGGAGGTCGTCCGCATCTGGGCGTCCATGGTGCTGGCGCATGCTCCCTGACCTGCCTTTTCGCCGGAGTTAGCGATGACTGACGTGCTGTTCGGCCCCGCGCTCAAAGTGACCGCCGGGCATCTCGCGCGGGACGCGTACCTGTACGTCCGCCAGAGTTCGCTCAAGCAGGTCCTCAACAACACCGAGTCAGCGGTGCGGCAGTACGCCCTCAGGGGACGGGCCGTCGCTCTCGGCTGGCCGTAGGACCGGATCATCGTGATCGACACCGATCAGGGCCAGTCCGGGGCTTCGGCGGCGGATCGGGAAGGCTTCCAGCGGCTGGTCACCGAGGTCGGCATGGGGCATGCCGGGATCGTGCTCGGGCTGGAGGTGTCCCGGCTCGCGCGGAACAATACCGACTGGCATCGGCTCCTCGAACTGTGCGCCATGGCCGGCACTCTGATCCTGGACGAGGACGGCCTCTATGACCCCTGCGACTTCAATGATCGTTTGTTGCTCGGCCTCAAAGGGACCATGTCCGAGGCCGAGTTGCACCTGCTCAAGGGCCGTCTTCGCGGCGGGCAGCTGTCCAAGGCCCGGCGCGGGGAGCTGATCAGCCCCCTGCCGATCGGGCTGGTCTATGACCTGTCCAACAAAGTCGTCCTCGACCCGGATGCCGCCATCGTGAAGGCCATCACCCTGGTCTTCGAGCGGTTCGACACCACCGGCTCGGCCACCGGCGTGGTCAAGTCCTTCAACCACGACGGGTTGAAACTGCCCCGCCGCCTGGCCTCCGGCCCCAATAAAGGCACCGTGGTCTGGGCGCCGATCGCGCACTCGCGGGTGCTGCAGATCTTGCACAACCCCCGCTATGCGGGTGCCTTCGTCTATGGCCGCCACGGCCACAGACTGGGCGCGAGCGGCAAGATGGGATCACAACTCCTGCCCCGTGACGAGTGGTTCGCGCTGTTCCCCGATGCCCACGTCGGATACATCAGCTTCGAGAAGTACGGGGCCAACCAGGCCAAACTGACCGCGAACTGCACCGCCCACGGGCAGGAACGCGAAGCCGGCCCGCCCCGGGAAGGCCCAGCCCTGCTGCAGGGCGCGGTGGTCTGCGGGATCTGCGGCAACCGCATGACCGTCCGCTACCACCAGCGCAAACACGGCCTCGAACCTGAATACAACTGCCAGGCCCAAGGCATCGAATACGGCGGCTCGATCTGCCAGCGCATCCCCGGCGCCGGCGTCGATGCCGCAGTGGGACGCCTCCTGGTCGAAGCCCTCACCCCGCTGGCGATCGAGGCCGCCCTCGCGGTCGCTGAAGAACTCACCATCCGGGCCGCCGAAGCCGACCGGCTGCGTCAGGCCGGCGTCGACCGCGCCCGCTACCAGGCCGACCTCGCCCGCCGCCGTTACCTCGCCGTCGACCCGGACAACCGCCTCGTCGCCCAGAGCCTGGAGGCCGACTGGAACACCGCCTTGCGCGAGCTGAACGACGCCACCGACGCCTACGAACAGGCCAAAGCCACAGGCGGCTCACCACTCGATGACACTCTGGTCCGCGATGACGAGCAGATCACCGCACACGTCCGGCTCCGCGGCGGCCAGGCCCACACCCTGACCATGCCGGCCCCCCTCACCTCCTGGCAGATCCGCCAGACACCTCCCGGCGTCGTCGCCGCCGTCGACCAGCTCCTGGACGAGCACACCGACGGCCAGATCGCCGCGATCCTTACCGCCAAGGGCCACGTCAGCGGCACCGGACAACCCCTTCAACCCCGGATGGTCCAGAACATCCGCCGGGCCTACGGCCTGCGCAGCCACCCGCAGCGGCTCGCCGACCAGGGCATGGCCAGCCTGCGCGAGATCGCCCGCCGGCTCGGAGTCTGTCTGAGCACCGTCCAGAACTGGCGCAACCGCGGTCTGCTGACCGGCCGCGTCGCCAACGACAAAGGCGAGTACTTCTACTACCTGCCCCGCCCGGCCTCCAGCGACCTCGCGTCGGCCGACCACCGAAGACCCCAACACCCATCGAATCAACCGGAAGAGACGCAGTATGAAGCACGAGGTTTGTCCTTCGGCTTCGCCGCCCGGGCCGGATCCACCAGGGCGCCGTAGTGGCTGGCGAGTTCGGCATACGCCTTGTTGATTTTGGGGTCGTAGAGGTCGGGCTTGTCGACACCGGTGCGCAGGTTGTCCGGCACCAGCCGGCGCGGGACACTGCCGAAGTAGCGGAAGGCGGCGACGTGGGCCTCGGTCCACGCGTGCTGGTGCAGGGTCAGGACTGGGCGGATGAACATGTGCCGCGAGGTGGGCAGCACCATCACGAACACCCAGATCCGGCGCCGCTGACCGGTGCGCGGATCAACCCACTGGCCCAGGAAGCCGTAGTCGGTCTGAGCCTCCGAGCCCGGTTCGACGTCATCGCGCAGGACGGTGACCTGCGAAGCGTTCACCTCGTCCGGCAGCGTGGCGTGCACCCAGCGGCGGAAGGACGACAGCGAAGCCTGCAGCTTGTGCTCGTCCCGCAAGCGTTGGTGGATCGTGGAGACGCTGACCGTCCCCAGCAGGTTCTTGATGTAGTCGCGGTGGGCGTCGATGTCCGGCCAGGTGATCTGTCGCAGCCGCCGGTCGGCGAGCTCCGGGAACCAGCTCTTGATCAGTTTCTTCCAGTCGTCCTCGCTCATTAGGAGACCATCCCTTCTGCAGCCCTCTTCGGTAGGGTTGTGACCTCTCGGTCCCGGTGGGTGCACGGCCATGTTCGCGAGCCGCTCGACGGCCACGATGAGTTCCGCCGGCCCCACCGGGCCGAGGCCGTCTGATCGGCTTCAGGGACACGCCCCGCAGAGGGCCGATTAATGAGCTCCCGGCAGACGTCCTCGCCACCGAGCAGGTGCTCCGCGCACGACACAGGAGTACTTCTTCCGTGTACATCGGCTGGGACTGGGCCACCGACACCCACGACGTGACCGTCATGGACGACACCGGCAAGCGCATCGACAGGTGGGAACTGCCCCACACCGAGGAGGGGTTCACCAAGACCCTGGCGAGGCTGCGCAAGCACGGCGACCCGGCCGACCTGCCAGTGCCCATCGAGACGACCCGTGGCTTGGCCGTCGACCGGCTGCTGGCCGCCGGCCATCCGGTCATCCCGGTCCACCCCAACGCCTTCCACGCCATGCGCCCGCGCTGGGGCGCCTCCAAGGCCAAGACCGACGCGGGCGACAGCATGAAGCTCGCCGACTACCTGCGCACCGACGGGCACCTGCTGCCCCGCCTGGGGCCCACCGAGCAGGCCACCTTGGACCTGCAGGCCCTCACCCGCCAACGCGCCGACCACATCCACGCCCGCGTCGCCGCCGTCAACCAGCTCGCCGCCCTGCTGGACGAACACTGGCCCGGAGGCAAAGTCCTCTTCTCGACCCTGGACAGCGACATCGCCCTGGCCTTCCTGGAGCGTTACCCCACCTCCGGCTGGGCCGCCAAGCTCACCGCCGGGCGCCTGGAAGCCTGGTGCAAGCGCCGTGGCTACTCCGGAGGCAAGACCGGCAGCGTGCTGATCGAGCGCCTGCGCTCGGCCCCGGCCGCGGCCTCCCGCCTCAGCGAACCTGTCGCCCGACAGCTCATCCTCATGCAGGTCCAGCTCGTTCAGGGCATCCGGGCGACCATCCGCGCCTCGGAGAAGGCCATCACCGCGGCGGTCGAAACCCACCCCTACGCCCCGCTGTTCGCGACCATGCCGCGTATCGGCAAAGTCAACCTGGCGCAGATCATCGGCGAGATCGGCCCCTTCCTGGAGCGCGCTCAGAACTGCGAACAGCTCATCGCGGAGACCGGAGTCGTCCCCGTCACCCGCGCCTCGGGCAAAACCCGCTCGGTCGGCTTCCGTTTCGCGGCCAACCGCAGAGCGCGCCTTGCGATCGCCACCTTCGCCGACAACAGCCGCCATTCCAGCGACTGGGCATCCAAGATCTACAACGACGCCCGGGACCGGAAGAAGCGCCACCCCCACGCCACCCGCATCCTCGCTCGCTCCTGGCTTCGCGTGATGTGGGCCTGCTGGCGCGACGGCACCTGCTACGACCCCGAAATCCACCAGGCCAACGGCAAGATCAAACCGGCAGCCGACGAGCCCTTGGCGGCCTAGAGGTTGACTCAGGAAACTCATCGGCGGCCCGCCCGGGCTGAGCCCGGAGGCTTCCGCCGGAGCCAGGTACTTCCTGACCGTCTTGCGGTCCACGCTCAGTGACGCGGCCAGCTCGCTCTTGGAGCGGCCCGCGTACCAGTGAACGTAGATCTCGGTTCTGGCACAGATCTTGGGGAGCCGTCGCGGAGCGTCACTGAAGCAGAATCATCTTGCGGAGTAGTTCGAATCCGGCACGACCATAGAGCTGTCTCTTGATCTTCTGATGCGGTTCACGGCGCCTTCGGTGCCGCCTGAGCTCCACTCAAGGGTGAGTCCGGCGGTCACGGCGTCGAGGTCGCGGAGCAGGTGGAGTGCGAAGCCGGTGAGGCCGGGCAACTGGCTGGCGTCGACGGCGGTGATCCAGGTGGGGAGTGTGGCGCCGAGGCGGTCGGTGAGGATCTCGCCGAAGTCGCGGATGTGTCCGGCGGCCGTGTCCAGTTCGGGGCAGCGGGTGAGGACGTCCTTGAGGTCGGCGCGGTCCTGCTCGGCCAGGGCCGTGGGGTGACGGGTGAGCCAGCCGGTCACCTGCCGCACTGTCGGCGGCGGGGGTGGTGTGCCCGACGGGGTGGATCGGAGGGTGGCGATGAAGGCACGGACCATCTGGTAGGTGACCGGGGCGTGCTCGGCCAGCAGTTCACCGTGCAGCTGGGTGACGTTCGTGCATCCTGCGGCAAACCGTCGCTCCAGGTATGGCTTGTAGGGTCCAGTCTGCTGGGCCGGGGCCGGTTCTCGCGGAAGGTGTCTTGCCAGCGTCGGGCGGCCGCATACCTGAGCACGGTGTTCAGGCCCCACCCCAGGCGCCGGGCGATCGCCCGGCGTGAGTGGCCCTGGTCGAGTAACTCGTGGACCAGAGCGTGCGCGGCCTTCTTGCGCTCGGCCCGCCGACCGGCAGGATCCGCGTCGTCCTGCGGGTCGGCGGGCGAGCGCGCGGCCAGAGGTGGGCTGTCGTTGGCTGACGGGCTACGCAGACAGTCGCGGTGGGCGGCGACACATGTCTCCACGGCCCGGCCAAGGCTCTGCCACAGATGAAACCGGTCCGCGACCTGCAAGGCGCTGGGGGCGCCGAGTCGTGCACCCTCGGCATAGGCGCCCGCCCGGGCCCGGCAGATGATCTCCACGCCTGGGTGGGTGGTCAGCCACGCGGCGAGCGGGCCAGCTTCGCGTGTCGGGAGCACATCGACGACGTGGTGGGCTTCACCGCAGGTCAGGACGGTGGAGTAGGTCTGACCTCGACGGATCGCGAAGTCGTCGACGCCCAGCACGCGCGGCGTGCTGAGCTGCGGATCAGGCAGAGCCATGACCCGGCGCAGCAAGGTCATCCGTCCGGCCCCGAAACCGAGGTGGGTGGCCAGACGGGCGCCGGCCCGTCCGGCCAGTGCGAGCCCAACGTGTTCCAGGACGTGGTTGAGCCGTGTGGTGAACCGGGCGTACGGGGCGGCCAGCCGGGGGAACGGCTCGGCGAATGTGCGGCGCGGGCAGTCCGCCGCGTCGCAGATGAAGCGCCGGACCGTCAGCCAGATCACGACGTTCTGCCCGCCGAGCGGGAGATCCCTCAACCTGCGCTGATAGCAGTCATGCACGCGCTCCCAGAACCCACCGCAGTCCGGACACGCCGCCCCGGCTGCCCGGCCTCTCGCTACCACATCGACCGTGCCGAAGGCATGGGTCACCGCCTCGACGTCCAGCTCGTCGATCCCGTTGAACACCAGTGAGTCCCAGAGCGATCCATCGGCCTGCATAGCCAGCACGGTCACCGGCCACCGCGGGCTGCGACGGAAGCGGCCATCGACCTGATGAAGCGTCACTCCGAGCCATCGGGCAGCAGGGCGTACGCGGTCTCACGTCACCCGGCCTTCTCACAATCGAACACCGTAGTGACGCTCCGCGACGGCTCCCCAAGATCTGCGCCAGAACCTAGATCTCGGTGATGTCGACCACGGTGAAGGTTCTCCTCGTCATCCGGTGCGTCCATCGACCTCTCAACCCGCAGGTCAAGGGACGGCACATGCGACTCCGCGATGACCAGGACCCTCAATCCCAGCTCCGTCATACCCATAGGGATTTCGGTGGATTCCGGGTGTCCCATTACATGGATCTGGCCGTGATTGCGTGAATCCCCGGGGCATGATCGCAGCAAGATACGGGTGCGGAGGAGTCGGAAGGAGGCTCTGCTGTACATGGCTCTTTTGATCGTCTTGATGCGGTTCACGTTGCCCTCGACGATGCCTGAGCTCCAGGGAGGGTGAAGCCGGCGGTGACGGCGTCGAGGTCGTCGCGCAGGAACCCGGCGAAGGAGCGGACCGGGTCAGGGGCGTCGAGCTCAGCTTGGCGGATCCAGTCCAGCAGCAGGTGGCCCCGTCGGTGCTGAAGCAGGTCGTGGAAGGTGCGGGCAAGGTCGCAGGCCCGGGTGATGTCTGGGCAGGCCAGACGGGCGGCCAGTAACTGCTCCTTCTCGTTGGCCGTGAGAGTGGGGGTCCGAGTAGGAACGGAACAGAAAACCGGCGTAGCTGTCAGATCTTTTGACGGGCCATGAGGTGGGCTTCGGGTCCTGCGTTCACGAGGCCGCTTCCGTCTCCTGTTCGGCTTCGGCGAAGGCTCGGTACAGCGAGGCAACCGATGGGTTCTTGTCCTTGTTCTTGCCGGTCTTGATGGTGAGTTTCTTCGCGATGTCGGGGACGGGGACGCCCTTGTCCTTGAGCGCGAGGGCGAAGGTGAGCATGTCATCGTCGATGACCTTGGGGCGGGCCGCCGTGATTGCCCTTCTTCGCGGCGCTGACTTGGCCTTCGAGGGTCTTCTCCCGGATGTAGTTGCGTTCGATCTGCCCGGCGACGGCGAGGACGGCGAAGAACATGGCGCCCATGCCGTTGGGGTCGTAGATGCCGGTGAGCGGGCCGGTGAGGAGTTCGAGCTGGATGTCGCCGGCTTGGAGCTTCGCGGACAGCGTCATCAGCTCGGCAGCGTTGCGGGCGAGCCGCTTGAGCTCGTGGACGGTGAAGATGACCGGGGTGTCCGGGGCGGCTTCTTTGAACTGGTGGGCCAGCTTGAGCGCGGCTTCCAGCTCGGGCCGAATCTTGATCCGGGTGCTGATCTGCTCGTGGAAGACCTTGTGGCAGTCGGCCGCGTGGAGGGCTTCGAGCTGGCTCGCCAGTTCTTGGCGGGCCGTCGACGTCCGTGCGTACCCAATGCGGATGGGCTTCGCGGTGCGCTTCGCGGGCACCGCGGCGGGCGCTGGTCCCTGCTTCCAGGGGCGGCCGGGCGAACGGTCGGCGGGGACGGGGACTTCGAGTTCCTCGCGCAGCGCGGCGATGAGGACGAAGCGCGGCGTGTGGTACTTCGTCGCGGTCTTCCCGCCGCGCGTTCGGCAGGCGCTCCCCGCAGGTACTTCGCACTTGGGGCAGTCTTTGCGTTCTACCGCGTTTGCAGCTTGATCAGGCGTCAGGTCCACGCGATCAGTGTGTCAGAAGTGTCTCGCAGAACAGGTGAGTTCTGAGAGGACTTCTGCGAACGGCGACCTGCGGAAACAGATCACGCCCGGGGAGTCTCGCAGAACTCGCGCAGATGGTCGTTTATGAGAAGCGGGGTATGCGGGGTTCTGCGGGTCCCGCGTTTCCGTCTTCTCGGGCGTCACCGGGGATGCGGGGGAGATGCCTCGGCTCTCGTATTGGGTGTGTGTGAGGCGAGTCGAGGCCACAGCGTTTTGAGCGAGGTGCTGCCGGATGGTGCGTTCATCGGCTGTCGTGGAGGGTTTCGTCGGCGAGGGTGAGGAGTGGCTGGGCGCTGTTGTAGCCGATGAGGTGGGTGCCGATCTGGTCGCGGGTGGCGCGGGCCGCTTCGTCCGGGATGAGGACGGGGCGGCCCGCGGCGTGGGCGAGGAGGCTGATCTCGCAGGCTTTGTCCATGAGGGTGAACCACCACGCGGCGGCGTCGAGGGTTTCGGCTGCGGTGAGTAGGCCGTGGTTGCGCAGGATGAGGGCTTTCCTCGGTCCCAGGGCGGTGGCGATGCGTTTGCCTTCGGTTCGGTCTAGGACGATGCCGTTGTAGTCGTTGAAGACGGTGTGGTCTTCGAAGAACGGGCAGTGGTCCTGGGTGATGGGGGCGAGTGGTTCTCCGAGTGCGGACCATGCGCGCCCGTAGGTGGAGTGCAGGTGGACGACGGCTTGGACGTCGGGCCGGGCGGCGTGGATCTCGGCGTGGATGTAGAAGGCGCCGATGTTGACGACGTGCCCGCCTTCCACGGTACGTGCGGTGTCTCCGTCGACCCGGACCAGATGGTGCGGGGTGATGTGGAGGAAGGGGACGCCCAGCGGATTGGCCCAGAAGGTCCCGGTGTGCTCGGGGTCTTGCACGGTGATGTGCCCTGCGATGCCCTCATCGAAGCCGAGGCGGCCGAAGTGGCGGAACGCCGCTGCCAGGCGCTGCTTGAGATGGGTGCGGTGTTCGCCATGGTTGGGGAAGGCCGGGGGGTGGAGGAAGAAGCTGTCCGGTGGCATCTCGCCCGGCTTGTTGATCGTCACTGGGTTTCTCCTTCGGGTCGGGAGCGGGCCGCCGGCCGTTGTCGTCTTGATGGCGGGTTACGCAAGTTGTGCCCAGAGGTGTTTCAGAGTGCGTTGGGTAGTGCCCAGGGCGTAATCGGGGGTGAGGGCCGGGGCGAGAGCACCGAGATGGCGGTGGAAGGCCGGAAGCAGGATCGTCATTTCCAGCGTGGCCAGTGATGCTCCGGCGCAGCGGTGGATTCCGAGGGAGAAGCTGATGTGGGTCTCGGCGTTGGTGCGTTGAGGGATGAAGGTGTCCGGGTTGTCGTACTGCTGCGGGTCGCGGTTGATGGCGCCGGGCAGGAAGTGGACGCCGCATCCTTCGGGGACGTGCACTCCGGCGATGTCAAGGTCTTTCACGGCGGCGATGCGCGAGGCATTGATCATGAGTGGCGCTTCGTAGCGGAGGCATTCGTGAATGTAGTTCGTGAGGGTGTCCGGCATGGAGACCAGGGGGGCGTGCTGGGGGTGGGCGACGTAGGTGATGAGTGCGTGATCGAGGGCAGCGATGGAGGATTCGTGAGCCCCCATCCACACCACCCACAGCAGGTTCTGCCGTTCTTCTTCGGTGATGTGGCAGCGGGCCGGAGCGTCTGGTCTGCCCAGCATGTCCAGGGCGGTCCCGGGAGGGGGATCTTCCCTGTCCATGAGGTCGGCGTAGTAGGCGTACAGGTGGGAGGTGGCCTGGTCTGCCTGGCAGTGGACGGCGTCGGTGGCAGCGGGGTGGAAGGCCGCGAAGGCGCTGTGGACGTAGTGCTGCAGCGGAACGCGGTCGGGTTCGGGGATGCCGACGTGGGCGCCGACGGCGTCGGCGACGAACGGAGACGTCAACTCGGTGTGCAGGTCGACGGTTTGGCCGTCGAGCAGCCGCTGCTTGATCCCGAGGATGCGCCGGTTGAGGTTCTCGGTGACCTGTACGCGGAGTCGCTCCACGGTGGCCGGGGCGTACAGCGGGGAGAGGACCTTGCGCAGTCGTGTGTGTTCGGGGCGGTTCTTATTGACGACGGAGTTCATCATGATGCGCAGGGTATGGGAGGTGGCGTAGCGGGGGTTGGCGCCGGCCAGCCGGTCCTGGCTCATGCCGCGTAGAGCGGGGTCTTTCATGATGCGGGCATGGCGCCAGGCGCTGATCAGGGCAATGTTGCCGGTGGGGTTGAGGTAGACGGGATGGTTCGCCCGCAGCCAGCTGTACAGCGGGTAGGGGTTCTCCCGTATCTCGTGCTGCCGCATCAAGTGCAGGACGTCAACGGGTTCGGTCCAGTGCATGGGGCCTCCTCGCCTCGGTGTCAGGCTCCGCGGCTGGGGGAGATGCGCATCGGCAGTTCGGTGGGGCCCTGCAGGGAGTTCGGAGGCCGCCAGGTCGCAGGCCGCAGGGGGGTGAGGTGGGTGATGCGTTCGGTGAGCACGGCGAGGGCTTCGTGGATCTCAGCGCGCCCCAGGGCGTTGCCGAGGCAGAAGTGGGCGCCACCGCCGAAGGACAGGTGCGCTTGGGCGTTGGGGCGTGTGAGGTCGATGCGGTACGGATCGGGAAAGACGTCGGGATCACGGTTCATGGTCGGGATGGCCAGCGTGACGATGGTGCCCGTCGGGATGGCGAGCCCGCCGAGGTCGACGTCTGCGGTGGCAGTTCTGCGCAGGAGACTGGCCACCGGGGTGAGGCGGATGATCTCCTCCGCGGTGGCCGGGATCCGGGCGGGATCCTTGCGCAACGCCTGCCACTGCTGGGGGCGGCGGGCGAGGTGTTCGATGATGCTTGCGAGCTGCACGCGGGTGGTGTCGGTGCCGGCGACGATGAGTGCGGAGAGCAACTCAATGAGGGTCCGCGGCTCCCAGATGCCGCAGCCGGTCTCCTGCGCGAGGAGTTCACTGATGAGGTCGCGGCCCGGGGCACCCCGGCGCTGGTCGATCAGACGCGCGGTGTAGGTGTCGATGGCCTGGTGGGCGTCCAGGGCTTCGGGAACAGCGGCGGAGTCGAAGAAGGCACGGGTCCAGGCGTCGGCGACGCGGGAGAACAGTGCGGTGTCGCTGGTGGGAACACCGAGGGCGGCGCAGATCACGGGGACGGTGCAGGGGCGGGCAAGGCTGGTGACCGCGTCGCAGATACTCAGGTTGGATCGGCGATGTCCGGTTCGTCGATCAGCCCGTGGAGATCCAGGCCGGTGGTCGGCAGGCAGCCAGCGGTCAGATGCGGCCGGTACTGGATCTTCTTCAGCTTCTGCTTGATCGCCCGGGTCAGGTGCGCGAGGTCGGTCGCGGCGAAGTCGGCCAGTGATCGTTTGAGCAGGCTCCAGGTTCCTTCCTGCGGATTGATCTCGGGTGCGTACGGCGGCAGGTGGAAGAAGACGAGCCAGTCCTTGTGTTCCGCCTCGAAGTCGAAGAGCTCCTGCTGGAGATGCACGTTCAGGTTGTCCCACACCCACACCACGGGGGTGCCGAGTTCGGTGTGCACCATGCGGATGAAGTCCCGGTAGTCGTTCCAGGTGAAGGTCTTCGGCTCGCCTCGTCGCTGGTGGTAGACGTGCAGCTTGAAGAACATCCGCGGCCGACAATCGGGCTTGAAGCACACCGCGTCGGCGACGTTTACCCGGCCTCCGCGCCGCCCGGCCACCCGCACCACGGGTCTGGCCCCGCGCGGCGCCCAGGTGGTGCGCGGTACTTTACCCGCGGCCACACCTCGGCCTTCCACACCTCGATGGCCGCCTCGTCGCGTTCCAGTGCGCGGCGGACGGGAACCTGGCAGCTCCAGCCGTGCCGGCGCAGCAGCCGCCACACCCCCTGGATCGTGTAGCCGACGTGGAACAGCCGCCCGATCAGCAGCTTTACGCGCTTGAGCGTCCAGCCCTGGTCCTCGTCACCGAAGCCGTGTGCCAGCGGGCCGCGACGCAACCCGCTCTCCAGCCGCTGCCATTGCCGCGGGCTGAGCCGCTCCACCGCCATCGGCCCCGCCGATGCCAACGCCGCCGCACCTCCGCGCCGCCAGGCCGCCTTCCACCGGCGCACCGACCGGTCCGTCACCCGCAGCTCCGCGGCGATCTGCGCCGTGCCGGCCCCGGCCTCGAACCATCTGGCCGCCTCCAGCCGCACGGCCTCCCGCTTCTCCTGCTCCGCGGGCGTCAGCCCACCCCCTTGCGCATACCGCATGCCGCCGTCGTACCGCAGGGATCACCGCTCGTCACGGCCGCCCGGACATCACCGATTCAACCTGAGTAAGAAGAAGTACTTCGAGCTGCTGCGCGAGGGATACAAAGGTGCTGCCGCTGCTCGGCGGGTGGGGGTATCCACCAGCTGCGGTTCGTTGTGGTTCATCGATGCTGAAAGCATGATCGTTCCCGACCCCGGCCCGATATCCCCGCGCTTCCTCACGCAGGACGACCGCATCGCCATCGCTGACGGACTCCACGCCCAGCAGGGCGTCAAGCAGATCGCCGCGTCGATCGGCAAGAGCTTTCAGACCGTCTACCGGGAGGTCAAGCGCAACGCGAAGCCGGACGGCCGCTACAACCCCTGGCGGGCTCACAATCAGGCCCTGCTGCGGCGCCACCGCCCCAGGCAAGAGAAGATCCGGGCCAGCAGCCGCTACGGACGCTGGTGCGCGAGAAGCTCACCCAGAAGTGGTCACCGCAGCAGATCGCCCGCTACCTGGCCCGCGAGCACACCCACAACCCTGCGATGCGGGCCTGCCATGAGACAATCTACCGGGCCCTGTTCGCTGGCCTCCTCGGCCGACGCGACGCCAAACTCCGCACCGGCCGTACTCGCCGCAAGAAGCAGCGCCGCGGCGTCCCCACCCTGAACAAGATCAAGAACATGACGCTCATTCACGAGCGTCCCGCTGAGGTCAACGACCGCACGATTCCTGGGCATTGGGAGGGCGACCTCATCATCGGCCGAGGACAGAGCTCGGCGATCGGCACCCTCGTCGAGCGCACCACCCGCTACGTTCACCTGATCCACCTGCCCGGCGGCTGGAAGGCCCCGCAGGTCCGCAACGCGCTGATCACGCAGACCGCGCACATCCCGCCCCAGCTGAAGAAGTCCCTCACCTGGGACCAGGGCCGTGAGCTGACCCTGCACGAGGATATCGAGGCCCTGACCGGCTTTCGGATCTACTTCTGTGAGCCCCACTCGCCCTGGCAGCGCGGCACAAACGAGAAGGGTGCGGATCCTCTGAAGTGATTCGTCGAAACGCGGTAGTTGTCACAGGGGGTGACACCAGACCGACTGCGACGGTGTTGTCGCTACCCCGTTGAACGCAGCTCAGCGCATTCCTCGGCGAAGGCGCAGAGTCGGCGGATCAGGCTCAGGTAGGTCACGTAGGCGTTGGCGTGCTGCCTGTCGGGTCTGTCCTGGAGCCACTGATGCCACAGTCCGTCCGGAGTTAGGAAGCGGGCGGCCTTGTTGTCGCTGAGGTTCAGGTCGATGTACAGAAGGGCGCCCATCGCTACGAGTTGGTCGTAGTCGAGGTCGGGGCGGCCCAGGTAGCGATCAAGGTAAGCGGTCAAGTGATCGGCGTCCTCCGGTGTGCCGAAGGAGGCCAGAGCCACGCAGTATGCCAAGCCTGTGCAGCAGACCTCGCTGGCCAGCAGGAGCTCCCCAAGGCGCTCGCGGAACTCGGTCCGGCGAGACACGGCGATGAGCCATGCGGCGGTTCGTCGCTCACGCCACCCGCCCTCAAGAAGGGTGAGGAGTTCATGCGCGGTGATGAGCTCGGCATCCTCGGCAAGACGTCGCGCGAATTGGCCGTACTCGGGTTCGTCAAACTGCCGCCGAGCTTCAGATAGCGGCGGCCAGGCGTTACGTAGCGGCGGACCAGGTCCAGAAGTTCGGCGTCCTCGTTGGCATAGCGCACCACAGGATCCTGACTCGACGAGGGCAATCGGGCCAGCACTTTTCGATGCGGGATCAAGCAGAGAGGCCGTAGTTTTGCTGGTTGGGGCTGGGATAGAGACGTTGGTGTTCGCGGGCCGAGTGGAAGATCCAGTAGCCCTCGAAGTCGCCGTTCGTGATCAGTGAACGGAGTCGGAGGACGGCTTCGGCGCCGGTGAGGCCCCAGCGGGCTCCGGTGATGTCCAGGCGGTCGCCGATCAGGTGGCGGCAGGCACCTTCGATCGCGCCGGTGGCGATCGGCCAGCCCGCGGCCAGGGCAATGTCGTAGCGGAGCTGGTCGAGGTGACCAGTCAGATAGCGACGACAGATATCGACGGCTTCTCGTCGGCTGGCGCGGAGGCCGGCCTGTTCAGCTTGGGTGCTCATCTCCTGGGCGGCGCGGAATGCTTGACCTGCAAGGATCATGGTCAGATGGTCGGCGACCCAGGCGTCGGCCTCTGCGCTGCCGACCTTGTGGAAGGCATGGGCCGCGGTCCAGACATACTCGGTGACGTGCACGAAATCCAGGAGCACGTTGATCGTGCAGCCGCGACGGGCAGCCTCCTTCTGGATCAGGTCGAGTTGGTGGCGGGCGCCGTCGACCAGAACAACCCAGCAGCGTTGGTGACCGGGATCGCGGGCTTCGGCCTGGGCGAAGACGTCGGCGATGACCTTCTCAGGCGGATGCAGGAGGGAAGCAGTGCACCACTTCCGTATCGCGGCCGGGCCGCGGCGGATGCGGCGGCGGGTGCTGCGGCCGCCGGGCGGATGGATCACATCGTGCGGGCGCCGGGGAGCGGGGACGGCGTCGAAGACGCAGGCCACGGTGGCCATCCTCTTGCGGTTGGGCTTCTCGCCCGGCGCAAGTCGGCTGCGATGTCCGGACTCGGCGGCGAGACGGGCTCTTTGAGTGGCGGGCCGCAATGCCTCCGGTCGCATGACCACGCCCTTGCCGTCGACCTCGATGACCAGCAGGACGTCCCGGCTGCTGGGGACGGGAATGTGCTGCTGGTAGAAGGAGTCGATGTCGCCGGAGGCGGCGGCCACGAGTTGTTCAAGACGGCGCTTGCCCAGCACGGGTCCGCAGCGTCGCTCGATCGCCTGCTGAGACTGGTCGAACGAGCCTCGGACCGCCTCGGTCACCGCCAGGCGCCGCAGTCCCATCGAGTGCCGACCCGCGGGAAGCGACAGCGTCGCATCGGCCGGGTGGACGTTGGCCATCGACGGGCCTCGATAGGCCATGCGTTTCACCCGCACCAGGCCGAACATGCAGGCCAGCCAGCGTGCATGGCCCGTCTCCCGCCACGGACGCGACCGCCCGTCCGAGCCGGTCACTCGTGGCCGGGCTTCCCGCCTGGCTGCCTCTTGTTCCCTGCGGGCCCGCAGATCCAGGTGATCCTGCAGTAGCTGCCGCAGCAGCCCGCGTCCGGCTTCTTCCAGGTGTTCTTCCAGCTCAGCATGGGTCAACGACTGGGCTGGCTCGCCTTGCAAGGTGCGTAACAGCGATTCGAAGGCACTGACCGAGCCGGCAAACAGGTCAGCACTCACGCTTGTGTCATACGGTTCCATCCCGGGGCTCTTCTCGGCGGGCGTCGATTTGGTTGGCACCTTCGACTCTAAGGAGAAGAGCCCCTTCCTCAAGAGGAGTTGGACCCCGTTTCCGTCTCGTGACGGGCCACCGTGAACAGGCCCGGATCACCCTCAGCCAGCCAGCCCCTGGCGACCAGCCGCTTCAGCTTCCCCCGTGTCCCCTCGATCTTCCCCACCTCGGCAGGCAACCCGATCCTCGGCACGACCTGCTTGGCCCGCACCGGCCCCGGCGCATCCCGGACCACTTCCACGATGTCCCGGTAGATCTTCGGGAGTGCACCTGTTTCCATCCCCGGCCGCCAGTGGGGCACCGCCAGCACCCCCACCATCTGCCGCTCGGCTCCGGCGTACGCAGATGAATCCTCGGCGTCCTCCGCCCCGACTGCCTCCGGCTCGGCATCCACCGCGGCGGATGCATCAGCCGACATCTCGGCCATCACCTCGGACACCGTATCCCGAGCGATCCGCAACCGCTGCAGATGCTCACGAGCCTCCTCCAACCGACCCGTCACCTCGGCCAGTTGTTCCTCAAGCTCGTCCACCCGCACCCGGGCAATCGCCTCCCGGGCCTCCAACTCCTCGAACAACGAGCCCATCAGGATCGCCTCCTCCACCGTCCACGGTAGAGAGGACCCAGGCCGAGCACACCCCGATCAGCACCGACCTACTGGCTGCTTCCCTTCAGAAGAACCGCACCCAAACGAGAACACGAATGGCCTGCTGCGGCAGTACTTTCCCAAGGGCACCGACCTGTCCACCCACACCGCCCGCGACCTCCACGAAGTCGCTCGCCAGCTCAAACGCCGCCCCCGCATCATCCTCGGCGACAGGACCCCCGCCGAGGCCATGCGAGAATGCCTCACAGGCCCATTGACCAGGTGATTCGCAACCATTGCTGGAAACCGCCCGCGGCCCAGGGGCCGGTTCTGCCAGTCGGCCATCCCCTCCATCACCGCGTCGGTGATCGTCGAGATGGTCGTCTTGGAGACCTCGGCGCCCTCCACCTCAGCCAGATGAGCCGGGATCTCCCCGTGCGTGAGCCCCTTCGCCGAGAGCGACAGCACCATCTCGTCCACCCCGGTCAGCCGGCGCTGACGTTTCTTGACGATCTGCGGCTCGAACGAGGCCTCCCGCGGTCCCGGGGCACCTCGATCTCGACCGGCCCGACGTCCGTCAGCACGGTCTTGGACCGCTTGCCGTTCCTTGAGTTGCCGCCGTTCTTGCCCGCCGGGTCGTGTTTGTCATAGCCGAGGTGATCCGTCATCTCACCGTCGAGCGCGGACTCCAGCAGCCGCTTCGTCAACTGCTGCAACAGCCCACCCTCGCCCGTCAGCTGCAGCCCATCGGCCTGGGCCCGGGCCACGAGCTCCTCAAGGAACCGCTCATCCAGCCCGGCTGACGGCATCTTCTTCGCATCGGCCGGAGACTCCGCCGCGACTACGTTCTCGCTGGTCATACAGGTGATCCTCCATGATCGGAGTTACACCGTTCCTTTTGCAGGCCCAGCGGGAGGTCTGTTCAGTTTCCGAGTGGCGCCCTTGAGTAGTGCCTGCGGGGTCGTTCCCAGCGCCTCCGCCTGCCGGCTGGTCAGCAGCGCGGTCAGGCATACGGTCGCGCCGTACAGGGCGTGTATCCCGATGGCGCCCTGTTCCTGGACGGCGCTGGCGTACGCCGTGTTGGTGACGGCGACGGCCTCGTCCAGTCCGCATTGCCCGGCGGCCCGCTTCGCCCAGACCGTCAGCACGCGCGGCACGAGCGAGCTGACAGCGGCGTCCTGCTGGAGGGCCGATGCCAGCATGGTGCGCAAATGCCCTTCGCAGTGGTCGGGCTGATGGTCGTTCCACAGCAGTCCGGCGAGCTGGCTGGTCACCATGGCCAGGTGCTGCACGCCCCGCGCGCCGTTGAGGTTCCCCGCTTCTCGCAGCGCGGTCGAGGTCACCGCGATGGCCAGGGACTGCGGCACCGCCGGGTCGTTCCAGGCCCGCAGCGCACGCAGGGCGAGTGTCTGGGAGGTCTGCTGCAACAGGATCGTCACGGCTCCCCAACGAGGCGAGCAGCCTTTCGGTAGCGGGCCAGGTCCGGGACGGTGAACGAGCGGCCGGGTTACTGAACCGTTTTCATCTTGAATGACTGCAGGTCATCAGGGTGTGGATGGCCTGGACGGCAGTGCCGATGCGACGGGTGGAACATCGGGCTCGTCGCAGGAGGCGTCAGGACTTCAGCTGGGCGAAGGCGCGCTCGTCAGGGGCCCTCGGCCGGGCGTGGTCACGGTTGAACTGCTGGTAGTGCTCGGGTTGTTCGCGGTGATGTTTGAAGGGGGTGCGGACGGTTGACCCGACGCCCTGGCAGGCGGGGTCGGCCAGGATGAGGATCTGCGCGGCGCTGGACGAGCCGCTGACCGCGTTCCGTACCCGTGCGCTGGATCATGTCCGCTTCCCCTACGTTTACCTGGACGCGACCTACTGCAAAGCGCGGGTGAACCACCAGATCGTCTCGCGGGCCGTCGTGGTCGCCACCGGCATCACCGAGGAGGGAGGCCGCGAGGTCCCCGGCCTGATGGCCGGCGACAGCGAGAGCGAGGCGTTCTGGAAGGAGTTCCTGCGCTCCCTGCGCGAACGCGGTCTGTCCGGGGTCCGCCTCGTCGTCACCGGCCAGCACTCGGGCCTGGTCGCCGCGGTCCGCAAGGTGATGCTCGGCGCCGCCTGGCAGCGGTACAGGGTGCATTTCCTGCGCAACGTCTTCGGCGTGATCGACCAGGACTCCGGGGAGATGGTTGCCGCGACGATCCGCACCGTCTTCACCCAGCCCGCCGCGGAACTCGTGCGCGCCCAGCTGGACACCGTCGCCGACATGCCCGGCGCCCAGTTCCCCCAGGCCAAAGCCATGCTGCTGGGCGCGAAGGAAGATCTGACCGCGTTCGCGGACTTCCCGCCCAGGCACTGGAAGAAGATCCAGTCGACGAACCCGCTGGAGCGGATTGACCGGGAGATCAAGCGCGGGGCCGACGCCGTCCAGGTCTTCCCCAACGACGACGCACTGCTGCGGCTGGTCACCGCCGTGCTCTTCGAGATGCACGACGAATGGACCGCCTTCCCCCGCCGCTACCTCCCCGAAGGCAGCATGGAAAGGCTCTACCGTGAGCTCCCCGAAAGCGCCCCGGCACTACCGAACGCCACGGACACGCCCGCCAGTTGATCCCATACACCACGACAAGGGACACGGTCCCGATCACGGCTCGCAACATACGAGTCGGGCCTTCGTTGCAGTCTGCAGGTCAGCAGGGGTGCAGCAGAGCATGAGCGCAGTCGGGTCCAGCGCGGACAATGCCGCCGCGGAGAGCTTCAACGCAACGTTCAAAAGGGAAACCCTCCAAGGCCGAAAGAGCTGGCCGAACGAGCGCGAAGCCCGACTCGACGCCTTCCGCTGGCTGACCCGATACAACACCAGACGCCGGCACTCCTACCTCGGACAGCGATCGCCAATCGCCTACGAGGACGTCCTCCAAACAACATCAACTACCCTGGCCCGAGCCGCATAGACGTGTTCAAAGTCCAGGGTCAAGGCCCGTGATAGGACGGGCAGCCCACGCACTGGAACCGGATCGGAGACGCGTGCCCGCCCGCTTTCACGTTCGACGGCTCGGTGCAGTTCCCGAACGGCACCTGCACCGACCCCCGCAGATAGGCTGTCTGCGACAGCGGGGTCAGGCGCCCCTTGCGGTCGGTGGTGTGCAGGCGCATCACGTTCACCGCCTCCCGCTTCCGCTTCGCGGTGATCTTGTAATAGGCAGCCGTGGTGGCCTGCGAACGGTGGTCCATCAGCTCGCGCAGCACGTCCGGGTCGATGCCCGCGTCCGCGTGCCGCTGGCAGAACGAGTGCCGGAACGCGTAGGGGAAGACCAGGGACTTCTCGAACGGAACCCTCCTCCCGTCCGGCCCGAACTCCTCGGCCAGCAGGACCACGTCCTCATGGTCGGCCCAGGTGCGGATGATGTGGGCGACCTGCTCGGGCGTCAGGTGCCGCAGCTGGCCGTTCTCACCGGCCGGCGGGAACAGGTACCCCTCGCTGCCGGTGGGCAGGTCCAGCTTCGCCCGCACGGCCAGCCACCGCTCGATGGTCCCGACGGTCTCCGAGGTGACCGGCAGGTGCCGCCGGTTGCGGCCGGCCTTGCGGTTATCCCAGACCAGGGTCCGTTCTTTGCCCTGCCGTTTGAGGCAGTTGAGCCGCAACTCGCCTATCTCGTAGGGGCGGCGGCCGGTGTCCCGCAGCAGCTCGTAGACGGCCCGGCACATCTCGTGCACCTCTTCGGGGGTCATGCGGCCGTGGGTGATGCCCCGGCCGATCAGCTGGATCTGGTCGTCCAGCTGGTAGATGACGTCCTCGGGCAGGGCCCGCCCGGCCTCGTCCTCCTCGCTCACCTCGTCCGGGGCGACCGCGTGGCTGGGGTGCCGGGCGAAGTAGGCCGACATCCCGCCCAGGTGCCCAGCCGCCCGGCCGTAGTCCAGGACCTTGAAGAAGAAGCCCATCAGGCCCTTGCGGGCCTTGTTCTTCATCGGGCCACCGTCCAGCTTCGGCAGGTGCCGAAACGCCTCGACCACGGCGCCCATGTCGGCGAACGCCAGCACCGCCTCGTCGGCGCCGCCGCCGGGCCGCAGCGCGAGCGCCCGCGCGGCGGTGACGCAGGCACGGTGCCCGTGTCGGACCTCGCCGGTATTCGGCTTCGTCTCGTCGATCCAGGCGATCAGCACTCTTCGCAGCCACGGCTGGGCCACCTCGGTCAGGTCCTGATCGCCCGGACGGCTGGTCCGGCCTCCCCGCTTGCCGCGCACCCCGAGCTCGGTGAGGTCCAGCGTCGGCTGCTCGGCAGGGTCGGCGCCGCGGAAACGGGCGAAGGACGCGGCGACCACGCGGTGACTCTCGCGCAGCAGCGCGTCGATGTTGCTTCCCGAGCGCCCAGGTAGATCGCCGACGGGCAGCACGGCCACGCTGCCGCACGTCTCGGCCAGGCGGGCGATCATCTGCCGGGTGGCATACGGGTCGATCTTCTGCCCGCGCGCATCCCGCTGCTGGAGCGCGTACAACACCTCCAGGCGGGCGAGCGGGTGCAACGGGGCGAGAGAGAACTGATGGACGGACAGGTAAGGGGCCTGCTGGTCCAGCCAGTCGGCCGGCACTCCGGCACCGGCCACCCGGGAGGCCGGGTGGCGGGTGAAGTGACGGTGATGCTGCAGACACAGGGTGTGCGTACCGCGGCCGTCGTAGCGGCACCCGCGCACCCGGCAGCTGGCCACCGGCGGGTACGGCTTCTGCCCGGCAACCCACACCTCCAGCGCCGAGTGCGGGTCACGCTCCAGGTGCTTCTGCCGCAACGAGGCGTGCGAGCTGCACAAGCCCCACGTATGCGAATCGCGCGGGCACCCCTCGACACGGCACCTGGCCCGCACGCCGGTCATCGTCCGGTTCCGCACCGGCACGAAGACCGCCTTGAACTCCTTCATCGACAGCCCGCTGACCCGCTGGGCCTTCGCACAGGTCGTGCACAGGCTCCTGGCCCGCGCCAGCGCGTCGCACGCCTTCGTGCCGCACCGGTACACCCCCGTGCGCGGATGCCCGGCATCGCCGGTGAACACCAGCGTCTGCGGATCCCATTCGCCCTCGCGCCAGCCGTCCACCACCTGCTCGCGCAGCCACGCCGACCGCTCTTCGGCCCCGGGCGGCGCCCACCTGACTGACCATTCGTCACCGGCTGGCCGCCGGTGGAGCGGTACGACGTTACCCATCGTGTTCCACCCTCCCCTGCCGGCGCCGGGCTGCCACCAGCTCGATGGCGTCGTGTTTCTCCTGGTCACTGGCGTGCGAGTAGCGGTCCTGGGACGCCGGCGACTGGTGCCCGGCCAGGTTCTGCCGCACATCCCGCGGCACCCCGTTCCGCCGCCACCGGGTGATCGCCGAGTGCCGCAGCATGTGCGGCCTGGCCCTAGGCACTGTTTCTCGGATCTCCTGACGTGACATGGGTGTTGGGGTCAGGCTGGGTGTATGGGTCGTGGGGATTTGACGAATGCGGAGTGGGATCGCCTGGAGTCGCTCCTGCCTCGTGGTGGTGCGCGTGGAGGCCGGTGGAGTGACCATCGGCGGGTGATCAACGGGGTGTTGTATCGGGTGCGGACGGGTGTGCAGTGGCGGGACCTGCCGGAGCGGTTCGGACCGTGGGAGACGGTCTACAAACGTCATCGCCGCTGGTCGGCGGACGGAACGTGGGCGATGCTGCTGTCTCGCGCCCAGGCGGCCGAGGACGCAGAGGGCCGGATCGACTGGGACATCTCGGTGGACTCCACCACGGTGCGGGCGCACCAGCATGCTGCCGGCGCGAGGAAAGCCCCCTCGGCCCCGCCCCCTCAAAAGGGGGCGGGGCGGGGTACGAACCAGGTCGATCCGGTGGTGCGGAAACTGGTCGTCCGGCTGGAGGAGGTGGTCCGCTCGGCGAATGCCTGGGACGTTCCCGCGGCGGGTTCACCACCAAAATCCACCTCGCTGCCGACGGACGATGCAGACCCCTCACCTTTGTCCTGACACCCGGACACTACGGTGACGGGCCTCAGTTCGAGCGGGTGCTGAGCCAGATTTCCGTGCCCCGCAGCGGAGTTGGGCGGCCACGGAGCCGCCCCGATCACGTGCTGGCCGACAAGGCCTACACGTCCCGGAAGAACCGCCGTTACCTGCGACGACGCGGAATCCGGCACACCATCCCCGAACGCCTCGACCAGCAAAGACACCGGCGAAACCGAGGTTCCCGCGGCGGTCGGCCCACCGGATTCGACAGCGAGCGTTACAAGAAGCGCAACACCGTTGAACGGGCCATCAACCGCCTCAAGGGCTTCCGCGCCGTCGCAACCCGCTACGAGAAACGCGGCTACATCTACCTCGGCACCATCACCCTCGCAGCCCTCGCCATCTGGCTTCGCACGTGATCCGAGAAACAGTGCCTAAACCCCGCCCGCTTCGCCAGCCGCTTGAACAGCTCGTAGGTGTTGTCGTAGCGCATCGGCCGCCCCAGCGGGGCGCGGAACAGGTTGACGAACACCATGTCGCTGGCCACCGCCTGCGAGACCGCCTCCCGCTCATAGCGGTACTCGGTGTACAGACCGACCGTGTCCTCCTCCACCGGAATCCAGCGCGGCTGTACCGACTTGGCGAAGGCATCGTTGCTGTTGACCCGGCGCCTGACGTGGACGTGCGGGCCCTTGACATGGCAGCCCAGCAGCCGCGAGTCGGGCAACAAGTGCATATCCTCGCGCCGCAGCCCCAGCGCCTCACCGATCCGCATCCCCGTCACCGCGAGCAGACCCACCAAGAAGCGGTCCCTGGCATGCGTCGTCACCGCGAGGAGCTGGTGGACCTCCTCGTCCGTCAGCCACCCGTAGCCGGGCACCGCCACCCTGAACTTCAGGCGCCGGCCGTCGATCTTCAGGTTCTGGCTGTCCTCGCCCGGATCGAAGCCCGCCGGGGGAAAACGCAGGAACCGGGGCTCCACCAGCATCGTCACCACCGTGGCCGGAACACCAAGCCCCGCCAGCGAGCACCACCGCAGGAAGTCGGTCATCGTGTCCGTGATCTGGTTCGCCGTGCCCCTCTCCCGGTAACGCCGCTCAGCCCCGGGCCGACGGCTACGCGGTGCAAGCGGCTCCTCCACCAACCACCGCTGAAACGCCATCAGCTGAGCCAGCGACGGCTCAGTCCACTCGACACCGAACTCCATGCACCATGACAGGTACAAAGCGACCCGAGGAGCGTACGTCCTGCCGGTGTTGAACTCCCGCCCCGAAAGGAACGAGCACGCCTGCGCGTGCAGCCCGAAGGACTCGTCGACAACCACCCACCGGACACTCCCGTCCGCCGACACAGCACGCTCAGCCCGGTAGTGACGAGGTAACGCGTCTGCTGTAACCAACGTGCCTTACCCCCCAGATATCGTGCAGGCAAGTAGAGATCCACCCTACTTACCTCACATGCCTGAAGGGAATCGGTCACCCTAGATAACGAAGACGGTCGCCATCCGCCGGCGACCGGTGTGCTCGCGACTGGACAGCTGGGCCGAGGGCGGCTTGGGGCCGTCGGCTGCCCGTGCGGTGCGGACCGGCTCCCGCGGATCAGACGGGATCATGTTCACGCCGGTCGCGTCGCAGCTGAGCACCAGCAGCCGGTCCCCCTCGCTGCCGGCGGCCGGGGCGGACACACCCTGCTGGCAGAAGGCGGGGATGCGGGCGGCGACGCGACAGGCGATCTCCATCAACTGCCCGGTGCCGGGCCGGCGGCCGGTGGTGCGCTCAAGGTGCGCGCCCGCCCGGCGCAGGGGTGTCTGTGCGGCCTCGAGGGCGACGGCGCGCTGCAGCGGGGAGGAGCAGACCTGCTGCGGCAGGGACAGGGCGGCGTCGCCGGGGTGCAGGTTGGCCGCACCGGGGGCGCGGTAAGCCATCCCGGTCGCCTCCACCCGGCCCAGCGTGGTGGCCAGCAGCCGGCGGTGGCTCCGTTCGGCCCAAGGACGCACCACCGTGTCGCTGCCCGTGACGACCTCCACGCGCACCTCGGCGGCGGCGCGGGCATCCACCTGGGGTAGCGCCGAGGGAAGCCCAAAAGCCGCCAGATCTTGATCGTGGTGGGTCTTTTCAGCTCCGGGTGTGAGCCCCGAGGGCGTTGACGCGGTTCTCGTACTCGCGGCGGGCCTTCCGCTGGGCCGGGATCGCCGCGGTGCCGTCGAGAGGCTGGCAGCGGTCGAGGAGTTGGCGGTGGACCGCGGGAGTGGCGGTGAACGGGCCGGGGACCTGGGGCGCGGACATGTAAGGCGCCACCGGGTCTTCTTCCTTGCCCGGTCTGGCTCCTCACCCGACCAGCAAGAAGGAGGCCCGTCCCCGTACCGGCAGGAAACCCGCGCACCGCGGCACCTCCACGCGCCAGGGTGAAGAGGCCGCCCGGGGTCTGCACCACCCGCCCGGCGGCAGTAGCCTTCTTCAACTGGTGGCGCACCCGCTCCACTTCACGGGACACCGCCTCCAGCCCGAGCCCCTCCACCACCTGCCGACACCGCACCGGACCGGCCTACGCGGCCAGCACCCCCAGCATCCGCCCCGTGAACTCGCCAGCTTCCTCGGCAGCTTGAATGCCGACGGGACCCGACACCTCCGCTCGCGGGGCCGGGGCCCGACCCCGACCCGGCCTCGCCGTGCGCCGCCGGGAGCCCGCCTACGACCTGGCATGCCGTCGCCACCCGGGCCAGCTCCTGCTCGCACACCACCAGCAGCCCCGCGCCCCGCACGGCCTCCCCGCGCAACCGCTCCGCCTCCCGACGGCAGGCCGCCTCCCGCTCCCGCAGCAGCAAGAGCACCTCCCCACAGCCCATCCGGCCCCGCCTCACCCACACCAGCTGATCAACAGCTACCGCAACGAGAAACCCGGCCCACCAGACACACACTCGTCACTCAAGAGGAAACGCACCCAAGCCAAACTCGACCTGGCCGATCGGGTCCTGGCCACCGCACTGCAACAAAACCTCGCCCTGCCGCCCACCGTGCTGGCCCGCCTCTTCGCCGTCAGCAAGGACACCATCCGCCACACCACCAGCGAGACCCGGCGCCTGATGAACCAGCACGCACGCACACTCCGGCCCCCAGCGGCACACCTCAACACCCTGGCAGGACTCCTCGTCCACGCCACCACACACGGCGCGACCCTCACAACAGAGATCAAACCAACGCGTTGATTCTTTACGGGCCCCAACAAACGCGGGTGGGTGGGCAATCAAGGGGCCGTGCCCGCGCCGTTCGGCGCGGGCACGGCCCCCCGATGCGGGTCAGGCGTCCTTGCTGACCACGACTAGCTTCTGGTTGACGAACTCCTTGATGCCCAGGTCGCCGAGTTCACGCCCGTAGCCGGAGCGCTTGATGCCGCCGAAGGGCAGTTCGGGCACCGACTCGTGCATGGTGTTGATGAAGACCATGCCGGTATGAATGCGGGAGGCCAGGCGCTTGGCCCGGTCGGTGTCGCCGCTGAAGACGGTTCCGCCGAGGCCGTAGTGGGAGTCGTTAGCCAGGGCAACGGCCGCATCGTCGTCGGGGACGACGTAGACCTGGGCCACGGGGCCGAAGAACTCCTCGTAGTAGGCCGGGTTGTCGCGGTCGATGCCGGTCAGGACAGTGGGCTGGAAGAAATTGCCCGGGTGCTCAATCGGCTCGTTGCCGTAGTGCAGCGTCGCTCCGTTCTTGAGCGCCCGCTCCACCTGCTCGGCCAGGTCGTCGCGGGCCGTCTCGGACGCCAGAGGTGCCAGGGTGGTCGACTCGTCCAGCGGATCGCCGATCTCGACGGCCTTGAAGCGTTCGGTGACCGCCGCCAGGAAGTCCTCCGCAACGTGCTCGTGCACGATGTACCGCTTGGCGGAGGTGCACACCTGCCCGGAGTTGAACAGGCGCGCCTGGGTGGCCACTGCCGCGGCTTGGGCCACGTCACAGTCGTCCAGGACCACGAACACGTCGTTGCCGCCCAGTTCCATGGTCGACTTCTTCAGGTACTTCGCCGCCTGGGCGGCCACCGCGCTGCCAGCCCGCTCCGAACCGGTCAGTGCCACGCCCTGCACCCGGTCGTCGGCGATCAGGTCAGCGACCTGTCCGGACGAGATGAACAGGTTGGTGTAGGCGCCGGTCGGCGCCCCGGCCTCGGTGACCAGCTGCTCGAACGCCTCGGCGCACTGCGGCACGATGCAGGCGTGCTTGACCAGCACAGGGTTGCCCACCGCCATGGCCGGGGCCATCACCCGGATCAGCTGGTACAGCGGAAAGTTCCACGGTTCCACTGCGACCAGTACGCCCACCGGGTGGGGCTGCACCCAGGCGTCCCCCAGCTGGGTGCGGTAGGGGACCGGGGCAAGGAACTCCTTCGCGTTCTCGGCGTAGTAGTGCGCGATGTCCGCACATACACGCACCTCGGCTCGGCTCTGCTCGATCAGCTTGCCCATCTCGGTGCTGATGATCCGGGCAAGGTCCTCGGCGCGCTCAGCGAGCAGGTCACCCAGCCGACGCAGCACCTCAAGCCGCGGGCCGATGTCGCCTTGCGCCCACGCGGAGTGGAACAGTGCATCGGCCCTTGCCAGGGCCTGCTGGGCCTGCTCGTCGGTGTGCTGCCGGTACTGCTTGACCACTTCGTTGGTGAACGGGTTCACGCTCTGGTAGGCCATGATGCGCTGCCTTCGCTGATGTCGTTCTTCACCGCTGGAGGCGCCGGTGACTACGGCGACGCGGCCTGCGAGCGGGTTGTTCCGGGGAACAGCTGACATGAGGGATCTCCTCGGGGATCGAAGGGGAAACGGGCGAAGAACCGGCGAGCACCGCCGTCGGTGTGGACATTCACCGGTCGCCCTGTGTCCGTGCCCCACTAGCCTGACATCGCCGCCAGACCCGCAAGGGGCCTGGAGAACGCCCTGCTGAACCTAGGTCCAGCAGGGCCACCCTCAAGCAGCCGGGCGTGGCGCTCACGGGGGACACCGGCCTCATGGACCGCAACATCGAGCTCGGGGAATTCCTCCGCGCCCGCCGCGCCCGCCTGGCCCTTGGAGGAGCTACAGGTCGGCGATCCGTCGCATGGACAAGCCGGGTAGGTAGACACCTTGCAGCTCGCATCTCGGGCGACCGCGAGCGGGAGGGCTCCGATGGAGGCGGGCTGGTCCACGATCACCAGCACGGTGGCGAACTTCGCGGCCAGTTTGTCGAAGATGGCCCGCAGGGGCCCTGCCCCTGCGTCCTGGACACCGTAGACACTGGATCTTGAGGATCTGGGAGAACGGAGTCCCTGTGGGGATGAAGCACTATCCGCCGGAGTTCTAGGCGGACGTGGTCGCGCTGTACCGCTCACGGCCGTGAGCCACGATCAAGTCGGTCGCTGCTGTTCTGGGGGTCAACATCGAGACGCTCAGGAACTGGATACGGGCCGCCGACGGGCGGCGCGCGGGCTCGCACTCGGCCACCCAGCCATCCGCGCCGGCTCCCGATTCGGCGGAGGTGACTGCCTTGCGCAAGCGGGTGCGTGAACTCGAGGAAGAGCGGGACATCCTGCGTAAGGCGGCACGGTATTTCGCGACGGAGACGCGCTGGTGAACCGCTTCCAGTTCGTTGGAGATCACCAGCGCCGTCACGGCGTGAAGCGGCTGTGCACCGTCTTGGCCATCGCCCGCTCGAGCTTCTGCTACTGGCGCAAGACCGCTGCCGACCGAGCCGCCCGCCAGGCGGCCGACGCGGAACTCGCCGCCCGGATACGCGCCGTTCACCGGGAATCGGACGGCACCTACGGCGTCCCGAGGATCACCACCGAACTCCGCGAGGACGGCGAGCACGTCAACCACAAGCGCATCGCGCGCGTCATGCGCACGATCGGCCTGGCCGGCGTCCGCCTGCGCCGCCGCCACCGCACCACCGTCCCGGACCCGGCCGCCGCGAAGGCCCCGGACCGGATCAGCCGCGACTTCACCGCCGGGGAAGTCAACACCAAGTACGTCGGCGACATCACATACGTGAGCGTCGGCGGCGGGAAGTTCTGCTATCTCGCGACCGTGATCGGCCTGGCATCACGGCGCCTGCGGGCTGGGCCCTGGCCGACCACATGCGCACCGAGCTCGTCATCGATGCCCTGGCGGCAGCCGAGCGGACCCGGGGCAGCCTCAAGGGCGCCATCATGCACAGTGATGATTGCGGAGCATCACCGCGGGCCTGACCCGATCATGCACTGACGCTCCGGCTGTCCTGTCTGTGAAGCGTCGGCCCGCGATGATGTGGTTGGCATCGTCTCGGAGGGCCTGACCCCATCACCCACCGACGCCTTTGGGCTGTCCGGCTCGTGAATTGTCGGTCCTCCGAAGCGATGCCGCAGTGCGCGTGGCCGGCCAGGCGTTCGTGACCTAATAGGAGCCTGACCAGAGGTCCCATCACTGTGCTGTCCGTCTGCCCGACCGGCCCGTGCCATCCCCCAGAGCGCGTTTCGGAAGGACAGCACCACCAGCATGGCAGTACACGAGATAGCCGTGATCAGCGGCATCGACACCCACACCGACTTCCACCAGGCCGCGGTCATCGACACGGTCGGCCGGCACCTGGCCACCGAGCAGTTCGAGACCACCGACGACGGCTACATGCAGCTGCTGGAATGGCTCGCCTCCCACGGCGAGATCCTGGCCGTGGGGATGGAAGGCACCGGCTCCTACGGCGCCGAGCTCGCCCGCTTCCTGCGCGGAACGGTCTCACCGTCATCGAAGCCGACCGCCCCGACCGCAAGGCTCGACGCGCCAACGGCAAGTCCGACCCCGTCGACGCCTACGCCGCCGCCGTCTTGTCCGGCCGTGCCACCGGAACCCCCAAGACCCGCGACGGGATCGTGGAAGCCATCCGCGTCCTGCGCGTGGTCCGCAACTCCGCCGTCAAGGCCCGCACCCAGGTCATCAACCAGATCCGCACCCTGATGGTCAGCGCCACCAGCGAGGTCCGCGACAAGCTCCGAGGCCTGCCCACCAAGGCCCTGATCGACACCCTCGCCCGCTCCCGCCCCACCGGCAGCCCCGATGACCCGGCCTACACGGTCAAGGTCGCCTTGCACAGGCTCGCCCGCCGCTACCAGGTACTCGACGACGAGATCCGGGACGCCGAGGCCGAGACCGGACCGCTCGTGACACAGGCCGCCCCCAGGCTCGTCGCCCTGCCCGGCGTCGGCCCCGAGACCGCCGGCCAGCTTCTGGAGACCGCGGGCGACAACCCCGAACACCTCCGTTCCGAAGCGTCCTTCGCGCACCTCTGCGCGGCCTCGCCCATCTCCGCGTCCTCCGGCCGCACCCACCGTCACCGACTCAATCGCGGCGGAGACCGCCAGGCCAACAAGGCCCTGCACACCATCGTCCTGGTCCGTATGAAGTACGACCCGCGCACCCAGCAATACGTCTCCCGGCGCACCGCCGAAGGCATGTCCAAGATGGAGATCATCCGGTGCCTGAAACGCTTCGTCGCCCGCGAGATCTACCGCCTGCTTCCACACCCACAGATCACCTCCGAACAGCTCTGCCCCACGACTTGACGATCTATAGGAGCGTCACGGATCACGGGGCCCTATACACGAGTAGGGCGTTCACCGACGCCTGCCACCGCGCGGGCGTGCTCCAGAGCATGAGCGCCGTGGGCAGCCCGGCGGACAACGCCGCCGCGGAGAGCTTCAACGCCAGCTTTTACCTTGTGATTTATGGTGTGGCGTCGAACGCGACTCGAACTTGATCAGTGTTTTCGCAGTTCAGCGGACGCGAAGGCGGCCTTCGTCTGATCCTGTGCTCCGTCACAGAGGCAGAGGAACAGCACGAAGGCCGTGGTTGTGAGTCTGGAGCATCAGGATGTCCTGCGGGATGCGTTCGCGGAAGTGTCACGCTTCAGGACGGAGTTGTACGCATCTCTGACCGCGCGGGGCGACGCCATGTTCGAGTTGTGTGATGCGTTGTTGTGCACGGACGGGCCAGTGCGGACGCTGGTCGATCTCGCACTCGCACCGGAACACCGCCGCGGGCACGGCGCCCTTTACGGTGGCCTGAACCAGGGGCGGATCGATGTCGCCCGATTGCGTCGCGCGCTGGCCGGGATGCCGCTGCCGAAGGCGGCGGACGGCCGGATCGTCCTGGCCGCGGACGTCTCGCCGTGGCTGCGGCCGGGCGCCGGTACCTGCGCTGACCGGGCCTTCGGCCACACCTTCGGCCGCGGGGAAGGCAAGCACCAGATGGTCCCGGGCTGGCCCTACTCGTTCGTCGCCGCGCTGGAGACCGGCCGCACGTCCTGGACGGCAGTGCTTGACGCGGTCCGTCTGGAGCCCGGCGCTGACGTCGCTGCAGTGGCCACGGTCCAACTCCGCGAGGTCGTCGAACGGCTCGTGGCCGCCGGCCAGTGGAAGCCGGGTGACCCGAAGGTCCTGGTCGTCCTGGACGCCGGCTACGACGCACCCCGCATCGCCCATCTGCTGGGCGGCCTGCCCGTCGAGATCCTCGGCCGTCTCCGCTCCGACCGCGTCATGCGGCGCCCGACACCACCACGAGTGTGTCGGCCAGGCCGTCCGCCCAAGCACGGGGGCGAGTTCGTCTTCGGCGACCCCGCTACCTGGGACACCGAGCAGGTGGTGACCGTCACCGACACCCGGCTCTACGGGAAGGCGACCGCGCAGGCGTGGGACCGACTGCATCCGAGGCTGACGCGTCGGGCGGCCTGGCTCGACCACGAGGGCCGCTGCCACTCATCGAGGGCACTGTCATCCGCCTGGTCGTGGAGAAGCTGCCCAGCGGCGGGGTCAACAAGCCGGTCTGGCTGTGGTGGTCGGGCACCGACGCCACCGCGGACGACGTGGACCGCTGCTGGCAGTCCTTCCTGCGGAGATTCGACATCGAGCACACGTTTCGCCTGTTCAAGCAGACCCTCGGATGGACCAAGCCCCGGCTTCGCAGCTCGGAGGCGGCCGACCGGTGGACCTGGCTGGTGATCTCCGCATATGCCCAGCTTCGGCTCGCCCGTCCCCTGGCCACCGACCTCCGGCGTCCCTGGGAGAAACCGTCTCCGCCGAACAGACTCACACCCGCCCGCGTCCGCAGGGGTTTCAGAAACCTGCGCACGAAGACCGGCTCTCCGGCCGGTGTACCGAAACCGACACGGCCCGGCCCCGGCCGTCCGCCCGGCTCGAAGAACCACCGCCCGGCCACCCGCCATGACGTGGGCAGAGTCCTCGCGACCGGCGAGGCCTACGCACGACCCGCCCACCACCAGAAGGGCACGAAACCCCGGCGAACTGGATAAATGACAAGTTTACTGACTGTTTCAAAATGAGGTCCGCAGTCGTCGTAAGCAGATGATGCTGCAGGCGAGTTGGAGTAGGCCAAGGTGGAGGTCGGCGCATATCTCGTAGCGGATGCGGAGGCGCTTGAACTGGTGCAGCCATGCGAAGGTCCGCTCGACGAGCCAGCGGGTCTGGCCCGGGCCGGAGCCGTGGGCGGTGCCCTTGCGGGCGGTCTTCGGGGTGATGCCGCGGGCCCGCAGGGGGCGGCGGTAGCAGTCGTAGCCGCGGTCGGCGAACAAGCGGGCCGGCCGGTGGCGCGGGCGCCCGCGCACCCCGCGGATGCGGGGGATCGCGTCCAGCAGTGGCATCAGCTGGGTGACGTCGTGGCGGTTCACGCCGGTCAGCGACATGGCCGGCGGGGTGCCGTGCCGGTCGACGATCAGGTGATGTTTGCTGCCCGGCCGGGCCCGGCGGACCGGCGAAGGTCCGGTGTGCGCCCCCCTAATCCAGTGCGTAAGCAGATAGCCCGGGCCCGTGCAACGACCCGGGGCGACTGCTCGCGCAGACAGCGAATGCCTGGGTCCCCCCTGGCCGTCAAGGCCTCCTCAAAGAGCGGCATCGCTGTCCGTTGCGGGGCTCGCGGTGCTGACGCGGGGCGCCGGGCTGATGCCTCCGTTTCTCCCGGCCCTTGAGGCCTCTGTCAAGAGCGGCGCAGCCCGGCGCCTCCGTGATCACCGCGAAACTCGCGGCGACTGCTCGAACGTTGATCGTCACGGCGCGAGCCCGCTCCAGAGCCGACCTCTTGTTCATCCGCGAGCCCGCGAACTCTGCAGAAAGATCGAGCCTCTGGAGTGCGCTGGTGTCGCGAACGGCTACTGAGATGGCGGACCAACGAGTCCTTGGATTAGGGCGCCGCGTGACCCGCATGTGCTCGTGACCTGCGTAAACGAACGGATCGGGGAGGATCGCTTGACCGTGTTCTGCGGCATCGACTGGGCGGAGCACCACCACGACGTCGCCCTCGTCGACGAAGCTGGCACTCTGCTCGCCAAGGCCCGTATCACCGACGACGCCGCCGGCTACCACCAGCTCCTAGCGGTCCTGGCCGAGCACGGTGACAGCCCAGAAGACCCGATACCGGTGGCCATCGAGACCAGCCACGGCCTCCTGGTCGCGAGCCTGCGCACTGGTAGTCGTCGGGTCTTCGCGATCAACCCGCTCGCCGCTGCCCGCTACCGCGACCGCCACGGCGTCAGCCGCAAGAAGTCCGACCCCGGCGACGCCCTGGTCCTGGCGAACATCCTGCGCACCGACATGCACGCCCACCGGCCCCTGCCGGCCGACTCCGAACTCGCCCAGGCCATCACAGTCCTGGCCCGAGCCCAGCAGGACGCCGTCTGGACTCGGCAGCAGGTCGCCAACCAGGCCCGCTCGCTCCTACGCGAGTACTACCCCGCTGCTCTGCTGGCTTTCCAGGGGAAACAAGGCGGTCTGACCAGGGCTGATGCCCGTGTCATCCTCACTTTGGCCCCGACCCCGGCCAAAGCCGCGAAGCTCACCCTCACCCAGTTGCGGGCCGCCCTCAAACGCAGTGGCCGCCTCCGCGGCTGCGACGCAGAAGCCGAACGGCTGCGGGCTGTCTTCCGCGCCGAGTACGCCCACCAGCTGCCCGGCGTCGAGGACGCCTTCGGTCACCAGCTCCTAGGCACTGTTTCTCGGATCTCCTGACGTGACATGGGTGTTGGGGTCAGGCTGGGTGTATGGGTCGTGGGGATTTGACGAATGCGGAGTGGGATCGCCTGGAGTCGCTCCTGCCTCGTGGTGGTGCGCGTGGAGGCCGGTGGAGTGACCATCGGCGGGTGATCAACGGGGTGTTGTATCGGGTGCGGACGGGTGTGCAGTGGCGGGACCTGCCGGAGCGGTTCGGACCGTGGGAGACGGTCTACAAACGTCATCGCCGCTGGTCGGCGGACGGAACGTGGGCGATGCTGCTGTCTCGCGCCCAGGCGGCCGAGGACGCAGAGGGCCGGATCGACTGGGACATCTCGGTGGACTCCACCACGGTGCGGGCGCACCAGCATGCTGCCGGCGCGAGGAAAGCCCCCTCGGCCCCGCCCCCTCAAAAGGGGGCGGGGCGGGGTACGAACCAGGTCGATCCGGTGGTGCGGAAACTGGTCGTCCGGCTGGAGGAGGTGGTCCGCTCGGCGAATGCCTGGGACGTTCCCGCGGCGGGTTCACCACCAAAATCCACCTCGCTGCCGACGGACGATGCAGACCCCTCACCTTTGTCCTGACACCCGGACACTACGGTGACGGGCCTCAGTTCGAGCGGGTGCTGAGCCAGATTTCCGTGCCCCGCAGCGGAGTTGGGCGGCCACGGAGCCGCCCCGATCACGTGCTGGCCGACAAGGCCTACACGTCCCGGAAGAACCGCCGTTACCTGCGACGACGCGGAATCCGGCACACCATCCCCGAACGCCTCGACCAGCAAAGACACCGGCGAAACCGAGGTTCCCGCGGCGGTCGGCCCACCGGATTCGACAGCGAGCGTTACAAGAAGCGCAACACCGTTGAACGGGCCATCAACCGCCTCAAGGGCTTCCGCGCCGTCGCAACCCGCTACGAGAAACGCGGCTACATCTACCTCGGCACCATCACCCTCGCAGCCCTCGCCATCTGGCTTCGCACGTGATCCGAGAAACAGTGCCTAGGTCGTTTCTGATGGCTCTTGCTGGACTGGGTGGATCAGTTCTGGGGCTGGGCAGGTGCCTCGTATGGTGCGGCGTCACGAACTGACTGATGCACAGTGGCGGAAGATCGAGCCCTTGTTGCCGGTGAACGGCGACCCGGGTGGGCAGTGGGCGGATCACCGCAAGGTGATCAACGCAGTGCTGTACCGGGCCCGTACGGGGGTGCCGTGGCCGGACCTGCCGGAACGCTACGGGCCGTGGCAGACCGCATACGAGCGGCATCGCCGCTGGTCGGCGGACGGAACGTGGCAACGGCTCCTGGCCGAGCTGCAGCTCGAGGCCGACGCGACCAACCCGGACCAGGCCCTGGCCCGCTCGGCGGACCAGGAGGCGGAGTGGGCGGTGAATATCGACTCCACCTCCTGCCGGGCGCATCAACACGCGGCCGGGGCCCGGCACCAGCCGCCACGCGACTTCCCGCAAAAGGGGGGCGGGGCGCGTGTGGAGACCGGTGGACGAGAGGCGTTGGGGCGCTCGCGGGGCGGGGTGACCTGCAAGATCCACCTGCTGGCCGACGACCGGGCCCGTCCGCTGGTCTGGCTGACCTCGCCCGGTCAGCGGGGCGACAACCCCATGCTCATCCCCGTGCTGGAGGAGCTGCGGATCCAGCGAGGTGGTCCGGGCCGCCCACGCACCCGCCCGGACCGGCTGCGTGGCGATAAGGCGTACTCCAGCCGTGATACCCGCGCCTACCTGCGGCGGCGGCACATCAAGGCGACCATTGCCCAGCCCGACGACCAGCGTGAACACAGGCGCAGTAAGGGCCGCTTGGGAGGGCGGCCTCCGGCCTTCGACAGAACCCAGTACCGTCGCCGCAGTGCCGCCGAGCGGTGCGTGAGCAAGTGGAAGCAGTTTCGCGCGGTCGCCAGCAGGTATGACAAGCGCGACTACGTCTTCAACGGCACCCTGGCCGTCGCCGCGATCGTCATCTGGCTCCGCGACACCGTCCAAGAGCCATCAGAAACGACCTAGCCCTGCTCAAGCAGCTGGACGCCGCCTGCGAGGCCGCTGACGACCTCGCGGAGGCGGCCACATCCGCCTTTCACCAGCACACCGACAGCGAAATCCTGCTCAGCTTCCCGGGCCTTGGGCCCATGCTCGGCGCCCGCGTGCTCGCAGAGCTGGGCGACGACCGGGCACGGTTCGCCGACGCCCGGGCGCTGAAGTCGTACGCCGGATCCGCGCCGATCACCCGGGCCTCCGGCAAGAAGCGGTTCGTCGGCCGCCGCTTCGTCAAGAACAATCGCCTCATCAACGCCGGCTTCCTCTGGGCCTTCGCCGCCCTCACCGCCTCACCAGAAGCGAACGCGCACTACCGACGCAGACGCGAACACGGAGACTGGCATGCCGCCGCCCAACGCAACTTGCTGAACCGCTTCCTCGGCCAGCTCCACTACTGCCTCAAGACCCGGCAGCATTTTGACGAACAGGCGGCCTTCGCACCGCTCCTGTCACCTCCGACCGACCAGGCGGCTTGACTTCCTGGCCCCCTGAGATGTCTTTGAGAGCCCGGACATGCGAGCCATCGACTGCAGCATCGTCCATGTCCAGCAAGCCCGCCGCCCGCAGCTCCGCGAGCAGCACCTCGTGCAGCTGCGGCCAGATCCAGGCCGCGGTCCAGTCCCGCAGCCTCCGCCAGGAGGTCACCCCGCTGCAGCCGACCTGCTCGGCCGGCACGTCCCGCCAGCTCACGCCCTTGCACAGCACATACACGATGCCGCGCAAGGCAGCCCGGTCATCCGCAGGCAACCGTCCGGGATACCGCGCTCGCCGCGGAGGACGAACAGGCAACAACGGAGCCACCCGATCCCACAAGTCATCAGGCACGAGGTCAGTGGCCACCCAGCTCATCCTGCAGACCCAGGAACCAACCGCCAAGACTCACAGCAAACTTCATTGCGAAACGGTCAGTTACTGAGTTTTTCGTTAGTTCTGTGGTGGTTTGGGATGGAGTGTTAGTCCGGTATGGGTGAGGAAGGACCACGGGAGTTGTTCGTTGGAGCAGATCCGGTGGATGCCGCTTTCGGCGGCGTCGGCGATGTCGGCGAGGTGGTCGCCGGCGAGGTTGGCCAGCTCGCGGGTCTTGATGGCCGACCACAGCAGTTCCACCGGGTTGAGTTCGGGTGCGTAGGCCGGTAGCCGCTCCAGGGTCAACCAGTCCTGTTCGGCCGCCCAGGCCCGCATGTCCCGACTCCGGTGGGCCGACAGTCCGTCCCACACCAACACCACCGATTCGCCAGCGTAGAAGGCCTTGACCTGTTCCAGCACCTCGTTCAAGGAAGTGGTGTTGCAGCTGCCGGGTTTGAGGTGGAAGCACATTCGCGGGCCGCGTTCGGGGTCCGCGGCGTGGTAGCCCAGCGCGGCGGCCATCCCGGCGCGCTTCCAGTTCAGCCGGTGCCGCAGGATGGGAGTGTGCCCGCGGGGTGCGTAGGTGCGGCGTACCTGGGGCAGCAGCGACACGCCTGATTCGTCGAAGAATACGATCCAGGCACGTTTCTTCACCGCCCCATTTTGATGCGTGGCCACTCCTTGGCGACCCATCGGGCGATCTCGGGCTCGTCCCGCTCGACGGCCTGACGTCGGGGACGCTGCAGACTCCACCCCAGCCGCCCGGTCAGCAGCCGCCACACGGATGCCCGGGCCAGCCTCACCCCGGTCACCCGCTCCACCAGCACGCCGACCCGTTCCAGGGTCCACAGATCCGCCTCGAACCCGTGCGCCTGGGCGCCTTGTTCCAACGCGGCCCGCACCAGCCCGACTTGGGGGTCATCCAGCTTGGGCGGCCGGCCGGTGGCAGGCCGCCGCCGCAGAGCTTGAGCTCCACCCTGCTCCCACAGGCGTCTCCACCGGCGCACGCTCTCGGGATGCATCCCCACCATCCGCGCGACCTCGGATGTAGAACGTCCCAGTTCGAACAACTCGACCGCGCGCATGCGACGGGCCTCGGCCAACTGCGGCCGCGTCAAAGGCAGAACGGAGACATCGGAAACAACAGCCTGCGACTCGGAAGACACACCAGCATGCTCACACCGCCGAAGCCCCTGCACCCACAGAACCAACGAAAAACTCAGTAGTACTGCAACGGTGCTTGCTGTGACGGGTGGGCAGTTTCTGGTGGTGTGTGGCCGCGTCGTTTGTAGTGGCTGCGGCGGGCTTGGTACTGCCTTTTCCGGCGCCAGCGGGACCAGTGCAGGATGCACTCGACGGATACGGGCCGGCGTTGGGTGAGGCGGTAGGTCAGGCGTCTGATCTCGGCGAGGCTGAGGTGGATGAGGTCGGAGGATCCGTTTCTGCTTTGTCCGTGTCGAGTTCGCGGGCCCGCAGGATGGTCAAGGTGGCGTGGGCGGCCATGGCCAGGGTCATGTGGCGGTGCCAGCCGGGGTAGCGGCGGACCTGGTAGTCGTCCAGCCGCACTCCTGCTTCGCGCTCTGGAAGCATTCCTCGATCGCCCATCTGCTGCCCGCGATGCGGATCAGGTCGTCGAGGGTGGTCCGGGCGGGGCAGTAGGCGATGTAGTAGGAGACCTCTCCAGGCCGGCTGACGCTGCGGCGCGCGAGGACCCAGTGGCGGCGGTCGGGCCGGTGCCAGGGCCTGACCTCGACGCGTGCCCAGTTGTAGATCCGTAGGCCGTGAGCCCCGCTGCCGCAGGACCGGCGCTTTCACTTCTGGCGGGGGAGCCTGGTGAACAGCTCGTGGACGGGGTGGTCGATCGCCCAGCGGGTGACGACGGTGTCGTGCCGGGTGGTGGCCATGACGTGGAAGACATCGGCCTGCTCCAGCTCAAAACGCCAGCCCTTGGAAAAGCCGTAGGCGGCATCCGCGGTCACCCACCGAAACGGAACCCGGTCCGCAATCGCGCGGCGGACCATTGCCTTGGCCATGGCCACCTTCGTCTCAAAGGCGACGTCGTCGTCGATGCCGGCCCGGCGGCAGCGTTCGCGGTCGTCCGTCCAGGAGGTGGGCAGATACAACCGCCGGTCGATGAGCGTGCGTCCTTGGCCGGTGGCGTAGGCGAGAAACACGCCGATCTGGGAGTTCTCGGTGCGTCCCGCGGTGCCGGAGTACTGCCGCTGGACCCCGGCCGAGCGGATGCCCTTCTTGAGGAAGCCGGTGTCATCAACGATCAGAATGGCGCCTTCGTCTCCGAGGTGCTCGACGACGTAGTCACGGACGTAGTCACGGACCTCGTCGGCATCCCACTCGATGCAGTTCAGCAGCCGGTGGATGCGATCGGGACCGCTATGCCCGGCCTCCTCCGCCAGTGTCCAGCCGTTCTTACGCTCCAGCGGAGCAACCAGCCCCCGCATATACGCCAGCGCCGACTGACACGGCTCCTCCCGGCTGAACCGATGCACGAACCGCTCATGCACCACCTCGAGCTCACCCGCCCACAACCTGACATCAGCAAGGTCTCCACCCATAACCACGCCAACGACCGAACTGGCCACCAATCACAGCAAGCACCGTTGCAGTACTACGACAACCGCCGCCTGCGGCAATGGCTCCGGTCCCGGCACATCACACCCCGCATCGCCCGCAAAGGCATCGAGTCCTCAGAACGACTCGGACGCCACCGCTGGACCATTGAGCGCACCATGTCCTGGCCCGCAGGATGCCGCCGACTCCACCGCCGCTACGAACGCAAAGCCATCCATTTCCCTGCCTTCGCCAGCATCACCTGCACCCTCATCCGCTATCGCCGACTGGCCAAATAAGATGATCTCTAAGCCTCACCACAGCCCGAGTTTAAAGCCGCCCTGGCTGGTGACACGGACAGCTCTCTGGGAAAAAACCGTCCTAACAGGGGCTTCACGTCTACCCGGACCCGGCAACACGCCCCACACCATCTTATTGGGAACACCTCAGTCCTTTCATCCTCAGTGAAACCACCCCCTATGTCGACTTCACCGCAGTCACGTAGTTTACTCCAAGCGTCAGGTGGCGGATGGCGTTCCGCTCCATCCATTCATTGATGTCGCGGCGAATTCGCTCCACTGTGTCTTTATCGAGCTGCATGATATAGTTTCTGAATCCACTCCCCATAAGATATTCCCATCCATCCTTCGCGCTCTCGAGGTTCATTACAGCATCCTGGTGATCGAGTGAAATTCTTTCATAGGTGCCCGCTTCCTCGACGAGGCGGCGAAGATGACTCAGATCTTCCACTTTATTCCAAGGTGCGCTGACATCCAAGTCTGGGGTGTAAAGTTGAGCCAAGTCCAAGAATGCGCCGGAGACGGGGTGGAGGATGTTTCGGCCGAGCGTGGCGAGGGCGAGCCTCCCTCCCGGCCGGAGTAGCCTCCAGAATGACGAGATCACTTCCGGCATATCCCGGGAGAAAAATAACGCCAAAGCGCACGCGAGAGAGTCAAATGACTCCGCCGGGAAATTAAATTCATCCATATCGCAGACGATGAATTCGATATTATCGACCCCGGCATTCCGTGCATTGATGCGAGCGAACTCGACCATGCTTTGCGAGATATCCACGCCTACCACCGATCCAGCCCCGGTGGCCAGTCGAGCCGCACTCAAGGAAACGGATCCGGTGCCACATCCGACATCCAGAATGCGATCACCCGAAGAGATATCAAGATTTCTGGTGATTGTGTCAGTCACTGTCACCAGTGAGCTACTTAGGTCACGAAGCTCGTTGTACGTCTTGGACGCGAGATCGTACGTACGCTGCACATCAAATCCAGTCATGTCGGAGATCTCCTTACGTTGTTGGTGGGTCGATTCCGGTCACTCGTAGGATCGGAAGGCCCAGGGATACTGGGTGTGGCTTGGTTTCTCCAGCCCATCGGTGGCTTCAAAAGGATTGGCCGCCCGGCATCCCGCGACGACTCGGCCACTGATACGAAAATCCGTTGTCGGTGCTGGTCAGCCCGTCTCATGTGACTCCCACGGGTCGGAGGCTGACCTGGTAGTCTAGGTGGTTGAGCTGGCTGACGAGGCGGCGGGTGGCACGGTTCTTGCCGGTGCGTTCGAGGAAGTAGTCGCCGCCGAGGTCTGCGTACTCCTTGTCGTGGGTGAACATGTGCCAGATCGAGACGAGGATGGAGTGCTCAAGGGCGACCAGGGCCCGGCGGCGGCCTGCCAGGCGCCGATAACGGGCGGCGAGATAGGTGTCTTTGGTGCGGATCGCGGACAGTGCGGCCTGACTAAGCACGCCCTTGAGCCAGGTATCGCCCGGGCGTGTGCGGCCCGAAGGGCTCTTGCCCGCGAACTCGTGGTTGTCCGGACACACTCCGGCCCAGGAGGCGAGGTGGCCGGCCGAGGGGAAGCGGGTGATGTCCGCACCGATCTCGGCGAGGATCACCTCGGCGGTGTGCGCGCTCGCCCCGGGGATGGTGGCCAGCAGCTCGACCTTCCGCTGAAACGGCCGGACGTGTTCCTCGATCCGGGCGTTGAGGCGCCGCTCCATCGCGGTCGCCTCGTCGATCTGGTCCAGCATGGTCCGCGCCAAGAACGCGTGATGATCGGTGAAGTAGCCGGTCAGCGCCTCGACCAGGACCTCGCGCCGGGTCCGCAGATTCGGAGCGGCCAGCTCGGCCGGCACCTTCGGATCACGCGTGCCGCCGATCAGGGCCTCGAGCATCCGGCGCCCGGAAACACCGAGAAAGTCGGAGACCATCGAGGTGAGCTTGATCCTGCAGTCCTCCGGCAGGTTCTGCAGCCGCTGGGCCTCCCGGGCCCGTTCGCGCACCACATCGGTGCGATACCGGGTGAGACCGCGCAGTTGTCGGATCGGCCGCGGCGGCACGAACGAGGGGCGGACCAGGCTGTGTTCGACCAGCTTGGCGATCCACTCGGAGTCCTTCACGTCGATCTTGCGGCCCGGAATGGCCTTCATGTGACGGGCGTTGAGCAGCCAGCAATCCATGTCGTTGTCCAGCAGGTAGAACACCGGCTTCCAGTACGAGCCGGTGGCCTCCATCCCCACCACCGTGATCCCCTCGGCCAGCAGCCAGTCCCGCATCGCCAGCAGTCCCGAGGTCAGGGCCGGGAACGTGCGGACCTCGCTGCGGCGCCGGGTCCCCTTGCCCCGGTCCAGCACCCGGATAGACACCTTCACGTCCGCCTTGCTGATGTCGATCCCGGCGCGGCGTTCATAGACCACGTCCACGGTCGACTCCTTCCCTTCGCCACCCAACTGGGGCGTCGGCGGGGACCCGAACGGCGAAAGAAGCTGATACGCGTGCTCAAGGCAACACTTCCGAGCGCCTGACAAGCAGGTCCCCCAGCGTCCTGCTGATTGACGGGCTCGGACACGCCAAGAGGCCACGACGTCGGCCGGACGAGACCCATTTCCCCGCCTTCGGGGCGACGCCCGCAGGACCTCCGGCTTGCTCATTGGGACACGCGCGGCAAGATCGCTTGGTAAGGACTCGCTGGCGAGGCCGTCTGCTGGGATCAGTACTGGAACGACTTCGGAGGTGGCCGTGCCCGAGCTCCGGGCCGGTACGGACGCGGGCAAAGCCGAGCATCACTGTGTGGTGATCGACGCCGACGCCTAGTGCAGACTGCCGCGGCGGGTGGCCAACGACGAGTCCGCACTGCTCAAAGTGATCAGTGATGTGCTGGAGCTGAGCGAAGGGGAGCCGGTGACCTGGGCGATTGATCTGAATGCCGGCGGGGCCGCGCCGATGATCGCGCTGCTGGCTGGCAACGGGCAGCAGGTCCTCTGCATCCCCGGCCGCACTGTCCACCACGCCTCGGGCTCCTGCCGGGGCGACGGCAAGACCGATGCGAAGGACGCCTTGGTCATCGCGGGCCAGGCACGCATGCGCCGCGATCTCCAGACGATGCACCACGGCGACGACATCGCCGTTGACCTGCGTATCCTCACCTCGCGCCGCCTGGACCTGGCCACTGACCGCACGAGGGCGATCAACCGGATGCGGGCCCAGATGCTGGGGTACTTCCCCGCGCTGGAGTGGGCCTTCGACGACAAGATCTCGAAGGCCTCCCTCGTGCTGCTGACGGGTTACCAGGCCCCGGCCAGTCTCCGCCGCGTGGGCAAGAGCAGGCTCGAGACCTGGCTGAGGAACCGGAAGATCCGCAACCATCAGCTCGTCGCGGCCATTGCTGTCGAGGCAGCCGAAGCCCAGCACACCGCCGTCGCCGGGGAGAAGTTCGCCGCGGTCGTGGTGGCCAAGCTGGCGAGGGAGGTGATGGCCCTCGGTGAGGAGATCGCCGAGACCGACGTCCTGATCGAGGGTCGGTTTCGCGACCACCGACACGCCGAGATCATCCTGAGCATGCCCGGCCCCGGCCCCGGCCCCGGCCTCGTCCTGGGCGCCGAGTCCATCGCCCACACCGGTGGGGGCATAAGCGTCTTCGGTACCTCCGACCGCTTGGCTGGCGTCGCTGGCCTGGCCCCGGCGCCAAAGGACTCGGGGCGAATCAGTGGGAACATGCGTCGCCCCCGCCGCTACTGCCGACGCTTGCCGCGAGTCTTCTACCTGCCCGCGATGGCCGCGGCCAGGTGCTGCCCAGCCTCGGAGGCGTTCTACGACCGCAAGAGAGCCGAAGGCAAAGGCCACCGCCAGACCGTCATCGCCCTTGCGCACCGCCGCCCGAACGCCCTGTGGGCCCTCATGCGCGATGGCCGTGCCTTCCAGATCACCGCTCCGCCGAGCCCGATCGCGCTGGGCCGACCCGCTCACTGCGAGTCACCAGACCTGAATGACAACTTCATTGAGAATCCTCACTTACACGCTGCGAGGTACTTCTTCCCGTTCTGTCGCCTCCCGGTCCGTCGACGCACGATGGGACCGGGGCTCAGCGTGCGCTGCCTTTGCGTCGGCCGCTGGCGGAGAGGAGGAGGAAGGCAAGGTCGGTGAACCCGCTGGTGTCCAGCAGGTCGCTGCAGGCGGTCAGGTCTTGCTGGGTGAGGAGTCCTTGTCTGGTCATGGCAGGCCCTGTCTGTTCGAGGGTGAGGCGCAGGAGTGCGTCAGCGTTGCGGCCTCGGCCGACGAGGCCTGGGGTGCAGTGGAGGCCGATGTCTTCAAGGCCAAGCTGCGTGAGCAGTCCGGGCAGGGCAGTGGCCCATCGGAAGTCAGCCTGCATGGAGCCGGCGGCCAGGTTGATCAGGGCGGTGACACTGCGGTGGTAGGCGTTTCGGTGAGTGTCCGGGGGCGGAATGATGATCACGCCGTCCACATGTACCCAGCCACCGGGGGCGGTCCAGTCGACCATCCGGGCGAGGACTTCCTCGCGCTCGGGCAGGTGCTCGAGCAAGGCACGGGTGTGCACGAGATCGAAGGATGCGAGGGGAAAGTCCTCATGGACTGCGTTGTGGCGCAGGGGGGAAAGGTTCGGCACATCCCGGGGCAGCAGCCGGATATCGATGTCCGTGGCCACCACTTGTCCGGGCGCACACCGCGCGGCCAGCCACCGTGCCACGGAACCAGCCCCACTGCCCAGTTCCAGACAGCGCCAGCCCGCCCGGATGCCGCGGTGCTCGATGGCAGAGCACGTGCCCGGATCCGCGAACGCCTCCAGGGCTTGCAGACGCCGTCGCTCCTGCGGGATCCCGTGGTCGAGCAGCCCCGCCCCATAACCCTCATCACGAGACCCCTCCGATACCGCCGCCATGACATACCTCCCATAGTCCCTCAGCCCTCCGCCTCCAAGCGGAATCCTTACCCGGATCAAGGGAAGATAAAGGAACGTTAGGTGTGCGCCCGGCGCATCGAAGAAGCTTCATTGCGATTCGCGCTATCCATGAAGGCCAGGGAACCTCGAATCCGAGTTCGACATACTGACGCGATGACAGGGCGAGGTCTCCCACTCCTGTGCGCAGGACGCTCGGCTCAGGCTGGAGTCCGAACTCGGGGAGGCCTGAGGTTGATCCCGGGAGCGGGCAGTGGGCTTCATGCGATGAGTGACAGCTCACGTGACGTGATCAGCTATTGTTCGAACTCGTTCGGTTGAGCCGCCCTGCGTTTCTCGGACGGTGGTATCGAAGGGCTTCTACGCTGCGGCCTGCAACTCTTCGTGCTCGGCGTGCACTTCCGCGGCCGTTTGGTAGCAGAGTCCGGAGTGGAGGCGTCGATGATTGTAGAATATCTCGATGTATCGGACGATTGCCTACTGAGTTTTTCGTTAGTTCCGTGGTGGTTGTGGGTGGATTGTTAAGAAGGCATCTCACTTGGTGAGTTTTCGGTAGCAGATGAGGGTGCAGGCGATGCTGGTGAAGGCCAGGAAGTGTTCGGCCTTACGTTCGTAGCGTCGGCGCAGGCGGCGGCAGCCGGCGCGCCCGGCCATCGTGCGTTCCACGATCCAGCGGTGGCCGCCCAGCCGTTGGGAGGACTCGGCTGCCTTGCGGGCGATGCGGTGGGTGATGCCTCGCCCGCGTAACCATTGCCGCAGGTGGGCGTAGCCGTAGCCCTTGTCTGCGTGGAGCTTGGCGGGCTTGCGCCGCCGGCGTCCCCGGCGTGAGCGGATAGGTGGGATGCCCTTCACGAGAGGGCTGAGGGGCCCCGAAGTTTCCGGACAGGGACCCAATAGGGTTTCCCTGAACAGGGAACGAGGAAGCACGATGTGGCGTCACTCAGCAAGTACACACCTGAGTTCCGTGAAGAAGCCGTCCGGGTCGCGCTGAGCTCGAGTAAGACGATCTCCGAAGCAGGCCGCGAGCCCGGGATGAACCCCGAAACCCTCCGGGGCTGGGTGAAGAAACACAAGGCACGCCAGGAGCCGGCGCCAGACGCGGAACTGACGCTCAGCGAACGAGCACGCCTCAAAGAGCTGGAACGCCGGATCCGCGAAGCCGAGATGGAAAACACCTTCCTGAAAAAAGCCGCAGCGTACTTCGCGGGGGATCCCCGGCAGCGAGCACGTACGAGTTCATCAACGAGACGCGGCTCGACACGACGGAGTACGCGTACAGCGTCGGGTACAGGTGCAAGCGACTCGGCGTCTCCAAATCCGGCTACTACGACTGGTGAGGCCGTCCCGAATCCGCGACAGCCGAACGGCGTGAGGAACTGAAACTGCTCATCACGAAGGCGTTCGAGGACTCCGACAGCACCTACAGCCACCGGCGCATCCACGCACAACCGCACCGCCGGGACGTCACCGCTGGCCTGGAGCCGGTCCGCCGCCTCACGCGCGAACCGGGCCTGGAGCCCTCCCAGCCGAAGCCGAAACGCTTCGGCCTCACCCAGGGCACCCCCGGCCCCGCGCCTGACCTCGCCGGCCGGAACTTCACCGCCGACGCTCCCGGCCAAAAGCCGGTCGGGGACATCACCTACGTGTCCACCAGTGAGAGGTGGCTGTACCTGGCGACCGCCATCGACCGCCGCACGAAGGAAATCATCGGCTACGCCATGGACGACCACTACCACACCCCCCTCACATCCCGGGCCATCCGCAACACAGCCCGGAACAGGAAACTCACAGACGGCACAATATTCCACTCGGACCGCGGATCGAACTACAGGCCAGCCGAGCACGGTGAGACATTGAAACACCTCGGCCTTCCACGTTCCGCCGGACGGACCGGGACCTGTTTCAGTAACACTATGACGGAATCATTCTTCGCGGCGCTGAAGAACGAGCGTGTATCCAGGATGACTTACCTGACACGCGAAGCCACCCGGCAGGACATCACTCGGTACATCGAATCCTGGCACAAACACAAACACCTCCACTCGGCAGTGGGTAACCGCCCACCTCGCGAAGCCCACACCGAATACCAGACATTGCACATCACGGCGTGAAGTCATCACCAGACACCTGCCCGGAAAGCGCGAGACCCCTCACAGGTCCTGGCTGTGAGGGGGATTACTTGATTGGGGGCTTGCGGGGCTTGTCGGTCGGGTTCTTGGGGCGTTTGTTCGGCCGGTAGCTGGGGCTGTTCATGATGACTTGGTGGCTGGTGTTGATCAGTCGGTCCAGGAGGGACTCGGCGACGACGGGGTTGGGGAAGAGGGGATACCAGTCGCTCGGGGCCCGGTTGCTGGTGATGATCAGAGAGCGGCCCTGTCGCTCGGAGACGAGTTCGTAGAGGTCGTCGGCCTGTGCCGCGGCGAGCTGACGCATCGCGAAGTCGTCGAGGGTGAGGACGTCGGGCCGCACCAGCTCCTGGATGCGTTTCTCCCAGGTCCGGTCCGCGTGGCCGCCGGCCAGGTCCGCCAGGAGTGTGCACGGACGGGTGCACACGGATGCGGGGGTTCGGGCTGCGGTGTGTGTCAGCGGTCTCCCGGGCGCGCTTCGTAGGCCGTGTCCGCATCAACGCGCGGGTGGGTTGCGCCTTGTGTGAGCTGGGCTGGCCGGGGCCATGGTGAGGTGATGTCCACTCACCGCGGCCTCCAGGGGTTTCTGGGCGGGTGGGTTCCCCCCTCGACAACTTAGGCGTCAGGCAGGTGCTGAATCAGCCGCGGGTTCGGGTGGGTCCGTGCGTCGGCACTCCGTCGAAGGAACTTTCCGTAGGCTTCCCCACCCCGTTACCCACGACAGCCACCTTTAGGGAGGTAATCCTCATGGCTGAAACGCTTCTTGCTGGAGCTGGGAAGGTTGCATTGATCACCGGTGTCGCATCGGGGATCGGGGTGGCGGTGGCGACCATCTTCGTAGTCCATGGCGCCGCCCGGCAGGGCGCGGTCACCGAGGAGCATGCCGCAGTCTCAGGACCGATCGGCCAGTTCGCGGTACCCGAAGAAGTCGCCGAGCCCGCCGCATGGATCCGCTCCGGCAAGGCACCCTTCATCGTGGGCATTGCCATGGCCGTCGGCGGCGGATGGACTACGCGATGACGCACCTTCCTACCATGCCTCCCGGATACACCTCGGCTACGGCTCCCGGCGTACTACCCCTGCTCGGCCACGCACCGTACTTTGTGTACGATGCGCTCGGCTTCCTGGAATCGCTACCCACCCACGGAGACCTGGTACGGATCAAGCTCGGCCCGATCCGCGCGTACGTACCGTGCCACCCTGCGCTGCTACGGGAAATACTCAACAACGACCAGGTGTTTGACAAAGGCGGGCCGTTCTACGACCGCGTACGAGAAATTGCAGGCAATGGTCTGGCCAGCTGCCCGCACGCAGATCATCGCGGCATGCGGCGAATGCTCCAGCCAGCCTTCAGCAGACGACGGACGGCTGAGTACGGCACATTTATGGAACAGGAGATCTCGGCTCTGACCAAGAGCTGGGAAGAAGGAAGCGTCATCGACGCTTTACCCACCTTCTACGGTATCGCTGTGCGTACGGTGGCACGCTCTCTCTTCGCGACCAATATCGGTGATAACACCGTGGAGGACATTCGACAGTCCTACGAGATTGCGTTCGGCAACGTGTTCGCGCGCATGCTCATGCCCAAGGTGCTGGCGCGATTCCCCCTTCCCGTTAACCGACGCTTCCAGCAGGCCAACGCACAATTGACCATGACAGTGAACGCGATCATGGCACAGTACAAACGCAGCCCAGTCGAACACCAAGACATACTCAGCACATTGCTCGCTGCCCGCACCGAGGACGGGGCCGCGCTTACTGGAGACCAGATCCGCGACCAGGTCGTCACGCTCATCGCGGGAGGCTCGGAGACCACGGCAGCAACGCTCTCCTGGGCCTGCTACCTACTGACGCAGCATCCCGCGGCAGAGAAGCGACTCCACCGTGAAACCGACTCGGTCCTTGCCGACCGGCCTGCCCGCTGGGAGGACCTCGCCCAGCTTCCGTACACGACAAGAATCATCACCGAGACCCTACGGCTCTATCCGCCGGGCTGGTTCCTCACACGGACCACCACCAGGCCGGTCACACTGGCGGGCACAACGCTCCCGACCGGCACCACCGTCGTCTTCAGCCCCTATGTTCTGCACCGCAACGCTGCGGTCTTCGATAATCCCAGGACCTTTGACCCCGACCGATGGCTGCCTGAGCGCGCCGCAACACTGCCGCGCGGCGCCTTTGCCACCTTCGGGCACGGCGCACGCAAGTGCATCGGTGATAACTACGCCATGGCGGAAGCTATCCTCATGCTGGCCACTCTCGCGGGCCGATGGCGATGGGAAATTGCTCCCGGGGCCGATCCGCGCCCACAACGACTAACGACCTTTCTCCGCCCGCGGCGGACTCTGCTGAAGCTGCACGCCCGGACCGTCACGACCGAGGAGAACACACCATGACCTTCTCTCCTGAAACACATGACGGACGCCGCAATGTGGTTCATCCCGACATGTCACCGGGTCTCAGAGATCTCGACCCTGCACCGCGGCCGCGACATGTTGCCTTCATCGTGGACGGCAACCGTCGCTGGGCTCACGCCCACGGTTATGGACCGGGAGAAGGCCACCGACAGGGCGCGGAAACCATCTGCAGTGCCCTGGAGTGGTGTGAGTCCGCAGGAATCGAGATCACCACATGGTGGCTACTCTCGAAGGATAATCTGCACCGGTCCGCATCCGAACTTTCCGAACTCCTGGAGATCATTACCTCCCTCATCGGCCGGCTGGCCGACAGGCAGCGCTGGAGGATCCGTCACCTCGGCGATCCTGCAGTTTTGCCTGCCGACATGGTAGCTGAGCTGAGCACGGCGGAGAAAGGCACCTGTGATGCCCTGGGGCTCCAAGTCAACCTCGCGGTCGGCTACAGCGGCAGAGCGGACATCGTCAGCGCGGTACGTGAGATAGCTCGGCGGGCTGCGGACTCCCCGAGCCACTCCAAGGCCACGCCCGTAACCGAGGAGCAGTTCAGCCGGGCCCTGACCACCGGTGGACTGCCGGACCCGGAACTGGTCATCCGCACTTCCGGAGAACAGCACCTCTCCGGATTCATGCCTTGGCAGACGGCTCTGTCCGAAATCTATTTCTGCCCCGTCTTGTGGCCGGACTTCACGCAACCTGATTTGATGAACGCACTCTCTTCCTACGCAAAACGGCAGCGGCGCCATGGCATTTAAACAAAGATGCACCAGCAGAAGGCGCGCCGCCTCCGAACGCCGTACTGGGGTCTGAAACCCATTCCCAAACGGCACACGCCACACTCTGTCCACCGTCCTCAGCTTGCGTGGTCCCTTTACGTGGCCAGCGCACATTACAAATCAATGCGCCTGCACCAGGAGAAACCATGACATTCTCACAGGCCGGCACCAAGTTATTCGGCAGCGAATCAGAGAATATCGCTGAAGTCCATCGCGGCTTGCGCCCGTGGCTCGTTGAACGGCTGAGTAGGAATCGGGAGACGCCCCCCGATCATCCGCTGACGGGTCGACTCGAATCAGCTCTCGCTGAGTGGGCCATGACGACCGGTATGAGTGAACGGTACAGACGAACGATTGTCGAAGCCCGGCTAGGGCACTTCGCCGGACTCGCCGCACCGAATGCGCCCGCCCGCGTTCAGCTGCTGATTGCAAAATCGGAAGCGTTACCCATCGTCATCAATACGATTGATCTCCATGAGCGCCCGATCGCGGCTCTCACCAAGCCGCTCGTGGAGATCTTGGAAGGCAGTGCACCCCCACGGCCGACCGGCGGCTATCATGATGCCGTCACCCACTTCCGCAACGAGATTGTCGAAGCCGGGGGAGCAGAGCTCCTCCCAGGTCTGGCTGATGTGTATCGCGCGCTGTTCCGCGAATACGAGCGACGACAGGAGTGGGCCAAGACAGGGCACCTTCCTTCCATGGCCGAGTACTTGAGCCATCGCAAGATCGCAGCAGGGGCCATCCCGGGAATGTGGCTTCAGCGTCTCCAGTCGGGGCTCGTCGGACCGGGAGAAGGGCTTCCGGGCAGCCTGCTACGACTGTTCCAGCAGGTCAACCTACTCATTGGGTTGGACAACGACCTGCAGAGCTGCCACAAGGAAGCGGATAACGGTGAAGATCCAAGTCTCATCCGCATCATCGCTCGTGAATACGCGGTCCCGACGAGCAGCACCTTCCCCTGCGCGCTCGCCCTCATCAGCGGACTCCGTCATGAATGCGCCACCACCGTAAACGAAGTGTGCGTGAATCCCGCCGTCACGGAGAACGTCCGGAGACACGCATCCGTGATGCTCCGCTGGGTCGACGGCGTCTACACGTGGGGGCTGAAGACACCGCGATACCAGGCCCTGGACACTCAGGGGCGTTCCAAAGTCGGTTGAGTCGGTGAAGGTGAGGGGCCCCGAAGTTTCCGGACAGGGGCCCAATAGGGCAATACGGCGTTGTCACGTTGTTGGGGTGCCATGAGATGATCTTCGAGTGGGGTGTCTCGTGGAGGGGCCGTTCGTGGGTGCGTCGCCGTCGTACAAGAACCACCGGTACCCGGTGGGGGTCATCACTCACTGTGTGTGGCTGTACTTCCGGTTTCCTCTGTCGTACCGGGAGGTCGAGGAGCTGATGCTCGAGCGGGGCGTGGTGGTCTCCTACGAGACGGTCCGCCGCTGGTGCGTCAAGTTCGGCCCTGTGTACGTCGCTTCGCTGCGCCGGCGCAGCCCTCGGCCCGGGGACAAATGGCACCTCGACGAGGTCTTCATCAAGATCAACGGCGAGACCCGCTACCTGTGGCGCGCCGTGGACCAGGACGGCGTCGTCCTGGACATCCTCGTTCAGGGCAAGCGGGACACGGCTGCGGCGAAGCGGTTCTTCCGCAAGCTGCTGCAGCACACCGGCCAGACGCCCCGCGTGATCGTGACGGACAAGCTCCGCAGCTACAGGGCCGCCCACCGCCAGGTCATGCCCTCCGTCGAGCACCGCTCCTCGAAGTATCTGAACAACCGGGCCGAGGACAGCCACCAACCGACCCGGCAACGGGAGCGGGCCATGAAAGGCTTCCGCTCAGTCGGCGCGGCGCAGAGATTCCTCGCCGCCTTCTCCCGGATCTGAAGCTCCCCTCGTGCTGTGGAGACCGTGACCGGAGGGACAGTTGAGGTCATGGCATCTAAGAAGCGCCTCTACGATGCGGAGTTCCGCGAGGGGGCGGTATGGATCGTGTTGGAGACCGGGAAGCCGATTCCGGAGGTGGCTGCGGATCTGGGCATCCATGCCGGGACGCTGCACAGCTGGGTGTCGCGGGCCCGGCGAAACGGGCTCGCCGTCGTCGGACCGGCCGGTGGCCGAGCCGCCTGGTGGCCGGCTGCGGGAGAGTGAGCGGTCGGAGTTGGAGCGGCTGCGGGCCGAGAGGAGGGAGAAGGACAAGGGCATCCGGGAGCTGGAGAGGGAGCGTGATGTGTGCAAGCGATTCGTGGCCTTGTGGGTGAAGCAGCTGACGCTGACCCGGCCGTCGCGGTCGGGGTGATCAGCAGTTGCAAGGCCGGGCAGAAGATTCCGTACCGAGCCGCCTGCCGCGCTTTGGGGGTGTCGGAGTCGTGGTTCTACAAGTGGCGCGACCGTCCGCCCACCGCGCGGGAGATACGCCGACAGCACCTGGCAGAGGAGATCGAGGAGATCTTCCGCGGCTCGGGCGGCACCTACGGCTCGCCGAAGGTGTTCATCGAGCTGATCTGCCGAGGATGGCGGGTTTCGGTGAACACCGTCGCCAGGCTGATGGCCGAACTCGGTCTGGCCGGGCGGAAAATTTGCCGGCGCCGGGGCCTGACCCGGCCGGGCAAGCGGGCGCCGGCCCCGGACTTCGTGCGCCGCGACTTCCATGCCGAGGAGCCCGGCCTCGTCTGGGCGGGCGACATGACCGAGATCGACACCGGCGAGGGCAGGCTCTGCCTCGCCACCGTCATCGGTCTGTTCTCCCGTCGGCTGCTCGGATATGCAATGGGCGCCCGGCAGGATGCCGAACTCGCTGTCGCGTCCCTGCACATGGCCGCGGCCACCCGAGGTGGCGACGTCCGTGGCGTGATCATGCATACGGACAGGGCCAGCGAATACTGCTCGGGGAAGTTCCGGCGGGCCTGCCGCAAGCTCGGCGTGGTCCAGTCCATGGGCAGAGTCGGATCTTGTTTCGACAATGCCGTGAGCGAGGCGTTCAACAGCGTCCTCAAGGTTGAGTACGTCTACCGGCACACCTTCGCCACCCGCACCGAGGCCCGGATCAGGATCGCCACCTGGATCACCGACTTCTACAACGCTAGGCGGCTACACAGCGTATGCGGGTTCAAGAGCCCGATCGACTACGAACGTGACTACCGAGCCACCCTCGCCGAGGGACCGGCCGCATAGATCGTCTCCACGCAGCGAGGGGATTGACACACCGTCGGCCACCGTGCGCTGGTATCCGCTGTGTCGCCGTCTCGATCGGGCCCCGCAGTCTGGACACGGCAGCGCCGCCTCGCCGCGAGTGCGCGCCGCGATGCGTAACACCCGCTCTCTACGCTCACTTGCTCCACCAGTACACCACTCAGGCGCGGCAACACCGTCTTCAGCAGGTCCTCACACGGCCCTAGTGTCCACGGAGGTCTGACGGAGCGGCACGAGCGCATGGTGACACACTTCGATTTCACGGAAACCTTGGATGAGCCGCACGAGATGGCTGCCCCTCAGCCGCGCGCGTGGGGAGCCGCGGGCGCCTCGCGGAAGCCATCCGCTCCAGGCTCTCTGCCCGCGCTCGCTTCGCCGTACGGTCAACATGCTGGCCTGCGCCACCCTATCCGGCGGCCTCTGACGCGGCACACAGTAGCAGCCGGACGTATTACGCGGATCATCCCGCTATTCCACGCCCTGGCCGCAGGCCCGGTCAGGCGCCGGGGCTGGCTTTGGTCCCCCGCACTGGGCTGCGCGTCTTTCCCCAGGGTGGGCCTGCGGGCGCGGGGTATCGCCTGTTTGAATGGGGAGTATGGCGCAGTCAGCGGGTTTCACCGAGAATGATCTGCGGGCACTTTCGGGGGAGCGTTCCTTTGCACGGGGGCTCGGATACGTTGATGCGGTGACGGCGGTGGAGGTCGGTGACGGGTGGGTCACGGCCACGGTGCACGGGGGTGACGCGTATGCGGTCGAGCTGTCGTTCGGCGCCAGCCTGGATGGGGAGTGTGACTGTCCCTATGGGCGGGAGGGCAATTTCTGCAAGCATCTGGTCGCGCTCGGCTTGACCGTGCTCGCCCGCCCGGACCTGCCGCAATTGCGGGCCCGGGCCCAGGAGCGGGCCCACCAGCTGGAGGAGTGGCTGGCCGTACTCTCCCGTGACGAGCTGCTCGCGCTGGTGCACGAGCAGGTCGCCTTCGACCAGCAGCTGCGCCGCCGCCTGGAGGTCCGCGCCAGCGCTGCCGGAGGGGACCTGCCGGAGGCCCGGGTCCGCATCGCAGAACTCCTCGACCCCGCCCCTTTCGCCCGCTACGGCTACGTGGAGTATGAGGACGCCCAGGGTTACGCCGAGCAGGCCCTGCAGGCGGCGGCTGTGATCACCACGCTGGTCTCGGGCGGACGCGCGGCGGACGCGATCGGTCTGGCCGGGGAGGCGATGTGCCTGCTGAGCGGAGTCCAGGACGGCATCGATGACTCTGACGGGCACCTGGCCCGGATCGGTGCCGCCCTGGCTGCAGCCCACCTGCAGGCCTGCCGCGCCGCGCGCCCCGACCCCGCCCGGATGGCACGCTGGCTGCTCGAGCACGCCCTGGGCGACCCGGACCATCTGACCGGCATCGACCCGCTCGACTACGCGGACGTCCTGGGCGACCGGGGACTCGCCACGCTGCGGGACCTGGCCGTCGCGGCCTGGCGGGACAAACCCGCGGGCTGGGCGGAGAAACACGTGCTGCACCAGCTCGCCGCGGCGGTCGGTGACGTGGATATGGTCATCGCCGTGCACGCGGCCGACCTCGCGCCCGACGGCAGCACCCACCTGGCCATCGCCCGCCACCTGGACGCGGCAGACCGCCCCGGCCAAGCCCTGCGATGGGCCCAGGACGGCCTCACCGCGACACTAACCCACCCGCCTCACGCCGCCGCCGTCGACAGTGCGCTGATCGACTACCTCTGCGCCCGCTACACCCAGACCGGCCGTCTCCCCGACGTCGTGGCGCTGCGGCGGGAGGACTTCGTCGCCCGCCGCAACCTGGAAACCTACCGGCGGCTGCGGGATGCGGCCCAGAGCGCCGGGTGCTGGCCGGCAGAGCGCTCCGCGGCCCTCGCGCGGCTGCGCGCTGATGCAGAACAGCACGAGCACGGCTGGTATGGCGAGCCGGTCCTCATCGACGCTCTGCTCGACGATGAGGACACCGATGCCGCCTGGCAGGCCGCCCGGGAGCTGGGGGCCCACGACCGTCAGTGGCACAGCCTCGCCGATCAGAGCCGCGCCACCCGGCCCGCCCATGCCCTCGAGGTCTACCTACGTCTGGCAGAACCCCTCAGACAGCAGACCGGCAACCGTGCCTATGAGGAACTGACCAGTTTGCTTCTGGCCATCGGTGACTGCCACCGCCATCTGGGCAGCGAGGACGACTTCACCACCTACCTCACCACTCTGCGCACCGGCCTCAAACGGCGGCGGAACCTGATGCTCCTCCTCGACCAGCACGGCCTGTGAACGCACCCACCACAGCGGCACAGCGCACAGAGCACGCATACTCTTCCGCGCGCCCTGAGCAACGTCCCTGGGCGGGACTACCGGCGGCGTGTCACCTGCGCGGCGGACAGCACATTGCGGATTTCGGTGACATCGCTGCCGGTGCGCTGGGCGATCCGGGCCACCGGCTCCCCGCCCCGGTACGCGGCCACAATCGCCGCCGTCATATTCCGGCGCGCCACCACCACGGCATCCTGCGCGGCGCGCAGCGCCTCGACCGCCGCCTCCAGCCCCTGCTCCCCACTCGTCATACCCCTCATCGTGCCAGCGACGCCACCAGCCCGGCCAGGCACACCCCCACACCGTGCCCGCGAAAGCCTCCCGTCCACAGCCGCACAAGACACAGGACCGTCCCCACCTCCCCCGCAACACGCCTGACGGCCCGTAGCCATCCTGGTATCACCCCGGATGAAAGGGCATCACATAGCCGGAGCAGGACCGTCTCTCAGGTGCGCGGCATCGCTGCCCTGCCTCCGGGCAGCGATGCCGCAGCGCTACGGACGGGCCCTGTCCCCAGTCCCGCACTCCTCTCCGGGCGCCTGAGCCGATCATGCGCGACAACACACTCCACGTGGCAGGTGGGCAGCCGCCACGGCCGCTGTCCGCGCCCAAACTGCACCGCGAGCGGAAACCAAGGAGGACAATTATGAACAGGCGCTCTGCTTGTCATTTATCCAGTTCGCCGGGGTTTCGTGCCCTTCTGGTGGTGGGCGGGTCGTGCGTAGGCCTCGCCGGTCGCGAGGACTCTGCCCACGTCATGGCGGGTGGCCGGGCGGTGGTTCTTCGAGCCGGGCGGACGGCCGGGGCCGGGCCGTGTCGGTTTCGGTACACCGGCCGGAGAGCCGGTCTTCGTGCGCAGGTTTCTGAAACCCCTGCGGACGCGGGCGGGTGTGAGTCTGTTCGGCGGAGACGGTTTCTCCCAGGGACGCCGGAGGTCGGTGGCCAGGGGACGGGCGAGCCGAAGCTGGGCATATGCGGAGATCACCAGCCAGGTCCACCGGTCGGCCGCCTCCGAGCTGCGAAGCCGGGGCTTGGTCCATCCGAGGGTCTGCTTGAACAGGCGAAACGTGTGCTCGATGTCGAATCTCCGCAGGAAGGACTGCCAGCAGCGGTCCACGTCGTCCGCGGTGGCGTCGGTGCCCGACCACCACAGCCAGACCGGCTTGTTGACCCCGCCGCTGGGCAGCTTCTCCACGACCAGGCGGATGACAGTGCCCTCGATGAGTGGCAGCGGCCCTCGTGGTCGAGCCAGGCCGCCCGACGCGTCAGCCTCGGATGCAGTCGGTCCCACGCCTGCGCGGTCGCCTTCCCGTAGAGCCGGGTGTCGGTGACGGTCACCACCTGCTCGGTGTCCCAGGTAGCGGGGTCGCCGAAGACGAACTCGCCCCCGTGCTTGGGCGGACGGCCTGGCCGACACACTCGTGGTGGTGTCGGGCGCCGCATGACGCGGTCGGAGCGGAGACGGCCGAGGATCTCGACGGGCAGGCCGCCCAGCAGATGGGCGATGCGGGGTGCGTCGTAGCCGGCGTCCAGGACGACCAGGACCTTCGGGTCACCCGGCTTCCACTGGCCGGCGGCCACGAGCCGTTCGACGACCTCGCGGAGTTGGACCGTGGCCACTGCAGCGACGTCAGCGCCGGGCTCCAGACGGACCGCGTCAAGCACTGCCGTCCAGGACGTGCGGCCGGTCTCCAGCGCGGCGACGAACGAGTAGGGCCAGCCCGGGACCATCTGGTGCTTGCCTTCCCCGCGGCCGAAGGTGTGGCCGAAGGCCCGGTCAGCGCAGGTACCGGCGCCCGGCCGCAGCCACGGCGAGACGTCCGCGGCCAGGACGATCCGGCCGTCCGCCGCCTTCGGCAGCGGCATCCCGGCCAGCGCGCGACGCAATCGGGCGACATCGATCCGCCCCTGGTTCAGGCCACCGTAAAGGGCGCCGTGCCCGCGGCGGTGTTCCGGTGCGAGTGCGAGATCGACCAGCGTCCGCACTGGCCCGTCCGTGCACAACAACGCATCACACAACTCGAACATGGCGTCGCCCCGCGCGGTCAGAGATGCGTACAACTCCGTCCTGAAGCGTGACACTTCCGCGAACGCATCCCGCAGGACATCCTGATGCTCCAGACTCACAACCACGGCCTTCGTGCTGTTCCTCTGCCTCTGTGACGGAGCACAGGATCAGACGAAGGCCGCCTTCGCGTCCGCTGAACTGCGAAAACACTGATCAAGTTCGAGTCGCGTTCGACGCCACACCATAAATCACAAGCTCAATAGGGTTTCCCTGAACAGGGAACGAGGAAGCACGATGTGGCGTCACTCAGCAAGTACACACCCGAGTTCCGTGAAGAAGCCGTCCGGGTCGCGCTGAGCTCGAGTAAGACGATCTCCGAAGCAGGCCGCGAGCCCGGGATGAACCCCGAAACCCTCCGGGGCTGGGTGAAGAAACACAAGGCACGCCAGGAGCCGGCGCCAGACGCGGAACTGACGCTCAGCGAACGAGCACGCCTCAAAGAGCTGGAACGCCGGATCCGCGAAGCCGAGATGGAAAACACCTTCCTGAAAAAAGCCGCAGCGTACTTCGCGGGGGATCCCCGGCAGCGAGCACGTACGAGTTCATCGACGAGACGCGGCTCGACACGACGGAGTACGCGTACAGCGTCGGGTACAGGTGCAAGCGACTCGGCGTCTCCAAATCCGGCTACTACGACTGGCGAGGCCGTCCCGAATCCGCGACAGCCGAACGGCGTGAGGAACTGAAACTGCTCATCACGAAGGCGTTCGAGGACTCCGACAGCACCTACAGCCACCGGCGCATCCACGCACAACCGCACCGCCGGGACGTCACCGCCGGCCTGGAGCCGGCCCGCCGCCTCACGCGCGAACCGGGCCTGGAGCCCTCCCAGCCGAAGCCGAAACGCTTCGGCCTCACCCAGGGCACCCCCGGCCCCGCGCCTGACCTCGCCGGCCGGAACTTCACCGCCGACGCTCCCGGCCAAAAGCCGGTCGGGGACATCACCTACGTGTCCACCAGTGAGAGGTGGCTGTACCTGGCGACCGCCATCGACCGCCGCACGAAGGAAATCATCGGCTACGCCATGGACGACCACTACCACACCCCCCTCACATCCCGGGCCATCCGCAACACAGCCCGGAACAGGAAACTCACAGACGGCACAATATTCCACTCGGACCGCGGATCGAACTACAGGCCAGCCGAGCACGGTGAGACATTGAAACACCTCGGCCTTCCACGTTCCGCCGGACGGACCGGGACCTGTTTCAGTAACACTATGACGGAATCATTCTTCGCGGCGCTGAAGAACGAGCGTGTATCCAGGATGACTTACCTGACACGCGAAGCCACCCGGCAGGACATCACTCGGTACATCGAATCCTGGCACAAACACAAACACCTCCACTCGGCAGTGGGTAACCGCCCACCTTGCAAAGTCCACACCGAATACCAGACGCTGCACATCACGGCGTGAAGTCATCACCAGACACCTGCCCGGAAAGCGCGAGACCCCTCAGTACTCGCTCTCAGCGATCTCCCGACGTCTGCACCTGGACCGCAAGACGGTCCGCCGGTTCCGTGACACCGACCTCAGCTTGGGATTTATCCTCGCTGGTCGAATTGCGCCTCGAACTTGATCACTCGTAGTGATAAGGGCCGTTCAGCGGGGCGGCCTTCGTCTGATTCTGTGCTCCGTCACAGAGGCACCGGATCAAGCGAAGGCCGTAGAGGTGAGTCTGCTGCATCACGATGTCACGCGGGAGCCGTTCGGGCTGCTGTCAGCCTTCCGTGCGGAGTTGTACGCGTCCCTGACCGCACGGGCGGACTCCTTGTTCGAACTCACCGACGCGATGCTGTGTGCCGACGGGCCGGTGAAGACCCTGGTCGGCCTGGCGCTCGCGCCGGAACACCAGCGTGGGCATGGCGCGTTGTACGCCGGGCTGAACCAGGGGCGCCTTGATGTGGACCGGCTGCGGCGGGCCCTGGTCTCGGTACCGTTGCCGAAGGCGGCCGATGGCCGCCTGGTCCTGGCCGTCGACGTCACGCCCTGGCTGCGTCCAGACGCGGACACCGCTCCTGACCGGTGCTTTTGCCACACCTACGGCTACGGAGACAACAAGCACCAGATGATCCCTGGCTGGCCTTACTCCGTCATCGCCGCGCTGGAGACCGGGAGGACCTCGTGGACGGCGGTCCTGGACGCGGTCCGCCTCGGACCCGGCGCCGACGTCGCGGCAGTCACCACCACACAGATCCGCGAGGTTGTCGAGCGCCTCATCACGGCGGGACAATGGCGCGAGGGCGACCCGGACGTATTGGTCGTGGTCGATGCCGGATACGACGCCCCGCGCCTGGCCCACCTGCTGGCCGGCCTGCCCGTCGAGATCCTGGGCCGGCTCCGTTCGGACCGCGTGATGCGCCGTCCGGCACCCTCCCGCAAGGAGTTCCACCAGGCCAACCCCTTGGGCGGCCGCCCGCCCAAGCACGGCGGCGAGTTCGTCTTCGGCGACCCGGCAACCTGGGGCACCGAGCAAGCCATCACCATCACCGACACCCGCCTCTACGGGAAGGCAACCGCACGGGCCTGGGACCGGCTCCACCCCCGCCTCACCCGGCGATGCGCATGGATCGACCACACCGCCGAGCTGCCCCTGATCGAGGGCACGGTGATCCGGCTCCAGGTCGAGCACCTGCCCTCCGGCGGCGAGCCCAAGCCGGTGTGGCTGTGGTGGTCCAAGACCGGCGCCACCGCGGCCGACACCGACCGTTGCTGGCAGGTCTTCCTGCGCAGATTCGATGTGGAGCACATGTTCAGGTTCTGGAAGCAGACACTCGGCTGGACCGCCCCACGGCTGCGCAGCCCCGAGGCCGCGGACCGGTGGACCTGGCTCGTCCTCGCCGCCCACACTCAACTCCGCCTCGCCCGCCCGCTGGTGAAGGACCTCCGCCATCCATGGGAGAAGCCCGCCCCGCCGGAACGGCTCACACCCGCCCGAGTCCGCCGGGGGTTCAGAAACCTGCGTCCGACAGCCGCTTCACCAGCCGGTGCGCCGAAACCTTCACATCCTGGCCCAGGGCGTCCAGTTGGCTCGAGGAACCGGCGGTCCGCCACCCGACATGACGTGGGCAAGGTCCTCGCCACCGGCGAGCGTTACCAGCGCCCCGCCCACCACAAGGTCGGCACGAAACCACGGAGAGTCACCGCCGCAGGATAAATCCCAAGCTCAGAAGCTGTGTCATAACCACTGATCTGTGACGAGGGAACAATCCAGCGGCTCCCGGGATCCGAAGCCACTGGGGCGCAAGGGGCGCTGCCCGGAATCATTGGCATGTACGGGGCTTCGCCGATGCTTCAGATCGATCCGTGCGCCCCCGCCCCCATGTCGCCGTGGCCAGGCCCCATCCCGTAGACCGGAACTGCCGCCAAGATTCCGTCGGCCGGGCCCTGCGGTAATTCACGCGCATCCTCCGAAGCGGTAGTGCGGTCATTCCAGTGCGGAAGGTTCACCCATGGGACTCTTGCCTTCGCCCACTGAACGGGTCGACCTTGACGGTGTCCCCGCGCAAGTCGACGCGGTCCTGGACGATTTCCTGTCCGTTAAGTCCAAGGCGGCAACGAACAATCGGATGCCGGCGGAAGTCACCGAGGTCCTGCACGACTTCCTGTTCGCTGGCGGCAAGCGGCTGCGCCCGGTGCTGTGCGTGGCCGGCTGGCACGCCGCCGACGGAGGCGGGGACCTTCTCCCGGTGGTCCGCGTGGCGGCCTCGCTGGAGATGTTCCATGCCTTCTGCCTCATCCACGACGACGTCATGGACCATAGTGACGTGCGCCGTGGCCAGCCCACACTCCACCGTGCTCTCGCTCACCACCACATGGACGGTCGCGGCGGTGCGGCTGCCGAAATCCTCGGTGAGGGCGCCGCGATTCTCGTCGGCGATCTAGCCCTGGCTTGGTCAGACGAACTCCTGCACACCGCAGGTCTCACCCCCGGTCAGGCCGGCAGGATCATGCCGTTGATTGCTGCGATGCGTGCCGAGGTCATGTATGGCCAGTACCTCGACCTGACGGCTACGGGCCGGCCGACCGCCGACCTTGATCAAGTGTTGAGGATCGCGCGGTACAAGGCCGCCAGGTACACCGTTGAGCGGCCTCTGCACATCGGTGCCGCTCTCGCCGGAGCGGACACCGCGCTTCTTGCTGTCCTCAGCAAGTTCGCGCTGCCGGTCGGTGAAGCCTTCCAGCTCCGTGACGATCTGCTGGGGATCTTCGGCGACCCGTTGAGGACGGGCAAGCCACACCTGGACGATCTGCGGGAGGGCAAGGCGACGGCCCTGATGGCGCTCGCCCTGCGCAGCGCAGGCCCGGCACAGCGGAGCCTGCTGTCCCGCATGGTCGGCGACCCGCACCTGAAGGAAGCCGATGCTGCCCGTATCCGCGGCATCCTGATCTCAAGCGGTGCCCGCGACGAAGTCGAACGGATGATCCGTCAGCGCCTGGAGGCGGCCGAACTCGCCCTTGCTGAGGCCTCGCTCCCGGCTGCTGTAGCGGTCCTGCTGAGGCAGCTGGGCCAGGACGCCACTGCGAGGGCCTCATGAGGGTGCCGGGCAACCCCGCGCGCCCGCTGTCCGGGACAGGCCTGGTAGGCCGCATCGGCTTTGAAGCGAGGGTGACGGGCCGGATGATGGCGGCCAACGCCCCGGCCGCCTTCCTGTCACCGGTGCTCTTCACCGCTGTCGCCTGCGTCCACCATCACGTTGGCGGCCCGGCGACCGCTCTGCACGTCGCAGTCAGCACACTGTGGTTCGCTCTCTTCCTCTACGTGTTCGACGCTTCGAACCAGGTGCGCGGAGCGACCGAGGACGCCTTGAACAAGCCCTACCGTCCGATTCCCAGCGGCCTGCTCACCCCTCAGGCCCTCATGCGGCGCTTTTGGTGCGCCATGCTCCTCTACGCCCTCCTCGGCTTGGTGACCGCCACCCTGCTGTGGGTGCTGCTCTGGCAGGCTGCAACGGTCGTCCTGCACTTCGTCTCCGCTCCCCGCATCTACTTCGCGGTGAAACCGATGCTGATGCAGCTCGGCATCATCACCCAGCTCGCTGCCGCCTGGCAGCTGGTGGCTCCGCTCGACACCACAGCGTGGGCCTGGGTACTGGTCACCGGGGTGGGCTACAACCTCGCCATGATCTACGAAGACGTTCGGGACATGGAGGGCGACCGCAGCATCGGCCGCCGCACCCTCCCTCTCATCGTCGGTCACTGGCCCGTGCGGATCTGGTTCGCCGCCGTCATGACTGCCCTGCCCCTGGCACTGCATCACTGGCTGTTCGCACCGAGCAACGCCCGTCCCGCCCTCATTGCCGCCTGCACCCTCACCGTCACGGGGATGAACTGGTACGCAGCTTTGCGCAGCCTGGTGATCCGGAACGCGCGCGCGGACCGGATCACTTACCAGCTCTACGGTCTCGCCTTCGGCGTGACACTCACGTGCGGGCTCGTACTGCTATAAAGCGCCAGAAGCTTTGCTATATCTCCTTTATGCAGGTCAGTGGGCCGTCCGTGGTGTACCCCACGGACGGTGTCGTGTGTACGGTGCCGATATGGCCGGGAAGAGGGTGCCTCGGCTGCGGCTGGTGGCGCCCGTGGACGTCGGTGGGGGCCCGCGGTTGTGCCGGGGGTGCGGGGAGCCGTTGATGCCGGGGGCGAAGGCCTCGGCGGTGTTCTGCTCGTCGAAGTGCCGGTCGCGGAGCTGGCGTGAGGGTCGGCAAATACGGGCGAGGATCGAGGCGGTGCAGGCCGGACGGAGAGCGGAGTGCCCGCAGTGCGGGCAGTCGTGGATGGTCGGTGTCGACCGTTCTGCCTCGGCAGCGTACTGCTCTCCCCGCTGTCGCAAACGTGCCTGGCATGAGCGGCGCACGGGGCAGGCTGGGGTGTGAGCCGCGCGCCCGGCCCGGGCGGGTGCTGCTTCACGCGCCGTGCGCGTGCGCTCTGTCCGGCGGCCAGAGGCCGCCGGATGGTGCCACGTAGCGGTATTCCGGGGCGAGTTGACGGCATCGGAAGGGTGTCGCACCCGGACCTGTGTGGGGTGGTCATGGTGTCCGGGAAAGTCGGGAGTGTGACCCGGGAGCGCTACGACGAGCTGGTCAAGCTGGGGCGGGACTGGGTCGCCACGATGAGCAGTGCCCAGTGGCGGATCGGGGATGCGGCCCTGGAGATCGAGCCGATGCGTCCGCATGGGGGCGCGAAGGCACTGTTCGACGTCAGTGAGGCGATCCGCCTGTTCGCGGAGGACATCGGCCTGTCGTATTCGACGGTCCGCGGCTACCGGTGGGTGTCCTCGCGCTGGCCGAAGGAACGTCGGCTGGCAGGCGTGTCGCACACGATCCACAAGATCCTGGCCAGTATTCCGGACGAGCAGGAGCGCTTCGAGGCGGTCCGCAACCCCCCGCCCAACCCGCGTTACGGGTCGCCGCGCTGGACCCGCGACAGCGCGAAGAGGGTGGTGGGCTGGAAGGTCGACTCCCCGCAGGACGTCCAGGAGAAGGTCGAGGCAATCCATGACCTGGCCTCGGACGACGCGGTTGCCGCGGTGGTGACCACCGACTTCCTGCGCAGGCCCGCGGTCGCTACGAAGGCGATGGCCGATGACACGGCCCGGCATGCCGTGAACGAGGCCCAGTTCGACCGGTTCCGCCAGCAGGCCCAGTACGTCCAGCAGGAAGCCGCCCCGCAGCTGCAGCGGATGGAGCACGGCACGCAGTTCATGGACCTGGTCGCGGCCTGCGCCCAGTTCGTCGCCACGGCCGGCCGGATCGTGCCGAACCTGAAGGGCGAGCACTACGACGACGCCGAACGCGACACCATCGAACGCGGCCTCTCGCGCGTTCGCGCCGCGGCCGACTGGATCGAGAACGCCGTCACCCGCGGCGAGGTCGACCTGGACGAGCAGCTCACCCGGCTGCTGAAAGGCTCGGGTGAGTAGGCGATGGGGCGGGGCTGCCCCGCTCACGTCCACGCCGAAGCCGTCCTCAGGGCCCTCCAGGAGGCCCGCCCGTCGGGGCTGACGATCACCCAGCTGATGGCCGCTACCGAACGCACCCGCGCGCAGGCCTACACCGGGATCGCACATTTGCGGAAGATCGCGGCTGCCCGCGGTCTGCCGCCGGTGACCTGGGACAAGACCTGGGGATACCGGATGCTGGAGGACGCCCCGGAGGTCTGGATCGGTTACGAGCGGGCGTTCTTCGACCTGTTGGGCCACCGGGTGACCAACTTCATCGAGGGCATCCTGCTCTCCCACGAGAAGAAGGAACCCGACGACCCCTACATCCGCACCGTGATCACGCAGATGAGAGCGGTCGAGTCCACCTTCACCCTCCTGGCCCGCCTGGAATAGCACAAGCAGGAAGGCAACGGGCCGCGACCGCCCAGCAGATGGCCTCCCCACTCACGGTCGCGGCCCGGCTCCTGCCATGCCGTCCCTGCCGCGCTACCACTACCCCTCGGACCTGTCCGACCTCGAATGGGCCCAGCTCGAAGGGCTGCTGCCGACTCCTGCCTGCCAGACCGCCAAGGGCGGCGCGCCCGAAAAGTGGCCGCGGCGCCGGGTGATCGACTGCATCCGCTATATCGTCGACAATGGGGCGAAATGGCGCGCTCTGCCCGCCGACTTCGGCATCCCCTGGCGCACGGTGTTCGGATACTTCGCCCGCTGGGCGAAGGCAGGCGTGCTCACGCAGATCCTCGACCAACTGCGGCGCCGCATCCGGCTGAACAGCGACCGCTGCCCCTGGCCGGTCCGCGTGATCATCGACGCGCAGTCCGTCAAGGGCGCCGAGACCGTCTCCAGAGCCACTCGCGGATATGACAAACGCAAGGACATCAACGGGAGGAAGCGCCACCTCATCGTTGACCAGGACGGCCTCTACGTCGATCTGCTCGTCACACCCGCGGATGTCCAGGAGCGGGCCGCCGCCCGCATCCTCCTCACCCGCCTGCACGCGGCTCACCCCGAGATCGTCCTGGTCTGGGCCGACAACGCCTACGGCGGCGAGGAGTTCACCGCCTGGGCGCAGAACACACTCGGCATCACGATCAAGGTCGTGCCCCGCCCCGACGACGCGAAAGGCTTCGTCTTGTTGCCCAAGAGGTGGGTAGTGGAGCGGTCGAACTCGTGGACGATGCGCGCCAGGCGCAACGCGAGGGACTACGAACGCCTCATGTCCCACGCCGAAGCCCATATCCAGTGGGCCTTCATCACCCTCATGACCCGTCGGCTCGCCCGCCAGCGCCGCCGCGGAGCGGCGGCCCTGGCACAGGACCAGCTCACGGCAGCCGCCTGACCTTCCTGCCGTTCGGCTGCCCGTCCATCGACGCCAAACCGAACGGCAACCAGGATCACCGTTCCAGATCACGCCCATGACCTGCACAAAGAGATGTGACACAGCTTCTCAGACTGCTGCTGGCCTCCGCCCGCCACGGCCGCGACGACGGCACAACGCGGCTCTGGGGCACAGCCAAGACTGCTAGCCAGCCACTCGCCTAGGTCACCGCAGAGTTCGAATGCGAGGGATTGGTCTCGGGTGAGACCGCGTACGCCTCCGCGCCGGACAGACGGTAGTGACGCTCCATCAGGTCGCTGCTGGCCTCTGCGGTCGTCGACCGCGGCCGGTGACGGTGCTGGTCATGCAGGCCGATGCATCGTTCTGGGGCATGCTGGTGTTCGACGGGTCGACGACGTGGAAGTCGAGGCGGTGACCGCTGTCTTCGGCAAGGTCGACATCGTGGCGAGAGGCCGGGTGGTGGGGGCGGTGTGTCCAGACTGTGGTCGTTTCTCGGGCCGGGTGCACGACTCCTACCAACGCAGGCTGAAGGATCTTCCGCTCGGTGGGCAGAGCGTCGTGATCCTGCTGCGGGTCCGGCGCTTCATCTGCGGCAACGCCAGCTGTTCGCGCCGCACCTTCGCCGAGCCGTTCGCGCAGCTGACCGCCCCGCACGCGCGCTTCACCACGCGGTTGAACCGCATCCTGGAGCGCGTCGGACTCGCGCTGGCCGGACGGGCCGGTGCCCGGCTAGCCGCCCAACTGGCCCTTGGCGCTGGGCGGATGACACTGCTGCGCCGGGTCATGGCGATACCGGACCCGCAGTTCACTACGCCGCGGGTGCTCGGGGTGGACGATTTCGCCACCCGGCGTGGCCACTCGTACGCCACCGTGATCACGGACGGCGAACGCCACCGGCCCATCGATGTCCTGCCAGGACGCGAAGCGGCACCCTTGGCAGCGTGGCTGGCGTCCCATCCGGGAGTTGAGGTGATCTGCCGTGACCGCGCCGGCGCCTACGCGGAGGGCGCCGCGCTAGGAGCCCCGCACGCGCTCCAAGTCGCAGACAGGTATCACTTGCTGCAGAACCTCGGCCAGGCCGTCGAGAAGTGCGTCGCTGCGCACCGCGACTGCCTGCGTTCCATCGCACCGCAGCCGGACCAGACGGTGGCCGACGAGAACGCCGACGGGGCCTTTGCCGTCGAGCCGCGCTCACCCGCTTTGCCTGCCGGTCGGCGGGCCGAGCGGATGCGCGCCCACCACGCCTTGGTCCACGGCCTGTTGAGCGAGGGGATGGGGCTCCGTGCCATCGCCCGCCACCTGGGCTGGGGACGGCACACTGTCCAGCGGTATGCGCGCGCCGCCCGCTGGCAGGACATGGTCACCGGACGCAGTTCCCGCACCAGCCGCCTCGACATGCACCAGCCCTACCTACAGCGGCGCATCGACGAAACCGAAGGCGAGATCACCATTATCGAGTTGAGCAAGGAGCTCGCCAGCCGCGGCCATCCGGTGCCATACATCAGCCTGCGAGACTGGGCCCGCATCCGCCTGCAGTGGCCCGACGCACCCGCCCCGGCCGCCGCGGCGCCCTCGGTCCGCACCGTCGTCGGCTGGATCACCCGGCACCCCGACACCGTCACCGAGGACGAGAACAGGCAGCTCAAGACGGTGCTCGACGCCTGCCCGGAGCTGGAACAAACCCATGAACTCGTACGGGACTTCGCCCAGATGCTCACCCAGCGCACCGGCGCTGACGTGCCGGACTGGATCAACACTGCCCGAGCCGCACAGCTGCCCGGGATCACCGGCTTCGCCCGCGGACTGACCTCCGACCTTGAGGCCGTGATCGCCGGACTGACCCTGCACTGGAGTTCCGGCGGCACCGAAGGCGCAGTGAACCGCATCAAGAAGATCAAGAGGCAACTCTACGGCCGAGCAGGATTCGAACTACTCCGCAAGATGATCCTGCTCCAGTGACCCTCCGCGACCGCTCCCCAAGATCTGTGCCAGAGCCCAGAGAACACTCCTGAAGCCATGATGACCGCCTCCCGGGGGTGCGTTGGCGGTGCCCGGCCCGCACCACCGGCGCCACGGGGCTGTCCTCGGCCGCATCCCGGCCGTCGTCGTCCTGGGCCGCAGCGGTGTCGGCGCGCTGGTACCGGGCGCGGCCGGGGAACTCACCCGCCTCAGCCGCCAGGGCCGTCTGGATGATCAGCTTCGCGCCGGGCCGGGCCACCTGCTCCAGGCAGTCGGCCAGCGGCCGGCCCTCAGCGAAGACGGCATCGATCCCGGCACGGAACGCCCCGGTAGGCGATACTCGCTCGTGCACGAGCATGGGTTCTTCCGTACGAACTTGGCGGTTCAGTACGAAACCTATGCTCGTCGCCTTTTACACCACTTTCTGGACACGACCCCTAATGAAACCCCATCATCGCAGGCCACAAGGCATCTTCTCGTTCTCGGCCTTCACCCCGACCGGACACCAACCGGTGGATCCGGGTTCAGCGATCACCAGCCCGCCAAGGTCACTGACTTTTGAATGGCCTTCCGGGCATGTTTGTGTGCCGACTTGGATAGCCACATTGCGAGCCCCAACCAGTCGAGGCAGCACATGATCACGTAAGAGGACTGACCCAAAGGAGACCGAGCATGTCCACTGAAGATTCCCCCTCCGAGGCTACGGGGATGATTTTCGTCCCCAACGAAGAAGTCCAGCCCGAGGAAAGGAGCACCTTGTCTGTCCATTACATGAATGGACAGCCTGCCCTCGTCTTCACGGGCGGTGTATGTATCCCTACCAAACTTCCCATCATTGACTCAAGTGGACAGCAGGTGGGCGCATTTGGGCTTCTCGTGCCGACTGATAACCTTTCTCCTCAAGTTCAAGCGGATATCCTGAACGGCATCAACGCAAAGTTCGTACCTGTCAGAATTCTTAGCTCAAGTCGTGAGCGTTTTCCAACCTCACGCTGATGCCTGGTGGAGGATGAGGGCGGCCTTCACGACGTCGGTGATGCGGTTGGTGCTGCGGCGGAGTTTCCGCAGGAGGCGCCACCTTTGAGGGTGGCCATGGCCTGCTTGCCGAGGCAGCGGATCTTGGCGTGGGTGGTGTTGTGGCGCCGCTTCCATTGCTTGAGTCGGCGGCCGCGAAACGGGACTCGGATGGTTCCGCCGGCGCCTTGGTATGCCTTGTCTGCCCAGCATTTGAGGTCCGTTTCGGCGAGGGTTTCGATGATGCCGTGGTGTCGTGGTGTCGTGCGGCGGTCAGGTCGTGGGTCGAGCCGGGCAGGGCCGGTGAGGCCCGGAGCAGCCGTCCGAACGGATCGGTGAGCACCTGGACGTTCGTGCCGTGGCGTTTGTGTTTCCCGGAGTAGTACGGGGTGTCGGCGGCGGTGCGGTCGATGGGCAGCAGGGTGCCGTCGAGGATGACGAACGCCTTCTTCCGGATCGTCTTCATCGCGTCGGCCAGGGACGGGGCGAGGGCGGCCAGGACGTCGACGGCCTCGCGTATGTAGCGGAAGGCGGTCGTGATCCCGATGCCGAAACCGGTCGCGAGAGGGGCGTAGGTGCCACCGCACCGCAGGTGGGCCAGGGCCAGCAGGGCCTGTCGTGCTGCGGGAAGCCGCCGCCACCGCGTGCCGGTCTCCTGCCGCCTGGCGGTCAGGTGCCCGGTCAGGAACCGCAGGGTGCGGGTGGACAGATCGATCGACGACGGGCAGACAAGCAGCCGAAGCTCCTGGCGGACACGGGTGATCTTGGCCGAGAACCCGTCTGCCAGGAGCTTCGTCGTTGCGCAGGACTGTCCAACTCGCCGCCAGCACCGCCAGCTTGGAAAACGCTCACTGTCCGAGAAATTCGGGGCGGCTCACCAAGTCCGGCCGCACCCAGCCGGGCAACGCTAACCTCAAACGCCTGCTCGGCAGCGCCGCAATGTCAGCGATCAGGAACAAGGACTCCTGCCGGGCCGTCTTCTGCCGGCGCCTCGCCGCCAGGGGAGGCGCCGGCACACCCTGGTCGCCGTCATGTACAAGCTCGCCATCGCCAGCTGGCACGCGCTCCACGACCGCACGACCTACCATGACCTCGGCGCCGGCCACTTCACCCAACGCGACCCTGAACGCGCCATGCGCCGCATGACCAAGGAGGCCAACAGTCTCAGGCTCACCGTCCGCTTCGCACCGATCACCACGACGGCCTGACCAGAACTGGACTCAACTTTTCGTGTCAGCGTCGAAAACCGTGGAAGAGCCGTCTGTTAGGCACTCTCGGTCTTGTGGGGCGTGAATGACGGCCGCGGTCTCGTGGAGTGCGGAGGGTTGGGGAAGCGTTCAGTAACCCTTCGGGGGGCGGTTCGGGTCGGCTTGCTGGACTTTGGCAGTAAGATTGGAGGCGTCGCGGTGTACACCGTAGCGGTCGATGATGTAGTTGATTCCCGCTGCCGTTGACGCGACAGGGTCGTAGATCTTCATGGATGTGCCGCCTTGGTGATAACGGGCGAAGGTCTGAGGGATCGCCTGGATCATTCCCCGCGAGCACATGGCTTTATGGCCGTCAGGTGCATCTTTGCCGCCGAACAGTTCGGGCGTGTTTCGGGCATTGGAGTCATTGGTGTTGATCTGCCAGTGCGGTGAGTTATATGCAGTCTCGCGCGATGCGATGGTCAGCATTCCGGGAAGCCAGTGCTCTGTCGGTAGCCCCATGATCCGAAGAGCTTCTCTGATGTATCCCTCACATGCCGAATGCCCGGAGTTCCATGTTCCCATTCCTGAAAAGTCGATTTGGCTGGTGCTAATGGAGCCTTGAGTGTTTCCTGCGTGACCTTCTGCATGATGGATATCAAAGTTGTTCTTGTTGCCGAGGGCGGTCAAGGAGGCCGGTCCGGGGATACCATCGGCGTCGGTCCCGGAATATCCCAGTGACTGTTGCCAGCGGGCATAGGCTTTCCTCGTCTGGTCGCCCCATAGCCCGTGGTCCGCTGTGAAGTCCACGTCGGGGAACTCGTTCTTCAGAGCTAGCTGGACGATCCGCGTGCTGCCCGGCCAGGGGTTGGGGGAGCGATTGGTGGCAGAGCCCACTTCCGCCCAGACCCACGGCCTGGATCCCGGATGGGTAGTGGGGGGCTGGGTCGGCGGAGTCAGGCGGGAGGTAGAGGTCGCGGGGTCGTGGGGATCCTGGGCTAGTTGGTTGGTGTGCGATGCCGGGGGAGTGGTGCGCTGATTGGAAGCGGAGGTTGCTGCGTGTGTGAACTGCGGCGAGAATGTACCGTTGGTGTCCCTCACTTGGAATTTGCCGGTCCGCTCGCCTAGGTGTGTCAGGGAAACCACGCCTGGGATACCGTCGGCATCGGCCCCGGCATAGCCCAGGGAGCGTTGCCAGGCCGCGTATGCACCCACGGTCGCCACGTCGAAGAAGCCGATCTGGGCACGGCTGTCCAGTCCCGTGGCGGCCTTCAGGCCTTCCTGGACATGCCGCACGTCGTCCTGCGGATTGTCCGGCCCGGGGGCCACGCGCCGCTGATTCTCGACCGGTGCTTGTGAGGCCCATCTCACCTGCCGGTAGGAGATATACGGGGCAGTTAATGGCGGGACAGTCTGGGTGTTGGGCTTGGTTGGGGGAGTGGTGTCCTTGAGATGAGGGTCGGCTGAGTGGATCCCTTCCGCATATTGCGGATACCCATACCCGTAAACGTGCGAATCATGGCGGAGGTGGGTCTTGCGGTACACCCCGTCTCCTTCGGCGGATCCTCCTGCGTTCGTGTTGCCTTCGATTGTGTAAACGTGCTGATCATCGTAGCTGGCGACGATTCCGACGTGATTACCGCCGCCAGCCCCGAAGTAGACGACTGCACCGATAGCGGGGTAGTCCGACCAGCGGCCATGGTTCTTGAACCATTGCACACCTGCTGAGCAGGATGCGGTGATAGGAGCGAGGTTCTTCAAGCCTGCTTGCTGGAAGACCCAGGAGACGAATGTGTGGCACCAAGCCTGTCCCTGGGACCACTCGAGTCCGGGTACGGCAGGACTGAACTTTTGCTGGTTGTTCCAGTGGCCACCGCTGAATCCTTCATGATATCCGACTTCGCGAGTGGCAATGTTGACGACGTTCTGTGCTTGTTCCATTTCTTCTCCCTGGGATGTCTTGGCTGGTGTGATGAGGATGTAGTTGGTGCTATGGCTTCTGTCCCCGCCTCGGCAAGTGGGGTCCGTTGTTTGGGGTGGCGGCGCCGAGTGGGGCGGCTGTTTCGTGAGCTGGGCTGTCGGCGTGCCTGGCTGGTGTGCGAGGGACGAAGCGGCGCAGGCTTGCTCTGGCGTATGCGCCGCTTGCGGCTCTAATGGCGTCGTGGGCGAACTATTCCCAGGCGCGGGCTAGTGCTGGTTTGTCTGTGAGCAGTGGAGTGAGCGCTTGCACCATGGCTGATTCAAAGACGGATACCGCTGTGATCCAGCCACGACAGGCAAGGCGCTCGACAGGATGCTGCTAGTGGTCACAGCATTGTGTGGCTCTCCATTCTGGCTGACGGGTCATCAGCGAAGTGAGCCGTCAGCCGCGAGCGCTGATCATTGACCAGGGCCGGTGCGAGCTGCTCACGACCTTGAATCAGCCCTGGTGCTTGCGCAGAGGTTCACGGCACCCTCCTGCTGGCCACAGTCCTGGGCGGTGTCCTGGCGCGTCCGGGGTTCTACCTAAGCGCGCATCGCTTGTGGTGCGGCCAGGGGAAGGAGAGGCCTGGGCTCGCTCCTTGGCGAGTACCCGAAGGCTAGTCAGAAGTGCTTTTGCAGGTTCGGGACGGGCGTCTTGGCGATCAAATTTCCACTGAGGTGCCTCTGGCGTCGAGGAAGGGTGTGGCTCCTTTGGAGGGACTGGCTGAGCTGGGGTTTTGGCAAAACGATCGCGCGAGGTACCACTGCTCGTCGGTCGAACGCCGCAGATGGCTCTGTCGGCCGTATCCAAGGTCGACGGGGAGGTCGCCGTTGGAATATGCAGAACGGGCGGAAGGATCACATATCACTTGCGAATCTGCGGGTCTGTGCTGGTGAACAGGTCCCTTCAAAGGAGCTACACCCATCGAGGAATCGGCCTTAGCGAGTGGTGGGTAAGGAGAGGTCACCGACGTGCCGCCACGGGAGCGGTCAGAGGTTTTGGTTAATTCAAGGGCATGCCTCCGGGAGGGCCCGATTCTGATCCAGGGAATGTTCCGGGCGGCTGGCGGTCTGGCGGGTACGGTGGCGGGTAGGCCGGATACGCAGGGTGTGTCGGCTGAGGATAGGACGCTTGCGGGTATGACGGCCCGGGCTGTTGCGCCTGGGGCTGGTCGGGATAGGGCGTCTGTGGGTACAGCGCAGTTAGCGGCACCGGAACGGAGGGCTCCTCGTCCGGCTCGGTGCGAACCAAACTCGGGGTGCCTTGTTCGGTGATGCGCTCGGAGGCAATGGATGTCAGTACGGACAGGAGGGCGGCCAGCCCGGCCGATGACAGGGCAGAACCCCAGGAGACATCGAACAGGCCTACATGGTCACTGGCGAGAATGCCGACCAGGGCCTGGGCGAATGTCTTGACCGCGCGTTCCAATGCAGAAACCCAGAAAATTGTATGCCACATGAAAGGCTTCTTTCTCGTGATCTGTGTACTTTCTCGTTTTCCGTTGGGTGCCAACGCGAGGTATCCCAAAGCAGGTTGAGAACGTTTCGCGGATGCCGGGCCGATGCCCCAACTGATACCGCAGCGGAACCAGGACTACTCCTGCTATAGGGGCGAACTGTTGCGTTTTCGTTTGGATGACATCCCTGTCAGGGATGTTGGCGATCAGGGCAGAAGTGCAGGCCGTGGCCAGATCTAGGTGCTTGTCGACAGCAGATCTGGCTCCACTACTTCAGTTGCTGCTGGCCGTGACACGGTGGTGCTGACTTGGCCGTATCTCTCTCCGAGGCCAGCGCCGGGGCCTCTGCAGCCGGCTCACGGCCAGGGCCCGGTACCCCGGCGGTCAGTCAGACCGCCGGGACACCGCTCAGGAGGATCCAGCGCACGACCCGCCGCCCTGGAGCGGTCGCCTCTACACCACACAGCAGGACACCTCTCTGTTTGTCCTTGTTGCGGCACTGAGGTAAGGCGGCCCCTTCAAAAGGAGCTACACCCGAGTACGGGTTCCCCAGGGCGGGGGAGTGCTGGGTATTAGCGGAGGGCTTGTTCTTGGGTGAGGTCTTCGCCCGCGGAAGGCGGTGGGGTGTCGGTGCGGCGGTCCCGTTCGGCGTGCAGGACGTGATCCTCGCGGTACAGATTGCGATTGCCGTAGTGGGCGAAAGGCTTCAGGTAGCCGCGCCGCACCCATTGGCGGATGCAGGCGGGAGAAACACCGGCGCTTTCGGCTGCTTCGGCAGTGGTCAGTAGACGAAAGCGGGGAGCGGCGTGGTCGGGTGTGACGCGCAGTTGGCGTCGTGAGGGTGCAGAGGGCATAGGGTTCGTCCGGGGGAGGAGAGTGTGGGCGTACGGATGGTGCGGTCGGTGATGATTCTTTCTGTTGGTCGGCTGGAAGATTCACAAGTTGCTGGGCCACAGAGCACTGCAGGAGCGGCAGACGATGGTGCCGCCTGCTCTGCGGGTCAGCGAACGCAAGCCACACGCGGGGCATGGTGAGGGCAGACGCCGGGAGGGTTCTTCGTAGTCCAGGAGTTGGCATGCACGGGTGTATGCGGTCCACACGTGTGCGGCGCAGGTGGCGTGGTCGATGGTCCCGATGACGGCTGGAAGGTCTTCGGACAGGGCCAAGCACAGGTGCTGCAGGAGCGGGCCGGGGCGGACGGGGCAGTCTGGGAGGGCGTGGGGAAGGGCTTGGGTACCCCAGGAGCGGACTGTTGACACACAGTGCTCGGCGTGGGCGAGTAGGGAGAGCCGTAGGGGAAGAGGGATCCTCCGGCTCCGCCACGGGGTGCGGTTGGGTGTCCATTCGACTCTGCGGCGGGGTGTGCAGTGGGGGAGTTCGATGTGGAGTTGCACATAGAGGCGTGGCAGGTTTTCCAAGGCCCACTGCAGTCGGGACATGCATACCTGACAAACCTGCGGGGACTGTGCCGCCTGGGTGATGTGGACTGCACAGATCAGACAGGGTCGGTCCATAGGGCACTTCCAGTAGGGCCTTTCGTTCCGTGGATGCGCGCATGCCTGCGGCAGATAGATGTCTTCTGGCCCGGGATGTAGGCATGTTGAGGGACCGGCGACTCGTGGGGCGTGGGACGGTGGGGGAGCGGCAGGGCCGTCGAGGGTAGGCATGACTGCGAAGCTGCCCCGAGGCGGTGGGCCAAGGCAGCAGAGGCGGTGGGGGGAGTCTGGGACGAAAGGCGGTGAGGGGGCCGTTCACCAGGGGTGAAGCCGAGGCGGTACAGGGCGTTGCCAATTTCGGGTCGACGGCCGAGGCCGAAGGTGGAAGGGCCAGCAGAGCCGATGCGGTGCTTATGAAGGGGTCAGCTGCAGGAGTGCTGGACTCAGGGCTGTTCGTGGCTGTCGGCGGAGGTGCCGGGGCGCTCTGGGCCCCCTGCGGCCAGCGTGTGCCTGCTGTGCGGATCTGGTGGACCCGCTGGTGTACGCCGCGAAGGCACGGATCGTGTCGAAGTGGGTGTTGCTGCTCTTCGACGTGACTGTAGGCGATCAGGTGGAGCTGGAGGGGGGGGCAACGACGAGGGGATAGCCCTGGGGCCGAGTGTGATGGCGCTATGGGGGTAAGGCGGGGGAGTATCAAGCGTGGATGGGGCGTGCGGGTGACTGTGGGTCGGGTGTGATCTCTGCCGTGCGCGATCCGAACTCGGTGGGTTTGTGCACTGCGGGCAGCGCAGTGACAGGGCTGTGTAGGGGCTAGGCCTATCGAAGCCGTGCTTCGGGGGGAGCACGGGGAGGGAGGCATGTGAGGTTCGGGCACCCGTCCGGGGCTGCGGGCTGCGAGTATGGCTGCGTTGCCGATCTGGGACATGGAGGGACCTTCTTTCGGTGCTGGAAGCCCTGCGGGTGCGGGTGCGCTGGCGCGGCAGATGTTTGGTGGGGGCCGGAGGGCTGTCGTGGTGGCGTCCATTCCGGTGGCGTGGTTCACGGCCTCAGCGGCTTGGCGGGACAGGGTGGCTTTGTGGGACGCAGAGTTGCGATGAGGGAGCCAAGCTCAGCGCCTGAGAGGCGAGAGCACGTGCCAGGGCCAGGTCTTCTGGGTGACCGATTGGGCTGGTTTCGGGCAGGTGCATGGCCTGATGCAGACTGAGGGTCTCGCGGGTGCTGGTCGGTCGCTGTTCACGGGTGAATCGCTGGTGTTCCCGAGGGAAAGACATCAGGCAGCGGCGCAGGAAGTAGGTCTGGGCATGGGCACCATGGCCGGGGTGCCATCCTGTGCCGGCCAGAGCGCGGCGGCGGAAGATATCCAGAGATACGGCGATTGTTAGCCCTAGTAACTCGCCCGCTGCCTCGTGATCGCTTGGCAGCCTGGGGTCGAGGCGGATTGCCTGGCCGGTCAGTCGGCGGATTCGCGTGGGCAGACTCATGTCTGCGATCCAGCCTTGCAGGATGGGCAAGGCGTATGCCGTGAGCTCGTCGTTCACCTGCCTCCACTGCCGCGGCGCGCAGGTGTGTCTCTGAAGCAGCTGGGCAACATGCCGGTCGAGCCGATGCACCCTCTGTGGACGGTGGCGTGTAGGTATGCTGCTGAGCTTTTGGGGGGAAGTGGGCATGAGTTGGCCTTTCGTGGGGAGCGGTGGGGCAGCCAGGGCGGGCAGCGAATCCTTGGACCGCCGGTCAGATCATGCCGGGCACAGAATCTGCTCTATCGGTGGCGGGGCAGCACAGGTCCAAGTCGGTCAGATCGTCGGGTGACAGGCGTGGGCCGTTCACGGCGGCGTGATCGCTCATCAGGTGGGGCAGCTGGGACGTGGTGGTCACAGCGGATGCGACGATCGGCTTGCGTAGGCACCATGCGAGTGCCACCTGCTCGGCGCTCTGTCCGCGAGCGTGCGCGAGCCGGCGCAGTGCGGGGCGGGTTGCTAGGCGGCCGCGTGCCATCGGGGCACAGGCAACAAACCCCATGCCGAGATCCTGGAGTGTGTTGAACACACCGTCCTCGGCCCAGCGGTCCGCTAGTGAGTAGGCTCCTTGGTATGCGACGGGAGCAGCGCCTTGGGACGAGAGCAGAACGCTGGCGTGCCGTACGGCTTGCACCGGGAACGAGGACAAACCCACGTACAGTGCTTTGCCGCAGTGCACCGCACTGGCCAGCGCGCCCGTGGACTCTTCCAGGGGAGTGCCACAATCCAGATGGTGCGCGTATAGCACGTCCACATACTCCAGACCGGTCCGACGCAGGATGCCGTTGAGGCTGGACAGAATCTGTTTGCGTGCTCCAAAGCCCGTCAGCGGCTGTGGACCGCATCCCAGGCCAACCCTCACGGAAATCACCATCTCGTCACGCCAGTCGAGCCACGGGCGCAGGCTGCAGCCAATCTCGGTGTACCGGTCTGGAGAGCTACCTGCGTCAGCTGAGATGTCGAAGTGCGTGATCCCCAGGTCGAGAGCGTGGCCGACCAAGGGCTCGTACTGAGATAGCGGGCTTTGACCGTCCCCCAGACCGAGTCCCATGGCCGACAGGAACAATCCGCTGGTGCCACAGCGGCGGTGTGAGGGGCCGCTTACGACAGGGCTTTGGCAGGCGGATGACATGTCACGGTCTCCTTGACGAATCGGGGTGGCGGGCAGGCTGGCAGCGTCTGGGAAAAGGACTGACTAGAACAGATGCACCCGACCTGAGCGGTTGGGTTGAAGTTGGTTGCCGACTGGGTGGATTTGGGTGGGGGTGCGATGCCGGAGAACCTCCGCGTCGACTGACGGATGATCAACGTAGTGACCTGCACACCCTGCTGAAGCGGCGGGAGCTGAAGCACTACACTCGGCGACGGGCGAGCGTGTCGGTTTGCTCGGTCGGGGGTGGGCGGTGACCGAGGCCGCCGGTCTGCTGGAGTGCAGCCCTGTCCCGGGCCGCGCCGCTGTCCACCGCTTTGTCGAGGGCGGCATCGTCGGATTCCCCGACGCGTCGTGCCTCGGCCGCCCGGCGAAAGTGCCGGGGGCCAATGACGCGGATTCCCCAGCGGCGTGTGATGCCTTCTGTCGTTCCGCACGCTCCGTAGCGGCCGTCCAGCGGACCTTGGATACGGCTGGTGGAGCCACTCGCGGCATTCGGTTGACAAGCAGCCACCCCTGGCACGTTCGTTTTGCCGAAGCCCCAGCTCAGCCAGCTTCTCCAAAGGAGCTACACACCAGCCGCTGAGGCCCCTAGGCGGTGGTGAAGTGGACGACGTAGATGCCTCGCGTGGGGAGTGAGTGCTGACAGCGGGGGCAGGGCCGGGCGAGCGCGGGGGCTCCTGGCCGGTCGACGCGGGCCACATAGGCGACACGGCCGGGCGGGGTTCCGGCGCGTCGCAGCAGCATTTGCCCTGCCTGAGAGGTAGCGTGGCGGTAGTCGATCGACGGTGCAGCACGGTGTCGGTAATAGGCATGCGCGAGGGCTCAGCGGCCCTTTGTGGGTACGCCTCCTCCCTGTTGCAGCGGCAGGGCAAGTGCGCGGCTTGTTTCAGTGCCAGAACTAAGAAGGCGAACATCGACGATCTCTTCTCCTTCTAGTACGGGGAGGGCCGACGACGTGGTTCGTCGGTCCGGACTGACCACGGCTGTGGGCAGGGACGTGAGCGAGGTGGGAGTCGAACCCACAGATGCCCTGAAGGGCTGCGGCTTTTAAGGCCGCCGCGTCTGCCATTCCGCCACTCGCCCGGGAAGTGGGAAGGCTATTCAGGGCATTTTGTGCGGGCGAGGCCCGTATCTCGATGGTTGGTGATCAGCTTTCCGCTGAGATGCCCTCTCGCTTTGAGATAAGCAGCCTCAGCGAGTGAGCCGAGGGGAGATCGCCGAAGCGCGACCTCAAGGCTGACCAGAGGTTTTGAATAGCCGTGCAGGTTCAGCAAGTCAGTTCACCTCTGACGCTGCGAGAGGATCTGGGTGGAGTGCCTGCGGGCACGTCAGCCAGGCTGGCCGCTTCCGAGGAGTGCGTCACAAGGACAGATCGAGACCGGCTCAAGACCGTGCGCCAGGACTCGACACGGCGGCATCGAGCCAGCAGGCGCTGGTGCCAACGCGCAGTGGCACCACCGTAGACACCGTGGCTGATGGGTTCGTCCTGGGTATAGGCCAGGCATTCGGTCTGGAGCGAGCCTTGGACGCACTGGGCCAGGGCAGCCCGTTCGACGGGCGAGCCGACTTCAGAGAGGAAGCGTTCCGTCGCCAGCCCAGCACACGAAGCCTGTTCAGGCAGGTCCGCGTTGCATGCCGCACCGACCGGACTCCAGGCTGATTGGCCAAGGCCGACAGCCCGGCTCACCGACACCTCCTGCACCATGCGGAGCAGTTCCGGCACGGGGAAACAGCCTTGTCACCGCCGCTCGAAGGAGGGATTCCATTGCGGCGGCCAGGCGCCAGGGCAGCCGCCTCCATCGTGCGGCGCGGCGCTGGAATGTGCCCCCAGCCAAGTGTGGCGCTGCGCGCCTTCCAGTACCGTGCGCGGCAAGTCGCGCAGGCGGGCCTGGCGCAGGAGCCGGATACCCTGGTGCTGGCTGACGCCCCCCAGCGAACCGTGATCAGGAGCCTGGCGGCAGCCCTCAGCCCCCAGCGTCGCAGGCTGAACACATAGAGTGGCAAGGAGACCGTGGCCCACCACCGGGCCTGCTGGATACAGCTAACCATGCCAACGTGCACCTGCCACTTCCATCGTTCGAAGACGTCTGCCAGGTAGGACGACATCACGGTGACGCGGCCGGGAATCCTGCCGTCGTCTAAGCACGGCACTGGCTTGCGTATAGGCAGTAGCAGAGGGTGTCGAGGAGAAGGAATCATCACGGTCTTCCTTCGAGTAGGAGATGGTGTCCTGCTGTGTGGTGTAGGGGCGACCGCTCCAGGGCGGCGGGTCGTGCGCTGGAGCCTCCTGAGCGGTACCCTGGTGGTCTGGCTGGCCGTCAGATACCGGGCCCTGGCCGTGAGCCGACCGCAGAGGCCCTGGCGCTGGCCTTGGAGAGAGATATGGCCAAGTCAGCATCACCGTGTCACGGTCAGCAGCAACTGAAGTAGTGGAGCCAGATCTGCTGTCGACAAGCACTTAGATCTGGCCATGGCCTGCACTTCTGCCGTGATCGCCACTGCACTACCCGGCGGGACACGACCCGAGCAGGGCCACAACGGGGGCCACCACTCGTGGTAGTCGGAACAGTTGGGTCCAACTGCCGAATGTTTGTCAGCGCGGTGCGGCACTACGGCGAGACGTGAGGACAGAACAACCAGTCGACAGTGCAGGATGGAGAAGCGCCGCTCGTGAGCGTCCGCTGGCGGGAGGGCTGGTGTGCGCCTGCCAGCATCCAACGTCAGTACTCTCGCTCGTAGTCCTGTGCTAGTTGCCAGCACCAGACTCGGAGCGGGCGGGCGGCCAGGAGTCAGCAGCCTTTCCCCTGCCGCAGCGGGTTGTTCCGCAACCCATGCCCACGGTGTTTCCGGTGCCCGCCAGTCGCGGGAGTCTGCGACCGTGGCAAGGACACGAACAGGCAGTAGGGGGGACATCGCAGGGGGGTATAGCCTCTCTGGAGGCACCGGCTGAGCTGGGGCTTTGGTGAAGTCGCTTGTCTGCCCAATGCCGCGGGTGGCTCCACGAGCCGTACCCAAGATCCGCTGGACGGCCGCTACGGAGCGCAAGGAACGACCGAAAGGATCACGCACCGATCCGGAATCCGTAGCTCTGCCCTGGCAAGGCGGTCGGTGCCCCCCACATTCGGCCAGGTACCTCACATACGCGCGGAGGTTAAGCATCTCCAACGCCACAATCCCGTCGGCACCGAGAGTACTCAACCGGCCGAGCACCTCGACTCGGGCAGGCATCCATGTCATGCCGCCCTCGGAGTACGGTCTCCAGCCGCTCCCACCGCAGCCCTCAGAGACAGCCATCTCCCCATCGCTGCCCAGAAGCCATTCCGCCGCTGTCCGCAGCGACGGGCGGTCATTTCGCCAGACGCGCACACGATTAGCCGGATCTACTCGGTTGTTTTGCGGCGTATATGGCGAGAGTCGACGAAGCTCGTCGGCGGCAGGCAGTTCCGCCGTGCTGATCGCAGCCTGGGGGGAAGCTGACGATGCTCGCTCTAGGTGGCTTGCTGTCCTCGTGTGGAGGCTGGCGCTCGCATGCTCTCCTGGAGACGACGCTGCAGCCCGAACCGTCACTTCGGTGCCAGCCGCTGACCTCATGGATGGAGCGGCCTTGAGAACTGGCGCTTGCGGTACCGGACCGCTTCCCTGCAGCACCGAGCACCGCGCGAATTGGGCCGACCGCGACCAGGAGATCCGCAGGCGCCAGGGCAAGATCCTCCGATTGGTGTGCGGCTGGATCATCTTCGTATATCCCGCTCCCGGGCACGGCCCGGATACTCCGTGCCGCCGCGGCACCAAGCGGCCGACTGCCGCCCCCCTCTCGGCGGTTGTGAGGACGATCGCCGACAAGAAGGCCAGGCGCTCCAACACCCACCTCCGGGCCTTCTCGAGGATTTGTTGGATTCTCACGAGCTGCTACTCCGAATCTCGGTTCGTGCTGAGCTCACTACGCTGTTTGCGCAGCTGCTTGCCGTCCGCCTTGCGCGGGAGCGAAGCGTTCTTCTTGCATCTGGTGCACTGCTGCTGACTCCATGAGGAGATGATTCGACAGCGGCTTCGGAACCGATATTTACATACCATCACGGTGAAATCTCGACGAAGGGATAGGTAAATGCCTGCAAAGGAAGCATCAGTGCGCAGGGGGAGTGAGGAAATGCCTGAACTGCACTCGTAGAAAACCGATGCCGAGTCGATGACCCAGCTCAGGAGTCCGATTCACAGGGGTGCCAGCCCCCTTCTTTCTGCGGCAGGCGCCAAGCATGCATGTCGTGCCGCGATCCGGGAACTGGCCCCGAGGCCGCGAGAGACCGTCAGCAGAGCCCCGACAAGGGAGCGGCGCCCTTGCGGCTGGAGCTGATGCCGTGGTGCTTGCTGGAGATCAGCGCCCTGCCCTGGCTGGCCCAGGCTCAGGTGAGTATCAGGGTGCCGTCGGCCCGGACGACGCGGCCAGCGGACGGCTTCAGCCGGGTCGGGGATAAGCGCGGCCAGGATCCGCTCCACCGTCGGCAGCAGTGCTGTCCACTGTCTGGAGGCGGTGACCTGGCTGATGCCGGGAGTCATCCTGATCAACTCCATGAATAGGCCTCTGGCTCAGCCGCGTGCGGGCCAGTCCCCGGCCGCCTGGCAGTCCGAGAGGCCACTCAAAACGTCTGGTCGACCTTTGGTGGCGCTTCGGTGATTCTGCCTTGGAGTGCTCGCCGAGGGCTCGTTGACTCAACGTGGGAGGGCATCTCGGCGGAAAGTTGACCTCCAACAGTTGAGACGCTGTCCCAACCTGCGGAAGCAGTCCTGAATGGCTTTCGGGGCGCATGGCCCTTCAAGCGGCGGAACAGGATGATTGCCTAGAGGCAAGCGCCTAACTCCTGAGCGCATTCCAGGCAAATGCCAACAGGTTCGCTCTGCGTGCTCCTGAGAACGGTATAAGTATGAGAGTAAGACAGTCGCGCACAGGCTGGGGAAACTCCCCGACTCCGAAACCTGGAAAATATTTCAGTATTCCAGGCGGAGTGCGCGACTCCCCCCCCCTTTCCCTGTGCGAAAGGGAAGAGGATAGGAGTAACCGTCGTCGTGGCAAGACATGGTTCTATGCGGTCCACCCAGGTGTGGACGCGCCCAGTGGCCCTGATTGGGGCCTTCGTCCTATTCACCGCTACCATCGCAGGAGCCGGCATGGCTACCGCCTACTGGCTATTGGCTCCTCAGTCACGACAAAGTGTTGCAGCCGGACCACCGCCAGCTGATACGGTCCGCCAGCCAACCCGGACTGCCTCACGTCCACGCTCCGTCGGCGTCCCATCAGCTGAGGATTGGCCGATGTACCGACGAGGCCCTGACCAATCCGGCCACCATCCCCGCCTGACTGCGGTGGACCACACCACGGTGGGCAAGCTCGTGCAACGTTGGCGCACACGGATTCCCGGAACCACATCCCCTGCCGTGGCCGCCGGAGGTGCTATCTACGTAGGTGCCAAGGACCGCCATCTTTACGCACTGGACGCCGTCAGCGGCGCCATCAGATGGCGCTACGCCGCCAGCGGCACCGTCGTGTCTGCGCCTTCACTGGTTGAGAACCGAGTGGTCTTCACCGCCAGCGACGGCACCCTCACCGCGCTGGAGACTAGGCGGGGACATCGCATGTGGACCTACGCCGCTGGCTACGGCGCCTCGGCGCCAACGATCACGACACCCGGACCGGGCAAGGCACGCCCATGGATCTACGTCGGATCCAATAGGGGGACAGTGGATGCACTTGACCTCGACGGGCGTCTTAAGTGGTCGTACCGTACCGGCGGACCGGTGGCGTCCTCCCCGGCTGTGGTGAGCGGTACCGTCTACGTCGGTTCCGCAGACAAGAAGGTTCACGCCCTGGACGCCACCACCGGAGCCCGGCGCTGGCAGGCGCCAACCGCAGGTAACGTAACAGCAACTCCGGCTATCCACCACGGCACTGTTTACGTGGGATCAACGGACTCCATGATGTACGCCTTGAACGCGCGTAGTGGACGTCCTTTGTGGACGCACCGAACGTATGGGCCGCTGCGTTCCGCCGGGGCCGTCGCCCCTGGACGAGGCCGGACGGCTGGCACCGTCTACATCGGCTCCGACGACGGAAACCTCTATGCCTTCGACGCCAGCAGAGGTAGCACTCGGTGGAAGACTGCCCTCAAACCCGCTACCGCTCCTGCTCACGCCAACGGACTGCTCTTCGTCGGCACTGCATCATCTACCGTCGTCCTAGATGCCCGTAGTGGCCATCGCCTTTGGGCTAGCCCTACAACCGGAGCCGCTAACACGGCGCCCATCCTCGCTCGAGGACACCTCATCGTCAGTGCCGTCGACGGTCACCTCTACGCCTTCGCGCTGCCTGGTCACCCAACAGGCCCACCCCCGCCTCTTTCGGGGCCCGAGACACCCAGCACCCCTGTCCCTCCGACAGCAACTCCTGCACCAAGCTCACCCCGACGACCTCCGGCCGCTATCTCGAAGCCCATGGACGTGATGTCACCACCACTTGGTAGCCCTCCCGGTCAGAGGAACCCGGCTGCGTGCCCTCTTCCCCCCACACCCGCTCCACAAGGCCAACGAACAAGCCCTACCTCGTAAGCTTGTCCTTGACGTTAGAGCGTGCGCGGATAGGCGGAGTGGGAGGGCCTGGGTATGCAGGCACGGGTCTGCGCGATCATGTGAGTTCCTACGCTCCGTGATCGTGGAGCCTCCGTGCCTGCGCTCCCATCATGGCTCACCGGCCCGCTGTGGAGCCAGTTCGAGGAACTGCTTCCCATGCAAGGTGAGTTCAACCCGAATCACCCGCTGGGCTGTCATCGCCGGCGCACTGGTGACCGCACGGTCTTCGACCGGCTGGTGCAGGTGCTGGTGTTCGGCTGCGGTTACCGGAAATTGAGCGTTTTCCAACCTTACGCTGATGCCTGGTGAAGGCCGTCCTCATCCTTCACCAGGCATCAGCGTAAGGTTGGAAAACGCTCAGTGCGCGTGCGTCAGATCAGGACGCTGTCGCTTGTCCCGGCCGAGCCTCCTCGGGATGAGGCGCTGGAGACGGCGCCGAGGTAGAAGCTGCGGAAGGCTCGGCGCGAGCGGCCGTGTCCCGGCAGCGCAGGTCCGCGCCGGCGGGAGCTACCACTGCTGGCGAAGGTGGGCGGCGATCGGGTCGGGGTCAAGGTGGGCGATGCCGCGCCGGATTGGCTGTCGGGCCTTGACCCTGCGTCCTGGACACGGGCTTATGCGGCTTCGGGCAGCGTAGTTGATGTTGTTGCGGAGGCTGTCTCGTAGGCGATGGGGCTGCGGTGTCCGAGGCGGGAGTGTCGCCGTCGGGTGTTGTATCGGTGGAGCCAGCGGAACGTGTCGAGACGGGCCTCGCGCTCGCTTGACCAGCCCTTTCGCCCCTTCAATGTCTCCCTTTTAAAGCTGGCGTTGAAGCTCTCCGCGGCGGCGTTGTCCGCCGGGCTGCCCACGGCGCTCATGCTCTGGAGCACGCCCGCGCGGTGGCAGGCGTCGGTGAACGCCCTACTCGTGTATAGGGCCCCGTGATCCGTGACGCTCCTATAGATCGTCAAGTCGTGGGGCAGAGCTGTTCGGAGGTGATCTGTGGGTGTGGAAGCAGGCGGTAGATCTCGCGGGCGGCGAAGCGTTTCAGGCACCGGATGATCTCCATCTTGGACATGCCTTCGGCGGTGCGCCGGGAGACGTATTGCTGGGTGCGCGGGTCGTACTTCATACGGACCAGGACGATGGTGTGCAGGGCCTTGTTGGCCTGGCGGTCTCCGCCGCGATTGAGTCGGTGACGGTGGGTGCGGCCGGAGGACGCGGAGATGGGCGAGGCCGCGCAGAGGTGCGCGAAGGACGCTTCGGAACGGAGGTGTTCGGGGTTGTCGCCCGCGGTCTCCAGAAGCTGGCCGGCGGTCTCGGGGCCGACGCCGGGCAGGGCGACGAGCCTGGGGGCGGCCTGTGTCACGAGCGGTCCGGTCTCGGCCTCGGCGTCCCGGATCTCGTCGTCGAGTACCTGGTAGCGGCGGGCGAGCCTGTGCAAGGCGACCTTGACCGTGTAGGCCGGGTCATCGGGGCTGCCGGTGGGGCGGGAGCGGGCGAGGGTGTCGATCAGGGCCTTGGTGGGCAGGCCTCGGAGCTTGTCGCGGACCTCGCTGGTGGCGCTGACCATCAGGGTGCGGATCTGGTTGATGACCTGGGTGCGGGCCTTGACGGCGGAGTTGCGGACCACGCGCAGGGCGCGGATGGCTTCCACGATCCGGTCGCGGGTCTTGGGGGTTCCGGTGGCACGGCCGGACAAGACGGCGGTGGCGGCGGCGTAGGCGTCGACGGGGTCGGACTTGCCGTTGGCGCGTCGAGCCTTGCGGTCGGGGCGGTCGGCTTCGATGACGGTGAGACCGTTCCCGGGCAGGAAGCGGGCGAGCTCGGCGCCGTAGGAGCCGGTGCCTTCCATCCCCACGGCCAGGATCTCGCCGTGGGAGGCGAGCCATTCCAGCAGCTGCATGTAGCCGTCGTCGGTGGTCTCGAACTGCTCGGTGGCCAGGTGCCGGCCGACCGTGTCGATGACCGCGGCCTGGTGGAAGTCGGTGTGGGTGTCGATGCCGCTGATCACGGCTATCTCGTGTACTGCCATGCTGGTGGTGCTGTCCTTCCGAAACGCGCTCTGGGGGATGGCACGGGCCGGTCGGGCAGACGGACAGCACAGTGATGGGACCTCTGGTCAGGCTCCTATTACTGATCTCTTCGGGGTGTTGTCGGGTGGTGACGTTCCTTGATCCCTGCGGTAAGCCGGGACTATGCGGTATGCGCAGGGTGGAGGGCTGACTCCGGAGCGGCAGCGGTTCCGTGAAGGGATCCGGTTTGAGGCCGGTCAGCGGTTCGAGCGGGGTGAGAAGACCGCGGCGATCGCGAGGGAATTGCGGGTGAGTGAGCGGTCGGTGGAACGCTGGCGGCATGCGTGGCGGCACGGCGGCATGGGAGGTCTTGCCTCATCGGGGGCGGCGAAGCTGCCCAAGGTGTCCGATGGCCAGTTCGCCGCCCTGGAGGCTGAGCTGGCGCGGGGGCCGGCCGCACACGGCTGGGAGGACCAGCGGTGGACGCTCCAGCGGGTCAGAGAACTGATCGCCCGCACCTTCGGTGTCGTGTGCTCGTCGGCGGCCGTGTGGCGGCTCATGCATCGGCACGGCTGGTCCTGGCAGTGCCCGGCACGTCGTGCCCTGGAACGAGACGAGCGCGCGGTCGAGCTGTGGAAGAAGGAGGTGTGGCCGCAGGTGGAACTATAGCGGCGACGCTCGGGGCCTACCTCGTGTTTGAGGACGAGGCCGGATTTGCAATGACGCCGTCCATCGCCCGCACCTGGGCCCGACGTGGCCACACGCCCGTGGTGCAGGTCCGGGGCCGGTCCTGGCGCCGCTACTCGATCGCCGCAATGTGCTGCTACAAGCCCGGCGAGACCTCAAGGCTGATCTTTCGGCCGAGGCGAAACCCGTCCCCCAATCGCTCCGGACGCAGGAGCTTCGACTGGTGCGACTACCGCGACCTGGCCGTGCGCGCGCACATCCAGCTCGGCGCCCCCATCGTGCTCGTCTGGGACAACTTGAGCACGCACAGAGCCGCCGCGCTACGCAAGTACGCCGATGCCCATGACTGGCTCACTATTGTCCACCTTCCCTCCTACGCGCCGGAGTTGAACCCGGTCGAGGGAGTGTGGTCGCTCCTGCGCAGAGGACCGCTGGCCAGCGTCGCCTTCACCGACGACGACCACCTCGAACGTACCCTCCGCCGCGGACTACGGCACATCCAGCACCACCCCGAACTCATCGACGGATGCCTCGCCAGCACCGGACTCACCATCACCGACTACCACCCGACAACACCCCGAAGAGATCAGTAATGACGGAGCCCCCTCACCCCCGAGTCCTTGCCGCCCGTCCGGTCGTTTGCCGGGTGTGGATGATTTCAGTCAACCGCTCCTGCTGACCGTCGGCGCCCTGCGCCGCCTCCTGGATGCACACGGTGTCGAGGACCGTGTGCCCATCGCGATCCATGCCGACATCCTCGGCGGCACCTACACCGCCTCCCTGCGCTTCGAGTCCGCCACCCTCGTCGGCCAGACACCACCCCACCTGCTGTCCGACAGCGGTGGCCGGCCCCACGACCACGGACACATCACCCGTGTCATCCTCAACGCAGGCCCCGGCTACGGCCCCTCCCCGCACCCAAAGGCCCCCACGCCCAGGGACTGACCCGGCTGGCACGGAGGCGCACCGCCCCTCCGGCGGCTGTCGGGGCCGGTCATGGCCGACGGCGTGGTTCTCCGGCGGCGTCCAGGAGGTTGCGCAGCATCAGGGACGTGGTGTCAGCGTGTGCGGCGATCTCATGCAGGCACATCCCGGCTCGGCTGTTCTCGTGGGGCTGGTGTGATCAAGCTGCGTATGGAAGGCCTGCTTGGGCCCAGGCTTGGTGGACGGCCTGGATTCCGGCGTGGGCCGGCTGGTCGGGGGTGGCAGGGAGGAACCGGGCGGTAATGATCACGCAATGCCGCGAAGTCAAGGAAGACCCGCGGGTGCCAACTGGGGCCGGGCATACAGATGGGGACTCTGCTGTTCAGGCGATCGACCAAGATCTTCCCGAAGCAGAGACCCCGGGTGTCCAAGTATGTCATGGCCGGTGTCCCGGCTGCCGCAGACGTCCGTCTACGTGTGGACGCTCACGTAATTACGTGAGCGCCGACAGTCTGGGGCAAGATGGTCGCAGGACTCGACAGTGCGATGCCGTCTCCGTCGGAGAGGCCCTGCGCGATCTGCGCCGCCGCATCGACATCGCGCCCGTCGAGCAAATGTTCGACACCCTGCCATGATGCCCTGGCTCTCAGGGACGGGCGGGCATCCCTACAGGTCCCAGACGTCACCAGCGTCGCCCGCGATCTTCGTGATGCTCTTTGCCGAGCGTACGGCGTGGTGGGCCAGGGGTCAGCGATTCCCCCCGCCCCTCGATGTCGGTGTGCAGGGGTGTCCGGCGTTCGGCCTCGATACCGAACTCGCCTCCTGGCCAGATCATGAATCCGTAGGCCGTCGACACCCGCGGGCCCCTCCCGCGGCAACCGACCCCAAGACCCTCCAAGGCCCCCCGGCCAGCCCGGCGACGTGCGACGTGGGTCCGTGTCCGTCAGGCTCGGGCATCTACGTCATGGGCACCTTGGTGACCGCCCTCACCCCGACGGAAACTCCGAGGGGGAAAACGGGTCGGGTTCGTCGTGCTCCTTCCACCAGCCGCTGTCCAGGCATACTCGGCCTTCCGGGTCCAGATCACCCACCTGGTAGTCACCGTAGCCAGTCGTTTCGCCGTTCGGCCCCGTGAACCAGCTCGTGTAGTAGTAGCGGCATCCCTCCCGGGCATGGGCGACGGAGGCGGTCCCCGCGACGGCGGCCAATGCGCAGGCCCCGGCGACCGCAAGGCGGCTCAGCGTCCTCAGCGTCATGGTCAGCTCCTCGGCTGTCTGATGAGCTCGTCCTTGATCAGGTACGGCGGGAGCAGCATGGCAAGAGGACGACGGCGAGCGGGCGACGTGGCCTGGCAGTCCGGGGAAACCACCACAACGGGTGAGTGACCTCTCCTGCTCCGGCCTCCTGGCGCCACTGGTAACTCCGCAGGTGGCCAGGCAGGACGACTTTGCAGTGTGACGGGACTCCGTTGCTCAATTGCCTGCGGGTGGCGTCGGGGTGAGGGCATGATCGCTTCTGTGGTCGGGGGCCGGTCGTGTGGTGTTGGTGGGGAGTGGAGCGATGTCGATGCGGCTCAGGGGTCTGCCGCCGGTTCCGGAGCAGACTGCGGTCGTGGCCTGTGCGGCGTTTCCGAAGGGCAGTCTGGCGATCCGGGTCCGTGACCGGCTGGCCGGGGTGTTCGCCGACGCGCCGTTCGCCGGCTCGTTCGGGGTGCGGGGCGCCCCGGGGATGTCTCCGGCTGTGCTGTCGCTGGTCACCGTCCTGCAGTTCGCCGAAAGCCTCACCGGCCGGCAGGCCGCGGACGCGGCGCGGGACCGCCTGTCGTGGAAGTACGCCCTTTGGCATGGATCTGACCGATGCCGGCTTCGACTTCACCGTGTTGAGCAAGTTCCGCGCCCGTATTGTCGAGCACGGTCTGGATGGGGTGGTCTTCGACCGGTTGGTGGACCACTGCCGCCAGGCCGGGCTGGTCGGCGGGGGCGGCAGACAGCGCACCGACTCCGCCCACGTCATCTCCGCGGTGCGCGACCTGAACCGTCTGGAGCTGGCCGGGGAGAGCGTGCGCGCCGCGCTGGAGGCCTTCGCGGTCGCGGCCCCTGCCTGGCTGGCCGAGGTGATCGACGTCGCCGAGTTCGCCCACCGCTACGGGCCGAGGATCAACGGCTGGACCATGCCGGACTCCCAGGCCAGGCGGGACCGGCTGGCGCAGGTGTTCGCCACCGACGGCTATGCGCTCGTGCGGGCCGCCTATACCGCTTCCGCCCCGGTGTGGGTCCGTGACGTCGAGGCGGTGCAGATCCTGGGGCAGACCTACTACGTGCGTACCGACTGCCGGGGACGGGAGGTGATCATCAAGCGGGACGCCGACGAGGAGGGCGTCCCGCCCGGCAGATTACGCCTGGCCTCTCCCTGTGACACCGACGCACGCTGGGCGGCCAAGGGCGAGGACCTGTTCTGGTGCGGATACAAGATCCATCTGACCGAGAGCTGCGACGCTCCTCCCGAAGCCGAAGCCGAAGCCGAAGCCGAAGCCGAAGCCGAAGCCGAAGCCGAAGCCGAAGCTGGACGGCGTGTCGGACCACGGCCGGCTCTGATCACGGATGTGCACACCACAGATGCGACTGTGCCGGACGTGAAGGCCACCGCCGGCATCCAGCAGCGCCTGGCCGAGCGCGGCCTCGCCCCGGGCGAGCACTATCTCGATGCCGACTACCCCTCGGCCGACCTGGTCACCGCCGCCGCGAAGAACAGCATCACCGTGGTCACCCCGCTGCTGGCCGACCACTCACCGCAGGCCAAGGCCGCCGAAGGCTTCGCCAAGAGCAGCTTTCGCATCGACTGGAGGCCCCGGACCGTCCGCTGCCCCGAAGGATCCACCAGCACCGGTCGGCACCCCGTCACCCAGCACCGACGCGACGCCATCGTCGTGGAGTTCGACCGACGGGACTGCCGGGCCTGCCCCTCGCAGAAACGGTGCACCACCTCGGCCCGCGGCTCCCGCATGCTCATCCTCCGCCCGGAAGAAGCCCACGAGACCCTCACGCGAGCCCGCACCGAGCAGAAGACCCAGACCTGGAAGGACAAATACGCCCTAAGGGCGGGCATCGAGGGCACCATCAACCAGGCCCTGGACATCACCGGGATCCGCCGGGCCCGCTACCACGGCCTGCCGAAAGTCCGCCTCCAGCACACCTTCTCCGCCACCGCGATCAACATCATCCGACTGGACGCCCACTGGACCGACCGAACCCTCCGCCGCCAACGCACCAGCCGCCTCGAACGCCTCGCCTACCGACTCACCGCGTGACCAGCAATTGAGCAACGGAGTCTGCCGTGGCTCCCTGGCGGTGCAGCCGCTGAGATATCGTGGAGAGCCTGATGAGCACCGCACATGATCTGGGGGAGTCCCACGTGGCCGAGGACCGCATCACGCAGCAGGAGATTCACGCGCTGACCCGCCGTGTCGAAGCGGTGGAGGACCGTGTCGAGGCGCTGCAGGTGCAGACGGGCGGGAATTTCGCGGCGGTCATCGAGGGCCAGGCGGCGTTGCGCCGTGAGGTTCGTGACGGGTTTACCAAGGTCAACGCCCGCTTCGATGCCCTTGAAGAGAAGATGGACCACAACCAGGCGCAGATTGTCGGTCTGTTGACGGAGCTCGTCGGCAGGAACGCGGACGAAAGCTGATCGCCCTGGCGGCTGCCGCCGCCACAGTGTTCCTGAAGGCCCGGATCTTGCGATCCGGGCCTTCGGTGTTCTGGCTGCCACGCACAGCCTCCTCAGTGGGTGACCACCTGGTTGCCGCGTCCGGCGGACCGTATGCGGCTGACCGTGCCGGGGCGGCCAGCGACTCGACGGTGGCATGATCCTGGCGACTTCCGACCGGCGGTTTCACATGTTCAGGACCCTTTGGATCTTCTTCCAGTGCCTGGGCGGGAAGTCCGCGAACGCGGTCAGATCTTCCTTCGCGCCCAGCAGCATGGCTTTGGCCTGGGGGAACTGGGCGCCGGGCATGTCGGCGACGGTGTCCAGCTGGGCGCGCACGAGTTCCGCGGCGGGCTGGGTGAAGACGGTGCGGATCGTCGCGGCAACCATCTCCCCGGAGTCCTGGTCGATCACGCCGAAGACGTTGCGCAGGAAATGCACCCTGTACCGCTGCCAGGCGGCGCCGAGCATCACCTTGCGGACCGCGGCGACCAGGCCCGAGTGCTGGCCGGTGACGACGAGGCGGACCCCGGACAGACCGCGTTCGCGCAGGGAGCGCAGGAACTCCTTCCAGAACGCCTCGCTCTCGCTGTCGCCGGCCATCAGGCCGGGGACCTCGCGGCCTCCCTCCTCGGTGATGCCGGTGGCGACCACGACGGCCCGCGAGACGATCTGGTGGTTCACCCGCGCTTTGCAGTAGGTCGCGTCCAGGTAGACGTAGGGGAAGCGGACATGATCCAGCGCACGGGTGCGGAACGCGGTCAGCGGCTCGTCCAGCGCCGCGCAGATCCGCGAGACCTCCGACTTGGAGATACCGCTGTCCCCGCCCAGGGCTTTGACCAGGTCATCGACGCTGCGGGTGGAGACGCCGTGCACGTATGCCTCCATGATCACAGCGTAGAGGGCCTGGTCGATCCGGCGTCGGCGTTCCAGCAGCGACGGGAAGAAGCCGCCGGTGCGGACCTTAGGGATGGCCAGGTCCAGATCGCCGGCGAGCGTGGTCAGCACCCGCTCGCGGTGCCCGTTGCGGATGTTGGTCCGTGTCGGCGTGTGCTCGTTCCACTCGGCACCGATGTGGGCCGTCGCCTCGGCCTCGATCAGCTCCTGCACCATCCGCTCAGCAATCGCGCGGATGAGTCCGATTCCGTCGGTCGAGCGCAGTGACTCAAGCAGCCGTATCAGCTCAGACCGGGACAGGGCCACCGCGCACTCCTCGTGGTTGAACTGGCAGTTCACCAAGGAGGGTTACGCGATGGCCCACCCCCTGTTCAGGGAGCGGTACGCACCCGTGGAAGTGCGCCCCGGGCAGACGCCCGCGCACTCCCAGCCACTGATCCCGTACACCACGACAAGGGACACGATCCAGCAACCTCCCTTCAATTCCTCCCGGCTGAGCCGGGGATACGACAAGGCGCCTCATGGCGCACTGCCACCGATCTGCGATCTGGACAGCGTCCGGGGCCGCGGCGGAGGCGGCCGAGGCATACGCCCCGGCACGGTCTCGGCAGATCGCCTCGATGCCCTCGCGTCCGGCGAGCCAGCGGGCGAAGGTGTCCGCTTCCCGGTCTTCCAGCAGGTCAACGGGTGCGCCGGTCTCGCAGTCCACCAACACGCTGCCGTACACGTACGAGCGTTTGAAGGCGAAATCGCCCACGCCGAGCACCCTCGGTGTCGGCGCGGGAGCGTCCGGCGTCAGCATGACCAGGCGCAGGATGGTGGTCCGGCTCCCCGGCGTGGGCAACAGCGCCGCGAGCCTCGCGCCCGGCAGGCCCGACAGCGCGATGCCGATCGCCGTGAGCAGACGGTGAAGAAGGGGCGTGCGCCTTTGGTACCGCCCCGTCAACCCTTCGGTCTGTTCGGCGAACGTCACCCGCTCGCAACGAGAGTTGTCACAGAACAAGCGCCGGACCACCAAGGCGATCACGACCATGCGCCCGCCAACCGCACTGAAGCTCCCCTCCTACTGTGGAGACCGTGGCCGGAGGGACAGTTGAGGTCATGGCATCTAAGTGGACGTTAAGTCCGATCTTCCTCGGTTCGTGATCGCTCGATCGTGGTACTGATCGCCGCGCCGGGCACTTGCTGGTCATGTTCATGCTGAGATGCGGGTCATGGAGAGAAAGCCGTACCCCAGCGACTTATCGGACGAGCAGTGGGCGTTGATCCAGCCGATGATCACGGCCTGGAAGCAGGACCGGGTGGCGCGGTCGGCGACCGGGGATCCCGGGGCCTGCGACCTGCGGGAAGTCGTGAACGCGATCTTCTACCAGAACCGAACGGGCTGCCAGTGGCGCTACCTGCCGCATGATCTGCCGGCCTTTCTGTGGAATCAGTTTTGTCAAGAACATCCCGGCTTGCCCTGGCGGACGTCGACGATCGGCAGCAGTGTCGCCGTGGCTGGCACTCCGATCTGGCGTAGGGTCGACCCGGCTGGGGTGGGGACGTCGGTGAGCCGTTCCAGGAGCTGGTCGAGGGCGGCCTGGCCGTCGTCGACGGCGGCTCGTCGTCGTCGGTGAGCGGGATGCTGGCCAGCATCCGCTGGAGGTTCTCCTTCGCTTCCAGCAGCTGGCCCTTGCTGGAGTTCTTCGGGGTGTAGAAGTCGCAGCGCGCGCAGGCCATGCGATGCTGGCACTGTTCGAAGAAGGTGTAGGTGCACCAGCCGTGGCCGAGGTCGAAGTACTGCCAGGGCTCGCCGTTGGCGGCGGCGCCGGAGGCGACCGCGTCGCGGTCGACGAGGGCTTCGACGGTGCGGACGTTGCGGGCGAAGTATCCGGCGTCGTTGTAGGCCCTGGCCAGCGTGTTGGGGGTGAGCTTCGCGTAGTGCGTGGTCGCTTCAGGAGTCCGGTGACCGAGCCATTCCTGCAGCTCGAAGAGGGTCATGGGTTCCTTGGCGTTGTAGAGCTGGCTGGCGATCGTGGACCGTGCCCGGTGACTGGTGATGTTGCCGCGGACATCGGTAGTGGGGACGCCGACCTTGCGGCAGAGCATCGGGATGACCGCCGTGTTGATGTAGTGCTTGGCGGCCCCACGGGCGCGATGGGCGAACAGGAAGTCGGCGTACTCGTTGGTCTTGCGGTCGAGCATGGACGGCTGGGCGGACCTGACGGCCTGCCATGCCTCGATGGCTTGGCCGAGCAGGGGATCGACAGGCTTGGTGAACGAGGTGCCGGTCTTGTGCGTGGGCACGTCCAGCAGGCAGACGGCATCGCGGGCGAGGACTTCGCCGGAGTCGCCCGGGATGGGCAGGCCGTCGTGCTGCCAGCGGATGCAGCCCACTCGGAGCCTGGCGATCTCATCGCTGGGTTGACCGGCGAATAGCCAGGTCAGCGTGATGGCGCGGATCAGCTCGACCGGATAGGTGCGGCCGTCCGCAGTCGGCAGGTCGCCGGACTCGACGTTCAGGCCGGCCCACAACAGTTTGGCCCAGATGCCATCAGCGATCACTCGGGGATCCGGACCCATCAGAGCGCGGACGCTCCGCGGCGTTCTCAGCGCATGGGCGGGGTCGAAGCGTCGAGGGACCCACTCCCATTCGTGCAGGTCACGGTAGAAGGCGCGAGGCACCTTGAGATAGCCGGACTTCGACTGCGGTGTGAGTGGTTTGCCCAGGCGGCCCTGGGAGCGCATGCCGTGCGTCCACTGCGAGAAGTCGCCGACGGTCATCCGGTCCACCGCCGCGACCCAGGAAGTGCAGGTCTGGCGGGTCCACTGGTTGGGTTCGGTGATCTCGGGGTGTTCGGCGGCCAGCCAGCGGCCGATCTTGGCGAGCACGCTGCGGTAGCTGCGGTGGATCTTCGGGGTCAGTGTCGACGTCACGTACCAACGCTCGACCCATTCCGCCCACGGGGCCGGGACTCCTTCCATCGCTGCGGGCCCGGATGCGTGTCCTGACAGCGGCGGGTCCGCGTGACCGAGCGCCGCGACCGCACGGTGGAGACCGTAGAGGTCCTTGCCCCACTGTCCGCTCATTAGGAGACCATCCCTTCTGCAGCCCTCTTCGGTAGGGTTGTGACCTCTCGGTCCCGGTGGGTGCACGGCCATGTTCGCGAGCCGCTCGACGGCCACGATGAGTTCCGCCGGCCCCACCGGGCCGAGGCCGTCTGATCGGCTTCAGGGACACGCCCCGCAGAGGGCCGATTAATGAGCTCCCGGCAGACGTCCTCGCCACCGAGCAGGTGCTCCGCGCACGACACAGGAGTACTTCTTCCGTGTACATCGGCTGGGACTGGGCCACCGACACCCACGACGTGACCGTCATGGACGACACCGGCAAGCGCATCGACAGGTGGGAACTGCCCCACACCGAGGAGGGGTTCACCAAGACCCTGGCGAGGCTGCGCAAGCACGGCGACCCGGCCGACCTGCCAGTGCCCATCGAGACGACCCGTGGCTTGGCCGTCGACCGGCTGCTGGCCGCCGGCCATCCGGTCATCCCGGTCCACCCCAACGCCTTCCACGCCATGCGCCCGCGCTGGGGCGCCTCCAAGGCCAAGACCGACGCGGGCGACAGCATGAAGCTCGCCGACTACCTGCGCACCGACGGGCACCTGCTGCCCCGCCTGGGGCCCACCGAGCAGGCCACCTTGGACCTGCAGGCCCTCACCCGCCAACGCGCCGACCACATCCACGCCCGCGTCGCCGCCGTCAACCAGCTCGCCGCCCTGCTGGACGAACACTGGCCCGGAGGCAAAGTCCTCTTCTCGACCCTGGACAGCGACATCGCCCTGGCCTTCCTGGAGCGTTACCCCACCTCCGGCTGGGCCGCCAAGCTCACCGCCGGGCGCCTGGAAGCCTGGTGCAAGCGCCGTGGCTACTCCGGAGGCAAGACCGGCAGCGTGCTGATCGAGCGCCTGCGCTCGGCCCCGGCCGCGGCCTCCCGCCTCAGCGAACCTGTCGCCCGACAGCTCATCCTCATGCAGGTCCAGCTCGTTCAGGGCATCCGGGCGACCATCCGCGCCTCGGAGAAGGCCATCACCGCGGCGGTCGAAACCCACCCCTACGCCCCGCTGTTCGCGACCATGCCGCGTATCGGCAAAGTCAACCTGGCGCAGATCATCGGCGAGATCGGCCCCTTCCTGGAGCGCGCTCAGAACTGCGAACAGCTCATCGCGGAGACCGGAGTCGTCCCCGTCACCCGCGCCTCGGGCAAAACCCGCTCGGTCGGCTTCCGTTTCGCGGCCAACCGCAGAGCGCGCCTTGCGATCGCCACCTTCGCCGACAACAGCCGCCATTCCAGCGACTGGGCATCCAAGATCTACAACGACGCCCGGGACCGGAAGAAGCGCCACCCCCACGCCACCCGCATCCTCGCTCGCTCCTGGCTTCGCGTGATGTGGGCCTGCTGGCGCGACGGCACCTGCTACGACCCCGAAATCCACCAGGCCAACGGCAAGATCAAACCGGCAGCCGACGAGCCCTTGGCGGCCTAGAGGTTGACTCAGGAAACTCATCAGGGAGGGGTGCCCGGCGAACCGCTGGTGGAAGGCGGCCTCGTGGATGACCGCCCACAGATTCAGGGGCCCCTCGGGGCGGGTGAGGATGGCCTGGCGGGTCTTGCGGACCTCGGCCAGGGCGGCGACCTCGCCAGGGGTGCGGGTCAGGGCGGTCGCGGCGATGATCTCCCGGGCGTAGGCGCCGGTCTGCAGCAGGCCGGGGATCAGGCTGGGGGCGTAGATGTGCGTGGAGGCGGCGTCGGACTCCAGGGTGAGGAAGTCCTTGTAGCCCAGCGCCACGACGTCCCCGTACGACTGCCACCAGCCCTGCTTCCCGGCGTCCTTGGCGAGACCCTCCAGCGCGGCGATGACCTTGACGTCGCTCTGCCCGTACACGGCCAGGAGCTGGGCGACTTCGGCCGGGCGGATGCGGGCGAGGGCATTCTCGATGCGGGAGAGCTTGCTCTCGGCCCAGCCCATCGCCGTGGCGGCCTTCTCCAGGCTGAGTGGGGGGACGGCTTCCTTGCGGGCCCGGCGCAGGGCTTCGCCGAGCCGGCGGCGGCGGAGCGTGGGCGGCGACACCCGCGGGGCCCCGCCGCCGGTGCGCTACGGCGGCCCCGTCGTCGCCGTCTTCGTCCACCACACCGACTCGCCGAACGGGTACGACTGCGCCGACGCGCCGCGCATCATCCGGGCCCTCGCGGCGGGCCAGACCGGTGCCCGGCTCTTCGACGACATCGGCTACAACTTCCTCGTCGACCGCTGCGGAACGATCTACGAGGGCCGTGCGGGCGGTGTCGACCGGTCCGTCGTCGGCGCCCACACGCAGGGCTTCAACCACCGCACGGCCGGGGTCGCCGCGATCGGCACCTTCACCGCGGGCACCCCGGTGCCTCCGCCGATGGCGGAGGCCATCGCCGCGCTCGCCGCGTGGAAGCTCGGCCTCATGGACGTCGACCCGCGGCTGCGGGCGCAGCTGGTGTCCAGCAACAGCCTCAGCCGGTTCCCGGTGGGGACGCGCGCTACGTTTGATGCCGTGGCCGGGCACACCGACGGCTACACCACCAGCTGTCCGGGCGCCGCGCTCCGCGCCCAGCTGCCCGCGATCCGCGAGCGTGCCGCCCAGCTCCAGGGCCGGTCTCACGCGCTGAAACAGACGCGAGAGCCGCACAGTGAACTTCTTCAACAATGAATCTTCAGTCTGGATCCACCGTGTAACGGTCGTCCTGCGGAGGGTGGTAGGAGAAGAGGTGTCTGCTGACCTGCGAGGGTGGGAGTTCCTACGCCTCCACCCGGCACCGTCAGCAAGGCACCTCGTAAGCGGAATCCTCCCATACCGCTGCGGCGACGGTCGCGGCGTTCGATGACCCGAATCTTCTCGCCCACGGCGGGCTCGCGCCAGTGGTGCGGCTGGCGGAACGGTGCAGTCTGCCCGTGCTGGTGCGGGACAAGGTCCGGCTGGCCAGGGCGGTGAACGGCACCGGGACGGCTGCGGACGCGAAGGTGATGTCGCTGGTCGCGGCGATGCTCGTCGGCGCCGACAGCGTCAACGGCACCGACGTGCTGCGGCACGACGCGATGACCAAGGCATTCACCGGGATGCGGGCACCGTCCATGCTGGGCACCTTCCTGCGCGCCTTCGCCATCGTCTATCTGGACATCACATCGACTCCAAGGTGAAGCAGGTCTACGGGGCCGCAAAACAGGGGGCCGAGCACGGCTACACCAAGGTCCGGGGCCTGCACTTCCAGATCGTCACCGCTTCCACCTCACTCGTGGCCCCGGCCATTGTGGCCACCCGGTTGCGCAGGGGCTCGGCCGGCTCGGAGTGCCGCTCTGCTGATCTCCGAGGGACTGTCAATCTACTGATCTCTTCGGGGTGTTGTCGGGTGGTAGTCGGTGATGGTGAGTCCGGTGCTGGCGAGGCATCCGTCGATGAGTTCGGGGTGGTGCTGGATGTGCCGTAGTCCGCGGCGGAGGGTACGTTCGAGGTGGTCGTCGTCGGTGAAGGCGACGCTGGCCAGCGGTCCTCTGCGCAGGAGCGACCACACTCCCTCGACCGGGTTCAACTCCGGCGCGTAGGAGGGAAGGTGGACAATAGTGAGCCAGTCATGGGCATCGGCGTACTTGCGTAGCGCGGCGGCTCTGTGCGTGCTCAAGTTGTCCCAGACGAGCACGATGGGGGCGCCGAGCTGGATGTGCGCGCGCACGGCCAGGTCGCGGTAGTCGCACCAGTCGAAGCTCCTGCGTCCGGAGCGATTGGGGGACGGGTTTCGCCTCGGCCGAAAGATCAGCCTTGAGGTCTCGCCGGGCTTGTAGCAGCACATTGCGGCGATCGAGTAGCGGCGCCAGGACCGGCCCCGGACCTGCACCACGGGCGTGTGGCCACGTCGGGCCCAGGTGCGGGCGATGGACGGCGTCATTGCAAATCCGGCCTCGTCCTCAAACACGAGGTAGGCCCCGAGCGTCGCCGCTATAGTTCCACCTGCGGCCACACCTCCTTCTTCCACAGCTCGACCGCGCGCTCGTCTCGTTCCAGGGCACGACGTGCCGGGCACTGCCAGGACCAGCCGTGCCGATGCATGAGCCGCCACACGGCCGCCGACGAGCACACGACACCGAAGGTGCGGGCGATCAGTTCTCTGACCCGCTGGAGCGTCCACCGCTGGTCCTCCCAGCCGTGTGCGGCCGGCCCCCGCGCCAGCTCAGCCTCCAGGGCGGCGAACTGGCCATCGGACACCTTGGGCAGCTTCGCCGCCCCCGATGAGGCAAGACCTCCCATGCCGCCGTGCCGCCACGCATGCCGCCAGCGTTCCACCGACCGCTCACTCACCCGCAATTCCCTCGCGATCGCCGCGGTCTTCTCACCCCGCTCGAACCGCTGACCGGCCTCAAACCGGATCCCTTCACGGAACCGCTGCCGCTCCGGAGTCAGCCCTCCACCCTGCGCATACCGCATAGTCCCGGCTTACCGCAGGGATCAAGGAACGTCACCACCCGACAACACCCCGAAGAGATCAGTAACGGTAGTTCGTTAAATCCGGCGGTAGAGGTCGAGGGGTTTGCCGGTGGTGACCGCGTCGATCAGGGACTGGAGGTGAGCGGGTGGGTCCTTGTCGGTCCAGGCCTGCCACCAGCGTTGCAGGGTGGTGGCGGGGGTGAGCCAGGCCCGGATGGCGCGTAAAGCCCTGGGCCAGCAGGGCAGTTGGGGCTGGTGGGGCATGGGGGTGCCCCCTCTCTGCCCGGTCGTCGGGGCAGGGGTCGGGAGCGGTGGTGTCCACGGGTCCGGGTGGGGCGAACCATTGGTCCCAGCAGAAGGAGAACGCGCAGTTCACCAGGGTCTGGTGACGTGCGATAGCGCGGGCGGACCGGACCTGGAAGTCGGCCCACCCGAGCTCGTCCTTGATCTGTTTGTAGCTCTGCTCGATCCAGGGCCGCAACCCGTACAGCCGGACGATCTCGGCGAGGTCGGCGGGCGGGTGGGGGTCGGTGGCGGCGTGGGGTGCGTCGGGGTGGGGCAGGTTGGTGGCCAGGTACCAGGTGGCCTTGGGCGGCAGGGTGGCCGGGTCGGTGGTGGCCACGACCAGCCGTACCCGGTTATGGGGTCCCCAGCCGCTCAGGCGGGCGTCGGCGGCCCACCAGGTCTCGGTGTGCCCGTCGCGGAAGTGGCGCTCAACCGGTGTCCAGTCGCCGGGGTGTTCGGGGTCGTGCCAGGCCAGGGCGCTGGCGGCGTCGACGGGGGTGTGCGGCTGGTGGGCGGGTGCCCAGGTGCCGCGGTGCGGCTTGAGGTGAACCACGTAGGGCAGGCGGGCCTCGCGCAGCGCGAGATACCAGTCGTCGCTGACGGAGTAGGCGCAGTCGGCCACCACCGCCCGGCACGCGAAGCCCGCCTCCTTGCCCCGGGCCGTAAGAGCTGCGGCGATCTGCGGCTTGGTGCGGAAGGCGGGATCACGCCGGCCGCGCGGGAAGTGGTGGGCGGGGGTGTAGGGCTGGGCGTGCAGCGGGTAGTACACCCGCCCATCGGTCCATACCGTGGTCACTGTGACGATGCAGTTGTCTGTCTTGCCGTACCGGCCCAGCCACTGCCGGCCCACGTGGGCGGTGGCCGTGCCGTCCTTGCGGTCTCCGGAATCGTCGATCACGATGACCCCGCCCGGGTGCGGAGCGGTTTCCGGCTGCTCGCGCAGCAACTCAAGCCGTCTGCTGTTGACTTGCCCGGCGTCCCAGGCAGACTCGGACAGGAAGAACTGCAACCGTTGCACCGCCGGGTTGCGGGCACCGACGACCGGTTCCGCACCGGCCAGACAGGTCAGCGTCTTGTTCCGGTCCCGCGGCGCCAGCAGGCCCGTGAGGTACTCGCGGAATCCCCGCCGTTGGGCCAGGGAGGCGAACAGGTCGTCGAAGCACGCGGCATACCTCTCCAGCGGTCCCGGCGCCGGTGGACACGGGCGACGAGCGGTCATCGTCACCACCCCCACCATCCGGACTACCGCTGCCCTGCCCCCAAGTCAACGAACTACCGGTAGTGCGGGAGAAGGGGGAGCTGTCCCAGGCACGGCTGGCCGTCTCCCCATTACCTTCTTGGTGGCCCCGCAATGGGGCGCCCGGCCTCCGGAGTTGGCATGACTTTCTCCCCCTGTCGAACGCATGGCAATGCCGTTGCTTTTGGGGCTACTGAGGTTGATCCTTTGGAGACTCTGCTGGTGAATTTCACCCGGCGGCAGGAGCGGCTGAGGCATCTTCTGGGACGGTGGTGGGAGAGTCGATGACGCGGGGAGCCGGTGGGGTGATCCGTGATGTCGTTGTGGCCTCGGCCTGGTTATGTGTTTCCTGCGGTGACGGCCCGAGTCGCCCGGGCGGCGTTCCCGAAGGGCTCGCTGGCGATCCGGACCCGGGACGCACTCGGTGAGATCTTCCAGGATGTCGAGTTCGCCGAGCTGTTCGCGGTCCGCGGCCGGCCCGCGCTTTCCCCGGCCCGACTGATGACAGTGCTGGTGCTCCAGTTCACCGAGGGCCTCACCGGCCGGCAGGTCGCCGACGCGGTACGCGCCCGGGTGGACTGGAAGTACGCGCTCGGTCTGGAGCTGGAAGACCCAAGGTTTGACGCGTCGGTGCTCAGTGAGTTCCGTGCCCGGCTCGCCGCGGACGGGCAGGCGTCCCGGTGGCTGGAGCTGATGGTTGCCCGGCTGCGGGAGAAGGACCTGGTGACAGTGGGCGGCCGACAGCGCACGGATGCCCCCCCATGTACTGGCGGCCACCCGCGCATTGAACTGGCTGGAGCTGGTCACCGAGACCATGCGGACCGCCCTGGAGGCCCTGGCCGCTGCGGCTCCCGAGTGGCTCATCGCCCACGTGGACGAGGAGTGGTTCGAGCGGTATGCCCGGCGCGCGGACGATTATCGGCTGCCGGATGGGGACACGGCTCGTACGGCGTTCGCCGTCACCGTGGGCCGGGACGGCATCGCGCTGCTGCAGGCGCTCTAACCTTGTCATTTATCCAGTTCGCCGGGGTTTCGTGCCCTTCTGGTGGTGGGCGGGTCGTGCGTAGGCCTCGCCGGTCGCGAGGACTCTGCCCACGTCATGGCGGGTGGCCGGGCGGTGGTTCTTCGAGCCGGGCGGACGGCCGGGGCCGGGCCGTGTCGGTTTCGGTACACCGGCCGGAGAGCCGGTCTTCGTGCGCAGGTTTCTGAAACCCCTGCGGACGCGGGCGGGTGTGAGTCTGTTCGGCGGAGACGGTTTCTCCCAGGGACGCCGGAGGTCGGTGGCCAGGGGACGGGCGAGCCGAAGCTGGGCATATGCGGAGATCACCAGCCAGGTCCACCGGTCGGCCGCCTCCGAGCTGCGAAGCCGGGGCTTGGTCCATCCGAGGGTCTGCTTGAACAGGCGAAACGTGTGCTCGATGTCGAATCTCCGCAGGAAGGACTGCCAGCAGCGGTCCACGTCGTCCGCGGTGGCGTCGGTGCCCGACCACCACAGCCAGACCGGCTTGTTGACCCCGCCGCTGGGCAGCTTCTCCACGACCAGGCGGATGACAGTGCCCTCGATGAGTGGCAGCGGCCCTCGTGGTCGAGCCAGGCCGCCCGACGCGTCAGCCTCGGATGCAGTCGGTCCCACGCCTGCGCGGTCGCCTTCCCGTAGAGCCGGGTGTCGGTGACGGTCACCACCTGCTCGGTGTCCCAGGTAGCGGGGTCGCCGAAGACGAACTCGCCCCCGTGCTTGGGCGGACGGCCTGGCCGACACACTCGTGGTGGTGTCGGGCGCCGCATGACGCGGTCGGAGCGGAGACGGCCGAGGATCTCGACGGGCAGGCCGCCCAGCAGATGGGCGATGCGGGGTGCGTCGTAGCCGGCGTCCAGGACGACCAGGACCTTCGGGTCACCCGGCTTCCACTGGCCGGCGGCCACGAGCCGTTCGACGACCTCGCGGAGTTGGACCGTGGCCACTGCAGCGACGTCAGCGCCGGCTCCAGACGGACCGCGTCAAGCACTGCCGTCCAGGACGTGCGGCCGGTCTCCAGCGCGGCGACGAACGAGTAGGGCCAGCCCGGGACCATCTGGTGCTTGCCTTCCCCGCGGCCGAAGGTGTGGCCGAAGGCCCGGTCAGCGCAGGTACCGGCGCCCGGCCGCAGCCACGGCGAGACGTCCGCGGCCAGGACGATCCGGCCGTCCGCCGCCTTCGGCAGCGGCATCCCGGCCAGCGCGCGACGCAATCGGGCGACATCGATCCGCCCCTGGTTCAGGCCACCGTAAAGGGCGCCGTGCCCGCGGCGGTGTTCCGGTGCGAGTGCGAGATCGACCAGCGTCCGCACTGGCCCGTCCGTGCACAACAACGCATCACACAACTCGAACATGGCGTCGCCCCGCGCGGTCAGAGATGCGTACAACTCCGTCCTGAAGCGTGACACTTCCGCGAACGCATCCCGCAGGACATCCTGATGCTCCAGACTCACAACCACGGCCTTCGTGCTGTTCCTCTGCCTCTGTGACGGAGCACAGGATCAGACGAAGGCCGCCTTCGCGTCCGCTGAACTGCGAAAACACTGATCAAGTTCGAGTCGCGTTCGACGCCACACCATAAATCACAAGCTCTGTGGACCGGGACGGAAGCCTCACGCTCAGTGACCAGGGCCAACTCGAGGCCCGCCCCCTGACAAAGACAGAATGCCGCGCCGCCCGCCGCCTGGTCGAGACCCGTGCACGCGATGAGGCCGACCTGCGTCTGCTGCTGGCCGCCCTCGGCCTGACGGACGCCCCACCGCCCGGCAGCACCCCTTAACAGGCGCATCAATACGGCGCGGCCTCGGTGTCCCCGGCCGCACGTCCACCCTGTGACGGCTCAGATGCGACGGTCCCGTGCCCCCGGGCGGTGGCCCAGGGGTCCTCGGGGGCGGTGGCCTGGGCCGGCATCATACGGGTGGCCCGATGGACGGCCACGGTGGCGAACGCCATCGAAGCGGCAACCTCATCCGCGTCCATGACCACCTTCGAGCGTCTTTCCCCCTCCGCCGTTTCTCACCGCTCGGTCCGCAGCCTGCCCACCACCAGACGAGCGCCCTTGCGAACCGAGGCAGCCACGTTCTCCGCGAGCTGCCGCCACACGGTGCAGTCCAGGAACGTCGGCTCCCCATCCCACCATGCATCCCTCTCCCGGTCAAAGACCCGTGGAGTCGAGGCGACGGTGAAATTGATCACCGGCGTCCCGTTCGGGGTGAGCCGCAACACGGGAGGCCTCCACCAGATTCCCGGTCACCGTCAACGGAATCTCGTTACGCATACCCCCGCCCCTCACACACCCCACCCACACCCCGTGCCTCCTCGCCTGCCCTTCGTGGCGCTGGAAAGCCAGCCACACCCCGCACAAGGGAAAAACTCCCTCATGCCGTCACTCCCGCCGCCACACACAGACCGGCTGCCAGACGGGCAGGTGCCCGCGCCGATGAGAACAGAGGGGGGTACAACGCAGCCGCCGCTGTGGCAGGGGAGGCCAGGCTCGCGACGGCTGCCAGACGATCTTCACGGCGCTGACGGGCGACGGCAAGCGATCCGACACCCTCCCGAAGGAAACAGGGCTTTCGTCCCGACCCTTCAGACAACCGCGAGCACGCCCGACACTCCGCCAGGCACCCTTCTTCCCTCCACCCAGCCAGACCCGTGTCAGGCCGCCATGGTGAACAGCAACGCGGCCAGGATGGTCGCGGCGGCCAGAACCAGCATCAGGTCCCGGAGCCGCCCCCACCAGAACCGCCGCTCATGCCCGCGCGGCAAGACCACACCACGCCCCACGCAAGCCTCACAAGCACACATCACAGGACACTTAACCGCGCACTCCCAGAAAAGCAACGGAATTGCACCCACACGGCGAGCACCGCATGGGTTCAACCAGCGCCAGCCCACTTCACCCCGATGGAGCGTGACCGGAACCAGGACGAGGCAGTTGTCTCACATGTCGCGTGCGGTGACATCCATCCCCCACGAAACCGCACCGATAGCCCTGCCCGGCCCCACGCCCGGGCAGGACCCCACACCCAAGTGCGACCAAGGCGACGCAAGCGCAGCCGGACCACCCAGACACGACCTCCACCAAACACCGGAAAGTTCTAGGAGAACAGCTCCCCTAGGACCACCGTGCTGACATGTCAGCACACAAAAACCCGGCCTGACCAACATTTCCGCAGGTCAGACCGGGTTTGCTGCTGTGGAGCCTAGGGGACTTACTGATCGTTTCAGCATGAGTTGAGCTGTGGGTCTTGTGCTTGCTGGTCTTGGTCGGCAGGCCGTCCCAGGTGCGTGCCGATCTTGTTCCTGATGGCCTGTGGGAGCGGGTGGCTCCCCTGTTGCCGCCGACTCCCGAGCGCCGCCGCTATCCGGGGCGACTGCGTATTCCGGACCGAACGGCGCTCGCCGGCGTCATGTACGTGCTGCGGACCGGTGTCACCTGGCGTGATGTCCCCGCGGAGACGGTGGGCTGCTCCGGGGTGAGGGCCTGGCGCCGGCTGCGGGACTGGACCGAGGCCGGCGTATGGCCCCGCCCGCACGCCGCCCTGCTCAGCGAGTTGCGCCGCGCCGATCTATAGGACCTGGACGACTGTGCCGTGGACGGCTCGCACGTTCGGGCATTGAAAGGGGGGGGGGATCACGTCGGTCCCTCACCCGTCGACCGGGCCCGGCCCGGCTCCAGGCACCACCTGACCCTCGACCATCACGGGCCCCCTCGCCGTCACACTCACTGGCGGCAGCCGGCACGATGTCACCCAGATCCTGCCACTGCTGGACGCGGTCCCGCCGATCCGGGGCCTGCGGGGCCGCCCCCGCCACCGGCCCCGGCGACTGTACGCAGACCGGGGCTACGACTACGACAAGTACCGCCGCCTGCTGTGGAAACGCGGCATCAAACCCATGACCGCCCGACGCGGCGTCGCCCACGGCTCCGGACTGGGCAAAGTCCGCTGGGCGATCGAGCGCGCCTTCGCCTGGCTGCACCAGTTCAAGCGACTCCGCCTCCGCCACAAGCAACGCGCCGACATCCACCAGGGACTGCTCGAACTGGCCTGCAGTCTCATATGCCTCCGCCGCCTACGAACCTCGTTCTGAAACGATCAGTTAAACCCGGAACTGAGACCCTTCTCACCTGCGGTTTTGTCAGAGAACCGGGATGAACAACCCCGTTTCCATCCGACTCGATCTCCCTCGGTCCGGCTCCGTCCGGGACGTGTGCCCACGCGTGGGCACACCCGGACTGGCGTTTGCATTCAACAATCCGAAGTCGCGAAGTGCCCTGCTCGAGGACCCATCGGGGCGGCGCAAGATGCAGTTTGCAGCGAATTGCTGTGGCGCACTCCCGCGGCGTGTCTCCGTCAGCTGTTCTCCGGTTCGGGCCGGGGCAGCTCGTCCAGGTCGAGGGTGAAGGTCCGCCCGTCGGCCAGCTCGATGGGGAGCTTGCCGGTGCCGTAGGGGTGGGTGCGTGCCGTGATGTAGCCGGCCCCGGCGGGTTCGGTGTGGACGACGACCTCCCCGGCGTACGGGTCCACGATCACGTAGACCGGAATGCCGTAGCGGCCGTACTTGGCAGTGCAGTCGTCGTAGTCCTTGCGTGCGGAGGAGACCGAGACCACCTCGGCGATCAGCAGGACGTCCTCGAAGCTGTAGCGCTTGCCCTGCTTCCGCGCGTCCTCACGCAGGATCGCCAGGTCGGGGGCGGAATTCTCGTCGGCAGGAAAGTCGATGTAGACGTCGGACGTGACCTTCGCGTGACGACCGAGAGCGAGGGTGTCGATCTGCATCGAGCGGATCGTGCTGGAGTGCTCCTCACTCTGCGGAGTCATGATCACCTTCCCGTCGGCACCGAAGAAAACCGTGTACCCGGCGGGAAACTCGGTGTACAGGATCGCGTCGACGCTCATCAACGACTCCTTCCGTCACCTCTCAGAATACGGTCGCGACAGCGCGGCGGGGTGCGATGTGGCGGCCCCTGGGCGAGCAGGGCCGGACTGACACCGACCGGGCGGGGAGTCGCAAGCTACCTGCTCACCAGAGTGCTGCTCGGACGCGCCCAGCGTCAACGGGCACCAACACCGCCGCCGGGCCGGGCACCACCGGCAGCAGCGGATCGTCCCCGTCGAACAGGCCCGGCTCCATTATCTTCCCGCACCCGTCGCAGTCGATCAGGACCGGCACCCCGTCGTCATCCTCGTCACCGGAAGCGGAGGACTGCCCCGGCCCTCTGATCAGCATTGAGGCCCGGATCAGACTCTGACCAACATCCACACAGGGTCTCTCACCGAACTCGCGGCAGATCTACATCCTGGTTGACCGGCGGGACTGGCAGCGAGGCATCAGCCGCCGCGCCAGTCCCCGGCCCTCCGGTTCCGGTCTGCCCGGTGCCCTCAGGAGAGGATGATCTGCACGCAGCCCGACTGGCTGGAGGCGCCGCTCTGAGCATTGACCTGGCCGTCGGAGTCGACCACCACGTCGCCTCCCTTGCCGGAGGAGCCACAGGCTTCGGGCACCGGCGTCGGGGGCAGTCCTCCGGCGCCACCCGGTTGCGCTGCCCGACTGCAGCGTTTTCGCTTGGCCGTCGCCTCCCCGCCCGCCGCTGCGCGCGCTGATGAGCGTGCTCCCCTGACAACTGCCGCGCTCGGTGGGATCCTCGGACGTACCGACGGAACCGCCGCGGCCTCCTCTGGCGCCGGAAACATTGGCCGTTTCCCCGCCGTCTCCTCCCTGTGCGGTGACGAGGTTCTTAATTCCGGTTTCCTCAGGGAGGAGAACCTGAGCGGCACTGCCACGAGCGCCCCCTCCGCCGCTCACCTGGGCCAACACCGGGAGGTACGATGACCGTATCGTCGGCCGCGGGGTAGACCTGTCCCGGGTCGTAGCCGATCGTGAAGCCGCATTCCGCGCCTGAGCCCCCACCTCCGCCCGAGGTTGCGCCACCCCTAGTAGGGCTTGGTCGGGTTGGTGCGGGGTCGGGGATGTCGCGGTGACAGGTGGGGCAGGCGCCGGTCCAGAGTGCGAGGAGTAGCTGCACTTCGCGGACGACTCGGTAGAGGCTCAGGCTGGCGCCGTCTCTTTTGGGGAGCGGGTCAGCCGCTGCAGGGTGCAGAAGGCGTGGGCGACCGAGACGAGGGTGACGTGTGGTGGTGCCAGCCGGGCCAGGTGCGGCCTTCGAAGCGGGCCAGGCCCAGGGCCTGTTTCATCTCGCGGTAGTCGTTTTCGATGCGCCAGCGGAGTTTCGCGGTGCGGACCAGGACGGGCAGCGGGGTGTGCTCGGGCAGGCTGGAGAGCCAGAACTGCACCGGTTCGTCCTGGTCGGCGGGCCATTCGGCCAGCAGCCAGCGCACCGGCAGCTCGGTGCCGGCCGTGGCTTTGCGGACTTCACGTCCGGCGGGGCGGATCCACAGGGCCACGAAGCGCGAGTACATGCGCTTGTCTCCGCTGCGGCCGCTGCCCGGCCGGGAGCCCTCGCGCCACTGCACCGGACGGGCTACGCGTTTCCCGGCCGCGATGACCAGTTCTTTCACCCTCAGGGCCGCCTCCGGGTAGGCGGGCACCGGCGGGCGGCCCTGGCCGGTGCAGGGCGGGGTGCACGGCCGGGCGTCCTCGGGCTGGGCGGTGGTCGTGGTGGAGATGCCCACCACGTAGTCGAGGCCGCGCTCTTCCAGGCCGAGCCGGAAGGCGGCGGTGTCCCCGTAGCCGCCGTCGGCGAGGACCTGGGGCACCTCGATGCCCCAGGACCACGTCTCGTCGATCATGCCGAGGGCCAGCTGCCACTTCTCAACGTGCCCCGCCCCGGCGGGGATGGCGCACTTCGCACGTCGTTTCACCTTCACTGCATCGGCCTTCGCCGAGGCGGGATCCCAGCTCTCGGGCAGGAACAGACGCCAGTTCACCGCCGCCGAGGCCCCGTTGGAAGCCAGATGCAGCAAGACCCCGGCCCGGCAGTGGGTGACCTTGCCCGGGGCTCGTACGTAAATAACTGTCAGATTGGATCTGCAGTGCTGTTCTCGGCAGGCCCAAGGCGGGTCTTCAGCTGGTCGAGAGTGCGTGCCGGTGATCCGGACATCGATGTGATGTCGATCTTGTGGAGATCGAGAATCCGGTGGCCGTCCTGGAATTGGTTGGACAGGTTGGTACGGGTGACTCCCAGCAGGTGGGCCATGAGGGTGCTGGTCACGGCCCTGCGGCGGCGGAGCAATGCGGTCAGGAGCCGATGGAAGTGGTCCAGGCTGCTGGTCTGTGGGTGGAGGTAGCTGCGCGGGCGATGGAAGCGGCGCTGGAAGAACGCCTCGGCCAGGGCGTCCCAGTACGGTTCCGAGATCTCCACCAGGTGTGCGAAGTCCGAGCGCGGGATGCCGGTCAGCACCGGATCGGTGAGCATCAAGGTCACGGCCGGATCGATCGGTTGGCGGGTCGGTGGCTCTTGGGAATGCTTCGCGCAGTCGCGGGCCAGGGTGTAGTTCCACTCGCCGTGGAAGGGGTCGGGCGTGATCGGCAGGGCGTGGAATTCGGCGACGTCACAGTGGCGCCCAGCGGGTAGCTGCCGGTGTCCAGCTCGGCGCCGATCGTGAGCCCGGCCCCGGTGGTCGTCGCTGTGATCGTCTCGATGACGACTTGGTAGCTGGTCAGTGGCTGGCCGCGCCAGTTGGCGGTGATGTGGCAGAACATCCGGTGCTCGATCCGGTTCCATTTCGATGTGCCGGGCCAATGCCGTTGTTTGAGTTACTGAAGCGTTGCCGGGCTGAGGGTGATCACCTTGGCGGGGACTCGCCGGGTGGGGCCGGGCTGCTGTTTCTTGACCGAGGGCGAGTATTTCGCGTCCGGGCGTTTGAGGACCCGTGGCGCACTACGGCTGCGGCGAGGCCCGGTGTCGAGCTTGCGGCGGATCTTGACTTCCAGCATCGCCAGGAATGCCCCGACGGCCGAGACGGCGTCCTTGGTCTGCTGGATCACGCTGCGCCGTACGTGCTTGTGAGCCTTGACGAAGGAGATCCGGTGCGGGTCGATCCGCTCGCCGTCGGCGACTCTCATGATGATCCCGTTCAGGCAGTGGTGCACCACCAGATGCGCCCAGACCTCCTGATGCGCCAGCGCCGGAGTGGCCGAGCGCAACACCTGCGCGGGTCCACGCTGGAACGTCTTGACCTGCCGGTAGGCCGATTCCGCCTCCCAGCGATCATGGTAGAGCGAGGCCAGCTCCGCTGCTGGATAGGCCTCGGCGTCCAGCAGATCGGTCAACAGCCTGATCAGCTCGCCGCCGTCGGTGCGGTACTCGACGACCCGGACCGTCACCCCGCCCGGATGCGAGGCCCGCTGCCTACCCAGGCTCACCCGCCCCAGGTAGCTCCCGTCCGGCAGCACCTCAAGCGGCCGGGAGGCGACCGTCGACCGAGCCCTCAGCAGCAGATGTGCTCCGGCGTGGGTGTACGCCTTCCACAGTTCCACCCCGGGGAAGTTGCGGTCCATGATGACCAGCATCCCGGCCGCGGAGGAGGCCATCTGTACCGCCAACTCCCGCTCGCCACCGTTGAAGCCTCCGATCCGGGCGTCGATCGAGGCGTGTGTGCCGGTCTCGGTCAGCGTCACCACCCGCACCTGCGGAAACCCGGCCGGCGCCCCGCGCGCGTCGCTCCACCCGCCAAAGAGCTCCCGGTTGGCCTTGTTGTCCGGCAGGTCCAGTACGAAGCCGTCGACGGCGGCCAACCGCATCCCGCGCCAGAACGCCGTGCCCACCCGGGCAGGGGCCACCGGTCCGCACACCCGACGGAACACCGTCTCCAACACCTCTGGCCCCAGGCGCTGCCGGGCGCGGGTGAACAAGGCCCGGTTCGGGATCGTCTCGTCCATTCCCTCCAGCGCCCCGACCAGGTTCTGCGCGACATCGTCGTAGGAGTCCTGCGCGAACAGCGCCAACGCGAGCGTGAAGTAGACCATGAACCGCGGCGAGAGAGCACCCGGCCTCACCCCGCCCCGGCCCCACGTCATCGGATCGCCCCGTCCACGGATGCATGACGTGTCAACGCCTGGCGAGCCGAATACCTCCCGCCCACCACGAACTGATGAATGGTCAAACAACGGCATTGGGTCCCGGGAGGGAAGTGGCACACCGTGATCTGAAGGCCGCTCTCGTGGGCGAAGGCGTGCAGCTGCTTCTTCCAGGTCCAGTAGCGGGGATTGTTCGAGCCGCCGGAGTCCGCCGTGATCAGCAGCCGGGTGGCGCGCGGGTGGTCGAGTCGTCCGCGTCGGCGCCACCAGCGACGGATGGACTCCACGGCGAACGCGGCGGTGTCGTGGTCGGTCCCGATGTTCACCCAGCCGGCGTTGGTGGCGAGATCGTAGATACCGTAGGGGATGACAACCGGCTGAGGCGCCCCCGGTGGTGTGGACACTCTGACAATGGATCTTGTGGATCCGAGGAAGGGTGTCCTGGTGGGACGAAGGTCTCCGTATCCGGCGGAGTTCAGGAACGATGCGGTGGCGCTGTACCGGACGGCGGGAGGGAAGCGCACATATGCCGCGGTCGCGGCGGATGTCGGGGTGACCGGCGAGACCCTGTGCAGTTGGGTGCGCCAGGCCGGCGAACAGGCCGGCCGCGCCAGCAGCCGCGGAGGGGAGTCTGCGGCGGAGAGCCGGGATGAGGAACTGGCGCGGCTGCGGGCGGAGAACGGCCGGCTGCGCAGGGCCGAGAAGGAGTGGGAACTCGAGCGGGAGGTCCTGCGCCGGGCAGCCCCGTATTTCGCCAAGGAGATGAGGGCATAACCCGCCGCTGGGACTTCATCTCCGCCCACCGCGCCGACTTCGGCGTCAAGCGGATATGCCGGGTCCTTCACGTGTCCCGCTCGGGCTACTACCGGTGGCTCGCCGGGGCGAAGGCCCGCAGCGAGCGGCGGGCCGCGGACTGCGCCCTGGTCGCTGAGATCCGCGAGATCCACACCGAGCACAAGGGCACGTACGGGGTCCGCCGGGTCCACGCCGAGCTGCGGGGCTTCGGGCATACCGTCAACCGCAAGCGCGTCGAGCACCTCATGAGGAAGCACGGGATCAAGGGCCGCCACCTGCGGCGCCGCAAGCGCACCACGGTCCCCGACCGGCTCGCACCACCCGCCCCCGGCCTCGTCCGCCGCGACTTCTCCGCCCGTCAGCCAGACGAGAAATGGTGCGGCAATCATCACCTACGTGCAGGTCGGCGGCTCGTGGCTGTATCTGGCCTGTGTCCTGGACATCTGCTCGTGCCGGGTGCTCGGCTACTCGATGGCCACCCATATGCGGTCCGAACTGGTCATCGACGCCCTGAAGATGGCCGCGTCGGCAGCGTCGGCGGGGTGATCTTCCATACGGACAGAGGCGCGCAATACACCTCGGACGCGTTCGCCCAGGTCTGCGCGGGTTTCGGGATCCGCAGGAGCATGGGCCGGGCCGGCTTGAGCTACGACAATGCCCTCGCCGAGTCGTTCTGGCAGGGGCTCAAGAGGGAGACGATGCACGAGAGGCTGTTCTCGACGGTGCGCCAGGCAAGGCTGGAGATCTTCCAGTGGCTCACCTACTACAACACGCGCAGACGCCACAGTGCCCTCAGCTACCTCTCGCCCACAGAGTTCGAACAACAGCACCTACGAGCAGATAGACTCACAATCGCGGCATGAGCCCCTGTGCCCACACACCGGGCGACGCCTCAGATCGCTGTTACACCAGATGAGGGGACACGACCCCGAACGGGGGCGGATCGCGAGCAGTGCGCGTACCTGTTGTGCAGGCTGGCAGGGGAGCCGACGGGCGCTCCGCCTGGCGAAGGAGAATCTTCTGTGACGAGCCGACGTTCAGTGAGCCGGGAACGGGTCCCCGCACAATCACGACGGGTGCCGCGCGTGCGGTGGAGCGGCCGGACATGGCTGGGACAGGTGACGGGCGTGGCCACCGTGCTGGCGGCTTCCTGTGCTGGCACACTGCTGGCCGCCCCGCTCGCGCACGCCGCAGACGACCAGCTGCCGGCCGGCTGCACGGCCGATGCCACGGCCGGCGCGGCCATCACGGTCGAGGACACCACCATCCCGGCGGGCGCCGCCTACATTGACTGCCCCCAGGGCATCACCACGCCCATGGTTCTGAACAACGGCAGCCACTTCGTCTACGTCCACGGCGGCAGCGTCAGTAGCAGCATCGATGCCTCCGACACCGGCAACACCGACACCATCCTCATCCAAGCCCCCAACGGCTCTGACAACACCGGCAGCTATTCCAAGGGCTCGGATACCCCTGGGCGTGGCGGCCGGGGTGCCGACGGCATCACCGGCACCGGCGCCGTCACCACCCACGGCGGCACTCTCAACCTCGCTGTCCAGGCAGGCACCGGCGGCAACGGCAACACCGGCAGCAGCACCCTTGGCATCGGTGGCCACGGCGGCACCGCCATCGCCGGCACGATCACCACGAACGGCGGCAGCAGCATCAGCGCCGCCGGTGGCAACGGCGGCAACGGCAACGGCAACGGCAATCTGCGCGGTGGCGACGGCGGTAACGCCATCAGCGGCACCGTTACCGCCGACACCAGCAACACCACTACTGTCCTGGCCCGCGGTGGCAACGGCGGCACAGGTCATAGCGCAGGTGGCGGCGGCGCAGGTGTCAGCGGCGAAGTCGATGCCCGTTGGGCCTCACAGTTCACTCTGTCCAGCACCGGGGGCAACGGCGGCGCCGGCTACTTCAGTGGTGCTGGCGGCGGCGCCGGTATCGGCGGAGCCGGCGCCAGCCACAGCCGGGATCTGGCCGCCACCGGGGGCGGCAACGCCCGAGTCGCCGGCCCCGGCGGCAGCAAGGGCTACGCGAAGGTTACGGGAGGCAACGGCGGCAACGGACTCAGCGGAGGCACTGCCGGTGGCGGGGGCGCTGGCACCGGCGGTGGCGGGGGGGACGTCAATAACGGTCAGGGCAACGGTGGCAGCGGTGGCAACGCCGAGGTCGAGGGCGTCAGCATCACCTCCGTCAGCGCCGGAGGCTACGGCGGCAGCGGGGACGGCGGCAATAGCGGGGGCGGCGGGGGCGGTGCCGGCATCGGCGGTGGTGGCGGTGGCAGCGTCAGCGTGGGCGGCGCAGGTGAGAACGCCAGCTTCCGCGGTCTCAATGTAGGCACCCCTGGCCTCGGCGGCATTCCCGGCGGCGGCAGGGGTGATTCCACCGGCAGCGGAGGCAGCGGTGGGGGCGGCTTCATGCCCTGACAGCGGCCATGCCAAGCGGTAGGGCCGAGGGCTGGCGCGGCAGCTGATGCTCCGTTTCCAGCCCCCTCCGCCCGAGGCGCATTCCATGGGTCGTCGCAACACAGTGGTCAACTGGCTGCCGCCAGGAGCTTAGCGAGACGCTCGGCTGGGGTTTCCCAGCCGAGCGTTTTACGTGGGCGGCCGTTGAGTTCGGCGGCCACGGCGTCCAGTGAGGCGTCGCCCGGTGTGTGGGCACAGGGGCTCATGCCGCGATTGTGAGTCGATCTGCTCGTAGGTGCTGTTGTTCGAACTCTGTGGGCGAGAGGTAGCTGAGGGCACTGTGGCGTCTGCGCGTGTTGTAGTAGGTGAGCCACTGGAAGATCTCCAGCCTTGCCTGGCGCACCGTCGAGAACAGCCTCTCGTGCATCGTCTCCCTCTTGAGCCCCTGCCAGAACGACTCGGCGAGGGCATTGTCGTAGCTCAAGCCGGCCCGGCCCATGCTCCTGCGGATCCCGAAACCCGCGCAGACCTGGGCGAACGCGTCCGAGGTGTATTGCGCGCCTCTGTCCGTATGGAAGATCACCCCGCCGACGCTGCCGACGCGGCCATCTTCAGGGCGTCGATGACCAGTTCGGACCGCATATGGGTGGCCATCGAGTAGCCGAGCACCCGGCACGAGCAGATGTCCAGGACACAGGCCAGATACAGCCACGAGCCGCCGACCTGCACGTAGGTGATGATTGCCGCACCATTTCTCGTCTGGCTGACGGGCGGAGAAGTCGCGGCGGACGAGGCCGGGGGCGGGTGGTGCGAGCCGGTCGGGGACCGTGGTGCGCTTGCGGCGCCGCAGGTGGCGGCCCTTGATCCCGTGCTTCCTCATGAGGTGCTCGACGCGCTTGCGGTTGACGGTATGCCCGAAGCCCCGCAGCTCGGCGTGGACCCGGCGGACCCCGTACGTGCCCTTGTGCTCGGTGTGGATCTCGCGGATCTCAGCGACCAGGGCGCAGTCCGCGGCCCGCCGCTCGCTGCGGGCCTTCGCCCCGGCGAGCCACCGGTAGTAGCCCGAGCGGGACACGTGAAGGACCCGGCATATCCGCTTGACGCCGAAGTCGGCGCGGTGGGCGGAGATGAAGTCCCAGCGGCGGGTTATGCCCTCATCTCCTTGGCGAAATACGGGGCTGCCCGGCGCAGGACCTCCCGCTCGAGTTCCCACTCCTTCTCGGCCCTGCGCAGCCGGCCGTTCTCCGCCCGCAGCCGCGCCAGTTCCTCATCCCGGCTCTCCGCCGCAGACTCCCCTCCGCGGCTGCTGGCGCGGCCGGCCTGTTCGCCGGCCTGGCGCACCCAACTGCACAGGGTCTCGCCGGTCACCCCGACATCCGCCGCGACCGCGGCATATGTGCGCTTCCCTCCCGCCGTCCGGTACAGCGCCACCGCATCGTTCCTGAACTCCGCCGGATACGGAGACCTTCGTCCCACCAGGACACCCTTCCTCGGATCCACAAGATCCATTGTCAGAGTGTCCACACCACCGGGGGCGCCTCACCACGCACCAGGCCCCACCAGGATGGTCAGCCTCACCAGCGGTTTCGAGGCGGCGCGAGGGGAGAACAAGGTCAGCGGAACGCACGCTCCTGATCATTCTTCGCTCCATCACACATGAACGCACTCCGGATCACACCCCGGGAAGCATGTTCACGTCGTGCGCCCCTGGCCTGCGCCTTCCTGTTGGTACCTGCATCTCGCAACGATGTGCAGCAGTCGTCCCGCCCATCAACGCTGCGGAGGAGGGTGCGATGACGCAAACAGGAGACACGCGCAGGCCGCGGGAGGTAGCCGAGCCCCCGGTCGAGAGCGGTGCATGGGAACGGTACTGGTCTGCCATCGGCAGCAGGGACATTCCTCCCTGGGACACCGATCCGGAAGGGCAGCTGAGCGACTGGTGCCGGCAGGTCAGCGGCCTGCTGCGCCCGGGGTTGCCGTTGATGGACGTGGCCTGCGGCAACGGACACCAGACGTCGTGGCTGGCACAGCGCTTCGCCACCTCTGTGGGTCCGGTCATCGGTGTGGATGTATCTGCAACGGCCGTGGCTCTGGCCCGCGAGCAGCAGTTGCACCTGTCCGGAGTCGACTATCCGGGGGTGCGTTTCGAGGTTGTCGATGTTCTCGACGACCAGGCGGTGAAGGCACTGGCCGCGCGTACCGGGCCGGCCAATGTGTGGGTGCGGTTCCTGCTGCACCTGCTGGACGATGACGACGCTCGTCGGCGCGCGATCGCTTCCCTCGCTACCCTCGCGGGCGGGCAGGGGAGGATCTTCGACTACGAGTTCCTGGCGCAGGAGCCGGGGAAGATGGAGGGCTATGCCGCTCGGCACACCAGTGTCCGCGCGGTATTCGAGGCGGGCGTGCGGCCGGGGCAGCTGATGCCCCGGGAACTGGCCGCCCTCTACCGCGACGCGGGCCTGACGGTGCTGACCGAACGCAGCGACGAGTTCCACGGCGCACACGGTCCGGCCGAGGGCACCTTCCACGCGGAATGGATCGTCGCAGGGGGTGAGCGCGATGCCGCTGCTGTGTAGGCCCGCAGTTGCCGTGCCCGAGCACGTGATCACGCAAGACGACACCCTGGCACTCGCCGCGCGACTGCACGCCGACCACCCGCAACTGCGCCTGGTGCTACGTCTGATCGAGCACACCGGCGTGGTCAAGCGCCATATCATCCGCCCCATCGACCAGACTCTGGAGCACTCCGGGTTCACGCACCGCAGCGGCGTGTTCGAACAGGAGGCTAAGAAGCGGGTGCCTCCCGTGGTCGACGAGGCCCTGGCCAATGCCGTTCTTGTGGCCGAGGACATCGATGCCATCGTCTTCGTGTCCTGCACCGGGTTCATGATGCCCTCGCTCACCTCATGGATGATCAACGAGCTGGGGTTTCGCACCGACACGGTGCAGCTGCCCATCGCGCAACTCGGCTGTGCCGCGGGCACCGCGGCGATCAACCGGGCCACCGACTACTGCGTCGCCCACCCCGGGGCCAACACCCTCATCGTGGCCTGCGAGTTCTGCTCCCTGTGCTACCAGCCCGACGACCACGACGTCAGCAGCCTTCTGTCCAACGGCCTGTTCGGGGACGCTGTCGCGGCAGCGGTGGTCCGCGGGGACGGCGAGGGCGTCGGAGTGATCCTGCGGGCACAGGCCTCCCATGTCATCCCCGGCACCAGCCAGTGGATCGCCTACGAGGTCAAAGACACCGGATTCCACTTCCGCCTCAACAAAGGCGTACCGGGCACCATGCAACAGGTCATGCCTGAACTGGGTGCATTCGTCGAGAAGAACGGGCTGCAACTGCCGGGCCTGGACTTCTACGTCGTCCACACCGGCGGCCCCCGGGTCCTGGACGCCCTGCGCACACACGGCCACGTTCCCGATCAAGGACTCCAGGACAGCTGGCACACCCTCGCCCACCACGGCAACATCGCCTCGGCCGCCGTCTTCGACGTCCTGTGCCGCACCGCCGACAGCCAACCCCGAGACGGGGCCTGCGGCATCATCGCTGGCTTTGGCCCCGGAATCACCATGGAGCTGGCCCTGGGCACCTGGCAGACAAGGCCCATGCACACCGTGCTCTCGACGCCCGCAGCAGGGGGACTTCAGTGAGCTTCGGGAGATCTTATGAGGAGTTCGAGGTCGGCGCCGTGTACCGTCACTGGCCCGGCAAGACCGTGACCGAGTACGACCACCACCTCTTCTGCCTGCTCACCATGACCCACCACCCGAAGCACCTGGATGCCCACTACGCCCAGACCTCCACGAACCTCAAACGGAATCCGGTACTGACCACTTACCTCTACTCCCTGGTATTGGGCATGTCCGTACGTGACGTAACAGGACAAGCCCTCAGCCACGACGAGGAACTTCTCGAACAAATTGCCCCGGTATTCCACGGGGACACCGTGTACGCACAGACCGAAGTGCTCGCCAAGCACGTCGTCCCCAACCGCCACGGCCGCGGCGAAGTGCAGGTCGAGACCCGGGGATTCACCCAGGAGGATACCTTGTTCCTGCGCGTGCGACGCCGCATCGCTGTTCCCAGGAGCTGAGCAATGCCCTCCGGACGGTATTTCGAAGACTTCGAGACAAGCGCGACGCTTCGTCACTGGCCCGGCAAGACCGTGACCGAGTACGACCACCATCTCTTCTGCCTGCTCACCATGCACTGCCACCCGCTGCACCTGGACCACCATTACGCACAGTCGGCCACGCGATGGCAACGGCCCCTCGTCACCAGTGCCTATGTCTTCTCACTTCTGTGCGGACTGTCAGCCCGGGACATCACCGGTCAGGCGATCACGCATCTGAGTTTCGGCTCCTTCTGCCACCCGGCTCCGGTCTTTCACGGAGACACCCTCTACGCCCAGACGCGAGTCCTCACCATGCGAGATCCCAGCCCGTCGAAACGAGGCGGCGAAGTCCACGCCGAAACATCCGGCCACAAACAAGACGGCACGCTCGTCTACAGCTTCACCAGACGGCTCATCGTGAACAAACGCTGTCCTGCCCGCCCAGCTACAGAACCCAGGGCCGCAGCAGAGCCCGATCGCTAAAGGGAGCCAGCCATGAAGGACTCCGACCTTCTCAGGCTCATCATCCACGGCACCACAGCCTTCGAGCTGCTCCACGCAGGCATCGAAACCGACTTGTTCGCCAGGCTGGAGGAGGCTGGCGGCCTGGACATTGCTGGCGTGGCAAAGGCGCTGAACATCGAAGAACAGCCCGCACGAGTACTTCTTCTCGGCCTCGCGGCCCTGCAGCTCATCAAGAAGGAAGGCAATAAGTACGTCAACTCCGAGATCGTCCGGTCGAAGCTCATCCCCGGCCCCCGTTATCTTGGCCCACTCATCGACCTCCACGCAAGAATCATCAATCCCGCCATGACCGACTTCACCCAGTCACTGAAGGAGAACAAGAACGTCGGCCTGCGCACCGTACCGGGACCAGGCGCCACTCTGTACGAACGCCTCACTAACCACCCACACCTGCAGCAATGCTTCTACCGCAATATGGGTAACGCGTCAGCGCGCACTCTTCCCACCTTCCTGGACACCGCCGACCTCGCCGACTTCACCCACCTGCTCGATCTCGGTGGCGGCGACGCCACCACCGCGATTGCCGCAGCCCGGCACCATCCCCATCTGGAACTAACGGTGTTCGATCAGGGTTCCTCACTGCATCTCGCCGCAGCAAACATCCAGGAGGCAGGGCTCGAGCAAAGAATTCACACCTACGCGGGGGATATCTTCTCAGCCGACTTTCCATGCGGGATCGACGGAATTCTTTACATCCACCTCTTCGAAGTCTGGTCACTGCAGCGCAACATCGAACTCCTGACGAAGTGTTATGAGGTACTACCCGAACAAGGAAGTGTATTCATCTATAACTTCGCATCGAACAACGACAATACCGGGCCACTCACGGCAGGTCTGGTATCGCCTTACTTCCTGACCCTTGCTTCAGGCGAAGGCATGAATTACTCCGCCCGCGACGTCACAGCCGTCCTGAAGGCCGCAGGATTCCAACATGTCGAAACCCACGACGACCTACCGTATGGACACACGCTTCACGTCGGCACCAAGTAGGCAGGTCGGCTCAATCTCCGCACCTGAGCGCCTTTCTACAGGAAGGCTGAGGGGCCCCGAAGTTTCCGGACAGGGGCTCAATAGGGTTTCCCTGAACAGGGAACGAGGGAGCACGATGTGGCGTCACTCAGCAAGTACACACCTGAGTTCCGTGAAGAAGCCGTCCGGGTCGCGCTGAGCTCGAGTAAGACGATCTCCGAAGCAGGCCGCGAGCCCGGGATGAACCCCGAAACCCTCCGGGGCTGGGTGAAGAAACACAAGGCACGCCAGGAGCCGGCGCCAGACGCGGAACTGACGCTCAGCGAACGAGCACGCCTCAAAGAGCTGGAACGCCGGATCCGCGAAGCCGAGATGGAAAACACCTTCCTGAAAAAAGCCGCAGCGTACTTCGCGGGGGATCCCCGGCAGCGAGCACGTACGAGTTCATCGACGAGATGCGGCTCGACACGACGGAGTACGCGTACAGCGTCGGGTACAGGTGCAAGCGACTCGGCGTCTCCAAATCCGGCTACTACGACTGGTGAGGCCGTCCCGAATCCGCGACAGCCGAACGGCGTGAGGAACTGAAACTGCTCATCACGAAGGCGTTCGAGGACTCCGACAGCACCTACAGCCACCGGCGCATCCACGCACAACCGCACCGCCGGGACGTCACCGCTGGCCTGGAGCCGGTCCGCCGCCTCACGCGCGAACCGGGCCTGGAGCCCTCCCAGCCGAAGCCGAAACGCTTCGGCCTCACCCAGGGCACCCCCGGCCCCGCGCCTGACCTCGCCGGCCGGAACTTCACCGCCGACGCTCCCGGCCAAAAGCCGGTCGGGGACATCACCTACGTGTCCACCAGTGAGAGGTGGCTGTACCTGGCGACCGCCATCGACCGCCGCACGAAGGAAGCCATCGGCTACGCCATGGACGACCACTACCACACCCCCCTCACATCCCGGGCCATCCGCAACACAGCCCGGAACAGGAAACTCACAGACGGCACAATATTCCACTCGGACCGCGGATCGAACTACAGGCCAGCCGAGCACGGTGAGACATTGAAACACCTCGGCCTTCCACGTTCCGCCGGACGGACCGGGACCTGTTTCGATAACACTATGACGGAATCATTCTTCGCGGCGCTGAAGAACGAGCGTGTATCCAGGATGACTTACCTGACACGCGAAGCCACCCGGCAGGACATCACTCGACACATCGAATCCTGGCACAAACACAAACACCTCCACTCGGCAGTGGGTAACCGCCCACCTCGCGAAGTCCACACCGAATACCAGACATTACACATCGCGGCGTGAAGTCATCACCAGACACCTGCCCGGAAAGCGCGAGACCCCTCACTTCGTAGCTGATTGGCCGTTGGAGGAGGTATGCCCGAAGGGCGCCACCCCGCGGGGTGGCGCCCTTCGGGCATACCTCCTCCAACGGCCGCTTACGGGTGTGGGCGTCGGCCCCATGTGGACAGGGTGAGGAAGGCGAGGCCGGTGTAGCTGCCGCTGGCCAGCAGTTCCCTGCAGTCGGTGAGATCCTGCTGTGCGACAAGGCCCTGGTGCACCATCGCTGGTCCGAGTTGTTCGAGGGTGAGCTGTGTGAGTGCGTCGGCGTTGCCGTTCCGGCCCACCCGGCCCGGGATACACATGAGATCGACGTCTTCCAGGCCTGCCTGTGCGAGCAGCCGCGGCAGGGCGGTGGCCACCGGACATCGACCTGCATCTGGCCGGATACCAAGGTGATCAGAGCGTCCATGCAGCGGTGGTAGGCGTTCTGAGCGCCGTCGGGGGATGAGACCACGATCAGCCCGTCTACACACACCCAGCCTCGGGGGGCGGTCCAGCGCACCATCCGTGCGATGGTCTTGTCGCGTTCGGGCAGGTGCTCGAGCAGTGCGCGTGCGTGGACGAGGTCGAAGGATGCCGCCGGAAAATCGTCCCGGACGACGTCGTGGCGCAGGACGGTCAGGTTCGGCACTCCCTGAGGCAGCAGTCGGGTGTCGGTGTCGGTGACCACCACTTCCCCCGGCGCGCACTGCCGGGCCAGCCACTGTGCAATGGAGCCGGCACCACCCCCAGCTCCAGGCAGTGCCAGCCCGCTTGGAGCCCCCGGCCGCTGATGGCTGCACGCGTGATTGGGTCGGCAAACTTCTCCAGGGCGCGCAGACGCCGTAACTCCAGTGGCGTTTGGTAGTCGAGAAGCCCTGCCCCGTAGTGATGCTCGCGAGACTCGCCAGGTGTCGCTGTCGCTGGCATGACCATGCTCCCTTGGTGTGTTGTGCCGAGCCCGTACCCGCAGATCGGCCGGGATGATCGGACGGGAGGCCTGGGTGGGAGCGTGTGTCCGCTCCAGGTGCGGTATGCCTTTTTCTGTGCGGGTTTACCCGGTGATGGTGTCTTGTGGGTCCGGGGGGAATGGGACTCCGATGAGTGTGGCGAGTTCGGTGGCCAGGACTGCCGGGGTCGGGTAGGCCATGATGATCTTTTGTGTGATCTTGATGTGGAGTGCGGCCTGGAGGCGGTGCCGCAGTTCGAGGGCGAGCAGGGAGTCGAAGCCGAGGGACCTGAGTTCGACTTGCGGGTCGAGGGGGGCGGTGCCGAGGTGGAGGACGGCGCGGATGTGGTCGGCGAGGTAGTTCTCCAGCCAGGCCCGGCGGCGGGGTCCGGGCGGCAGTGAGAGGAGGGTATCGCGGACGGCATCACCGGAGGCAGGAGCGTGTGCGGGGCCCGGGCTGCTGGCGGGGGCATGGTTGGGGGCTCCGGGAGGAGGCGGGATGACGCGGCTGAGAAGCGAGGAACTGGTGAGGATGCTGAAGGCCTGGCAGAGGCGGTGGATTTCGGGTAGGTAGCTGGCGTGGGGCCGGTCGGTTTCAAGGAGTGTGTGGAGGGCTGCGATGCCGTCTGTGGTGCTGATGGCGGGGTAGCCGCGGTCGGCGAGGTCGGTGGCCAGTCCGGTTTCGCTCCAGGGGCCCCAGGCGATGCTGAGAGCGGGCAGGCCGCGGGCCCGGCGCCAGATGGCGAAGCCGTCGAGCCAGGCGTTGGCGGCTGCGTAGATGCCTTGGCCGGGGGAACCGGTGACGGCTGCGAGGGAGGAGAACAGGACGAACCAGTCCAGGCTGTGGTTTTCGGTGGCCTCGTGCAGCCGGAGTGCACCGTCGACCTTGGGCCGCCAGACGGTTTGTGTGATCTCCTCGTCGATCTGTACGACGACGGCGTCTCGGAGCACTGCGGCGGAGTGAACGGCTCCGCGCAGCGGGAGTCCAGTCGCGGTGGCCGCCTCGACCAGGGCATGGGCGGTGGATGGGTCACTGATGTCCCCGCGGGCCACGTGAATGTCCGTACCGGCCTGCCGCATGGACGTCAGCCGGAGTTCGGTCTTGGGTGTGGGGGGGCGTCGGCCGTTGAGGACGATACGGCCGGCGCCTTGGCTGGCGAGCCATTGGGCGACTTCCAGGCCGATGCCGGTCAGCCCGCCGGTGATGATGTAGGAGCTGTCGGCCCGGACCACGGGTGGGGGCTGCTGGCGGACGGTGGCCGTTCCGCTCTGGGGGATGCTCAGTACCAGTCGGCCGGTGTGCTGGGCCCTGGCCATCAGGCGGAATGCGTCTTCGGCGTGAGTGAGGGGGAAGGTGCGGTGGATGAGCGGGGGCAGTCCGCCGTCCTGCACTTCGGCCATGGTCTTGCGCAGGAGGCAGGCGAAGCGGCGGGGCTGTTTCTGGGCCAGCAGCCGCAGGTCGACACTGCTGAGTGTGATGTTGCGGTCGAAGGGGCTCATGCCGATGGCGGTGTTGGCGGTGATGTCGCGTTTGCCGATCTCGATGAACCGCCCGCCGGTGCGCAGTAGTTCCAGCCCGGCCTTGAGCGCTGTGCCGGTCAGACAGTTGAGGACGATGTCCACTCCATCGTCATGGATGGTTTGCCGGATTTCGTCGGCGAAGTCCGGGGTGCGGGAGTCCATGACGTGGGTGATGCCCATGTCGCGCAGGTAGGTGCGTTTGGGTTCGCTGCCGGCGGTGGCCAGGATCTCCGCTCCTGCCGCGCGGGCGACAGCGATGGCCGCGTGCCCAACGCCGCCGGAAGCGCAGTGGATGAGCACGCGTTCCCCCGCTTCCAGACGGCCCAGATAGTGCAGGGCGTACCAGGCGCTCAGGTACGGCGCCACCAGAGCGGCGGCAGCTTCGGGAGTCAGATCGGCGGGGGCGGGTGCGAGGAATTCTTCGCGTACGGTCATGAAGGTGCCGAAGGCCCCGTACTGGGGGTTCATACAGACCACACGGTCGCCGACGGTGAAGCCGGTGCCGGGCGCGCCGACGGCGGTGACTACCCCGGCGCAGTCGATGCCCAGTCCGCTCTGGGCGGAGCCTATGTCGTCAGCCAAGCCCATCAGGAGGAGGACATCGCGGAAGTTGACGCCGGCCGCCTGGATCTGGATCTCGGCTTCTCCGGGGTTGGGGGCACGGCGTGGGCTGGCGGTGAGTTCGGCTCCGTCCAGATGCCCGGGCCGGGCCGGGGCGAGATGGAATCCGTCGCTGCCGAAGTCCATCGGTAACAGTGGGCCCCGGCCGCGCTCGTCGGGGGATACCGGGACGTAGGCAAGCCGGGCGACGAGACGGGTATGGAGGCGCAGGGCGACTTCGTCCTCGTCCCGGTCCGCGATCAGCTCGGCGGCCAGTTCCTGCAGGTCGTTGCGGGCGGGATCGGTATCGACCTGGACGGTGCGGAGTTCGGGGTATTCCAGGCCGATGACCCGGCCCAGTCCGCGCAGGGCGCAGTGGGCGATGTCGATGCCGTCGCCGGGGAAAACGGCCCGGGCTCCGCGGGTGACGATCCACAGGCGAGGGGGATCTGGCCACGGGGTGTCGGTGATGTAGCTGACGATGCTGGCCAGCCGGTGCAGGGGGGCCCGGTCGGTGGAAGGTGTTCCGGAGGGCGGGTCGGCGGTGGCCAGGACGACGACACCACGGTAGTCGGGGATGTCCGCGCCGGTGCGTTCTGTGAGGGCAGCGGCCAGTGCATCCAGGCCAGCGGTGGGTGATACGTCGACGATGTCGGCGTCGGCCCGGGCCTCGCGCAGGATATTGCCCAGGGCTGCGGCGGTGCCGTCACCTTCGCCGACGATCAGCCAGCGGCCTTGGTCACCGAGGGCCTTGACGAAGCCGCGTGGGCACGGCTGCCAGTGCACGTCGTAGAAGGACTGCTGGGGCGGGGCATCCGCGCTGCTTGCGCTGTGCCGGGTGTAGCGCACGCCCTCGAAGGAGACCAGGGTGTGACCGGTGCCGTCCAGCAGCCGGACCGCTCCGCGGCCACGGTCCCCGTCCTGGGCTGTGAGCTGTCCGGTGCAGTGCTGGGCCTGGCCGGCGTCAGCGTAGAAGCGCAGGGATGCCACCCCGGTGACCAGCAGTGTCCCGCTGGCCCGGTCGGAGGTGGGGGTCGGGTGGGTGAAGGCCAGTGCCTGTATGCAGGTGTCGAGGAGCACGGGGTGGCAGCGGAAGGAGCCCGTGGGGCCGCCGCGGGCTGACACGGGCAGCTGGATGTCGGCGTAAGCGGTGATGGGGGCCGTGCCTGCGCGGCGCAGGCGGGTGATCCCTGCGAATGCCGGGCCCAGGCCGATTCCGAGCAGGGTGCGGGCCTGTTCGTATGCCTCGGCGGCAGGAACGTCCACGGGGTGCGCTGAGGCGAGCGCGATGTGCGGCGGCTGGGGTTCAGGGGGCTCGGCAGGGGTGTCGTGCAAACGGATGGTGGCATGCGCATGGCGTGTCCAGGTCTGATTCTCGTCGCGGGCCCAGACGGCGAATTCGGCGGCATGCTCGTCCGTGCGGCTGGCAGTGGAGGTGACGGCGGTGCGTTCGTCGAGCTGGAGTAGTTCTTCGAAGGTGGCGTCGGCGACCTCGATGTACTCCGGTGTGGTGTTGAACAGCTCGCAGCCGGCGGCCAAGGCCATCTCGCAGTACGCGGCACCGGGCAGCACTGTGTCTCCGTGCACCGTGTGGTCGGTGAGCCAGGGCAGCGAGTCGGGTCCGATCTCACCGTGCCATAGGTGTGCGTCGGGCCGGTCGGGCACGGCGGTGTGGACGCCCAGCAGCGGATGCCCCCTCCTAGTGGCGAGGGCGGGGGAGCGGTCGGGGAGATCGAGCCAATACGAGCGGCGGTCGAAGACGGTGGTGGGCACCTCCGCGAGTGCCGCATCCCGGTACAGGGGGGACAGGTCGACCGTAAGCCCCGCGCAGAAGGCGGCACCCAGCTGGGTACGCATCGTGGTCAGCGCATCCTCGTCACGGCGCAAAGTGGACAGTACGACATGTCCCTCCGTCAGCTGGTCGAGAGTGGTACTCACGGCCCGGGCCAGCAGGGGGTGGGGGGAGACTTCGATGAAGACGCTGTGCCGGTCGGCGGCGGCCGCCGCCACCGCGTCCATGAGGCGCACCGGTCGGCGGAGGTTGGCGACCCAGTAGTCCGCGTCGTATCGCGGCGTGCGGCGGGGGTCTTCCAGGGCCGTCGAGTACGTCGCCAACCGCGGGGCCCCTGGGGTGAGGTCCTGCAGCGCCCGGGTCATACGGGGGAGCAGCGGGTCAAGTTGCGGGCAGTGCGAGGCCACGTCGACGGCGACCGTTTCGGCGGGGATACCCCGCGCCTCCCACGCGTCCACCAGGCGCGCGATCTGTGCGGCGTCTCCGGAGACCACGGTGGACTCCGGGGCGGCGATGACGGCAACGACCACGGCGGAGGCCTGGTGGATGGCCAGTTCCTCGGCGACCTGCTGGTGAGGCAGCGTGACAAAGGCCATGGCCCCGGTCCCTGACAGTTCCGTTAGCAGCCGGGAACGGCGGCAGACCACCTTGGCCCCGTCGCCGGGGGAGAGGGCCCCGGCGATCACCGCGGCGGCGGCCTCGCCCATCGAGTGCCCGATCACCGCAGCCGGCTCGACCCCGTAGTGCCGCCATGTCGCCGCCAGCGCCAGATGCATTGCGAAGATCGCCGGCTGGACCCGGCCGACACCGCGCACCGTATCTGGCGCGGTGAGGGCCCGCGTCACCGAGAAGCCCGCCTCCTGCTGGATCAGCGGTTCGACCTCCTCCAGGGCCGCCGCGAAGGCGGGTTCCTTCTCCAGCAGGGCGGCGCCCATGGCAGCCCACTGGGAGCCGTGCCCGGAAAACACCATCACGGGCCGGCGCTTGATGCCGCGGGGCGCGGTCCCAGAGCGCAATGCCGGATCGGACCGCCCCTCCGCGAAGCCGCGCAGCGTGGCTGTCAGGTGCTCCCGGCCAGTGGTGGCCACCGCCAGCCGCCCCGGGGACGGGTCGCGCCGCAGCGCCAGCGTATGGGCCAGGTCACGCACCGGAACCTGCGCCCCTTCCCCTTCGACCCAGCTGGCCAGCCGGGCGGCAGCTGGGCCAAGGACCGCGCCGGAGGAAGCGCTCAGCACCACCACGTCCGGGCCGTCCGGCCGGGATGCGCGAGTAGCGGCAGGCTTTCCGCCGGCCGTGGCCGTACGCCGGGGCGCCTGGTCCAGGACGATGTGCGCATTGGTGCCGGACACACCGAACGCGGAGACCGCCGCCGTGCGCGGAGCCCCCTGCACCGGCCACGGCGTGGGGTGAGTGGGGACGAACAGTCGTGTGGCCGACGGGTCGATCTGCGGGTTCCACCGAGTGAAGGCGGCGTTGGCAGGGACGGTGCCGTTGCGAAGGCACTGGACTGCCTTGATGAGCCCGGCGACCCCGGCGGCGGGCTCCAGGTGCCCGATGTTTCCCTTGACCGCTCCCAGCGCGCACCGGCCCCGCCCCTGTCCGTACACCCGTGCCAGCGCCGCGAACTCGACCGGATCGCCGACGGGCGTGCCGGTGCCATGGGTCTCCACCAGACCCACGCCAGCCGGATCGATACCGGAACGCGCCACTGCCTCACGCAATACCATGGCCTGAGCCTCGGTGGACGGCATCATCATCAACTCGTGCGAGCGGCCCTCCTGATTGACCGCTGACCCGCGGATCACCGCAAGGACCCGGTCGTCGTCCTGCTGTGCGTCATCCAGCCGCTTGAGAACCACCACACCACAGCCCTCACCCCGGACGAACCCGTCGGCCGCCGCATCGAATGCGTGACAGGCACCGGATGCCGACATCATATTCAGCTGCGCGAAAGTGACCAGCCCATGCGGAGCCAGAATGAGGTTCACCCCCCCGGCGAGCGCCAGGTCGCAATCCCCGGAGGCCAGACTCCGGCACGCCATATGCACTGCGGTCAGGGACGAGGAACATGCCGTGTCCAGCGTCACGCTGGGACCATGCAGTCCCAGCAGATGCGACACCCGTCCCGTGGCGACACTCATCAACGTGCCGAAGCCGAGATGCCCGCTCCACTGATCCAGCCGGTCCCCCCAACGCATGGAATAGTCCGGATAGCACATGCCGACAAACACCCCCCCGCGTGCGCCGGCCAGCGAGCTGGGCGGAATCCCGGCGTGCTCCACGGCCTCCCACACGACCTCCAGCAGCAGCCGCTGCTGAGGATCCACCTGCGCCGCCAGCCGCGGAGACATCCCGAAGAACTCCGGGTCGAACCCCTTGACATCCGCCAGAAAACACCCATGCTCCGGCAGAGGCTGCGGGTCCAGCTCCCCCAGCATCCGCGGATCCCACCGGTCCACCGGCAGCGGACACACAACCTGACGCCGTTCCTGCAGCAGCCGGTCGAAAGCCGACGGCGAATCGACACCACCAGGGAAACGACATCCCATTCCCACAACGGCGACCGGAACATCGCTCATAACGCCGCTCCTCCAAGTTTTGGTCACTAGCGTTGCGTAACTCCGTTGCTGTCACTTCGTTGGCGCTGCGCGGTACTGCCGGAGGCGGCCCTGAGGGTGAAAGAACTGGTCATCGCGGCCGGGAAACGCGTAGCCCGTCCGGTGCAGTGGCGCGAGGGCTCCCGGCCGGGCAGCGGCCGCAGCGGAGACAAGCGCATGTACTCGCGCTTCGTGGCCCTGTGGATCCGCCCCGCCGGACGTGAAGTCCGCAAAGCCACGGCCGGCACCGAGCTGCCGGTGCGCTGGCTGCTGGCCGAATGGCCCGCCGACCAGGACGAACCGGTGCAGTTCTGGCTCTCCAGCCTGCCCGAGCACACCCCGCTGCCCGTCCTGGTCCGCACCGCGAAACTCCGCTGGCGCATCGAAAACGACTACCGCGAGATGAAACAGGCCCTGGGCCTGGCCCGCTTCGAAGGCCGCACCTGGCCCGGCTGGCACCACCACACGTCACCCTCGTCTCGGTCGCCCACGCCTTCTGCACCCTGCAGCGGCTGACCCGCTCCCCAAAAGAGACGGCGCCAGCCTGAGCCTCTACCGAGTCGTCCGCGAAGTGCAGCTACTCCTCGCACTCTGGACCGGCGCCTGCCCCACCTGTCACCGCGACATCCCCGACCCCGCACCAACCCGACCAAGCCCTACTAGCAGTTCTCGGCGCAGGCCCGGTGCGGCCAGTCCTGAACGTGCCCCGCACTTCCGACAGTTCAAGAATAATCTTCGCTGCCCGGGCGGCGGCTGTCAGGTGGCAGAGCCCGCATCGGCGTCTGCTACTGCACCCCTATCCGGGGCGTAGAATTGCTGACACCACTTACGATATGAGCCGATGGGCCCTTCCTCCCTGACCAGTGCGGGAGGACTGGTGTAATGCTTCCGGTCCCAGATTCCGTGGTCAGGCGCCGCGTCAGCCATCAGCATCCGCATATTCATTGGAGTGATGGTACGGGAGAACCATGCGACGAGCTTTTCGGGCAGTCGGCGCCGCCATCCGAATCCAGGATCCAGGGATACGGAGCTCACACCTAGGGCGAGATGGACACGCCACGGCTCAACGGGGCGCGGAGAAGCCATGACAACCATCTTGAGGCCGATTTTCGGAACATGGAATGTCGCCTCAAAAAACCCCAGGCCGTGGAGCGAAATGTCAAGATCACTTTCGAGTACGCCGAATGGAGGGAACGGCCTGGAGAATCGCAGGGCGGCCGAGTACTCATGCTTGTCCGCGACCGGCGGCCTCCTCATGAAGCAGTCGGCATACCCGTGCACGGCACGGGTATGCCCCGCATCAAAGATATTCTCACAAACCTCTTGAGGATGAGTGTGAAGATCGAACGTTTTGAATAGCGGAGCGCGGCTTGCCTGCCCCGGCAGTTGCGGAAGGCGCCATGAAGGGGTTTCACCTCCCTGTCCCGACCAGGCAAATATTCCTCCATTCATTTCTTCGCTATGGAGAGTGGAAACGCGCCGTTGGATGAGCGGCACATCGTATCCCGGGCCCACACGCACATTGTTCCCATCCGGGCCGAAGGCAAAATGATGGAACGGACAGACAATCTCCTCACCATCCACCCACCCGCAACCCAGGTGCGCACCAAGATGCGGGCAGTAAGGGCGCACCACCCGCAGCCGCCCGCTCCGGGTCCGGTACACCACCACGTCTTCTCCCATGAACCGCCTGGTCACCACGCTCCCCGGAGGCACCTCGGCGGACGGCGCGAGCATGAACCACCCTTGGGGATACGGCAGCGGCACGGGCCCGGATTCGTACGCGAAGGCCGGACGCTCCTGCTTGACGAGCCTCTTCTTCCACTGCGATGCCATGATTGCCCCTTGAATTCACGTGCCGTTTGACGCCCCGAGGGGGCAGGTTGAATACTGGAGATTATTCAGAACTGTTTCTGCGGCTCGGTGTCCTCCCGTTCGTCTACGAGAGGATAGAACTGCCTCGCCCAGCGCCGGAATTCGCCGATCGGGCCGTCCTTTGCGTTCAGGCCGGGGTGCGGTAAGTGTCGCTTGTGGTTCCACATCAGAGTGTCGTCGTAGAGGTCAGGTATGGCTGCCTGGACCAGGAGCCTCGCCAGCACCTTCGCCAGAGATTGCATCAATCGCCAGCGGGCGATCTGTGAGGCTTCGGGCAGATGCAGTCGCATCGCCATCGTGACTTGGGTCCTCCATGGACCCGTCGGGGTGGCAAGCATCCAGAAGAGAATTTTCAGCCGGCCGCCCAACGTGGATATGCTCGCGTACATACCCGAAAGGCCGAGTATTGTGATGTCGGCCTCCTGGCGCGTTTGTATCATCGGGATGAATTTGCGAGACCCTTTGCATCCAATGTGGAACAGGGGGTCGTCGATCCTGGCCGGCGCCTTGGGCGCAAGGGTCATCCGGTGAAGTTCCTTTAAATGCTGCGCGTCGACAGCGTTCTCGCAGACCTCCTGCGGATGCGTCGCAGACTCAACCACACGCCAGGCTAAGGGCCCTTGCATCTCAATTCCCAGTTTGCCAACTCCGAGATGGGCACCAAGATGGGGACAGTGAGGGCGCGTCACGCCGAGATCGCCGCGCGCCGTCCGGGAAACGACGACATCCTCGCCGGCCAGTCGCCGGGTCCTTATCGTTCCCGGCTTCCATTCACTCGAGAACCCAACAGCGAACCAGCCGTCAGGGTAAGGCAGCAGCTGCCGCCCCTCTTCGTAGCCCAGGGAGACTCCCTCTGCCCTGCTTCGGCGAGTGCGCATTTCGATTTCCCGGTGTGCAGGGCGCTGACATTCCCCAGCAGGGTCCGGAAAATATTTCCGGGGCGAGCGAGCATCCAGAGTGAGGATTCCACCGGCATAGCGGTGAACATCATTGGTCCCTTAAGCAGGTAGCAGCACACGTGCATGGTTATCAAGAAACGCCGGGCATGGCTCTCCCCATTCACCAGAAGACAGCGGCGCGGTGCGCACGCCGCTCGTACACCGTCACAGGGTGCGGCCAGGCAAGGAAACAGTCGGAATCCGCACCGCAGCCTCCTTGGACCTGGAACACCTATTCTGCAATCTTCGTGGAATAGCTCCACCGGAAGACCGGGAGCAATCGGCCGCCCACCTCACGAACCTCGCAGGTGCGAACATAGTGCTCACGGCCATTGAGATAGATGAGAGAGACCTTGTCCGTCATGCGATTGCCCGTCAGAGCTGTCGTGGACGGCAAGGCCACCGGTCCGCCCTCTAGCGCCACCAGATCTTCCACATGGCACAACAAGGACTCATTCATGAGCGGGTCTCCATCCGTGACACATCAGCGATCCGTGACGCTGAAGCACACCAACCACTGCTCTGCGGGAAGCGGCGGTGTACCAGGACGCGCCGACCCCTGCGCGGAGGGAACGGCATTCACTACTCTGCTTGGGGATGTGCCCGCCTGGAGCGAAGAGATAAACCAACGGCGCATCCCAACAGGAAGCGTGGAGCGCACACGGCGCATACACTCCCCTCCTGTAGATGCTATTGGCTTAGTCCGCACCACCGCGATCCTATGGTGCGCCCCTTGCGCTCTCAGGGCACAAGCGTTCTCAGCGCGATGACGGCGGCTACGGCTGGGGCTGCAGGACTAATGAGTGATCTGGGCATAGCCGATCCCTCGCCTGTGAAACACCGTCACCCGGCGGACGCATCCAGGGCGAACCGTGTTTCATAAGTTGTCGCAAACGGCTCGACGTTTTGCAACAACTCATGAAACAGTCGGGGCTCGTGAGCGACGACTTCAAGCGCGTGGAAACGCACTACTGCCCGATGTCCACCTGCGCCGCCCCCGCGGGCTCGCCGTGCCGCACCGGCAAGGGCAAGGTGGCCATCCAGTACCACACCAGTTACACCGAAAGCTTGGCTCTGTCCCGTAGTCGGTGGTGACGGCGGGTAGCCGTCCTTGATCGTGATCTCGTGATGGATGTCAACTCCTTGGTGGGAGCGGTGTTTTCGGGGCTGTCGCTGTTGGTCGTCGAGGATGTGGCGGACGGCGGCGACTCGGTCGTGGTCATGGCCCGCACTCGGGATGCCGCGGTCCCGTGCCCGGCGTGCGGGACGCCGACGGCGAAGGTGCACGGGTACCACGGGCGGACGGTGAGGGACCTGCCTGTCGATGGGCGGCCAGTAGTGCTGCACCTGCAGGTCCGGCGGCTGGTCTGTCCCGTCGTTGGCTGTCGACGGCAGACCTTCCGCGAGCAGGTCCCCGGACTGGTGGAACGTCATCAGCGCCGCACGGTTCGGCTGGCCGCCCAGATATCCCAGGTGGCACGGGAGTTATGCGGCCGTGCGGCTGCGCGTCTGGCCGGCCTGCTGGCCATGCCGGTCTCCCGCAGCACCGCGCTGCGCTATCTGAAGTGCCTGCCGCTGCCCGAGCGACCTGTGCCGAGGGTGATCCGGCGTGGATGATTTCACCCTGCGGCGGCGCCACCGCTACGCGACGATCATCACGGATGCCGAAACCGGCCGGCGCATCGCTGTCCTGCCCGGCCGCGAGATGGCCACCCTTGAGTCCTGGCTGCGGACGCACCCAGGTGTCGAGGTCGTCTGCCGGGACGGACCGGCCAGCCACGCCGAGGCCATCCGTCGCGCCCTGCCCGCCCCGGTGCAGGTGAGCGACCGCTGGCACCTGCGGCGAAATCTCTGCGGCAAGGTCCTGCTCGAAGTCCGCGCGCACACCGGCTGCCGGGCCACCATCAACCCGCCGCGCCCCGGCGGGGTGCGCGAGCAGACCACCCGCGAACGCTGGAACAAGATCCATGATCTCCTCGGGCAGGGCACCGGCCTGCCCGACTGCGCCCGCCGCCTGAACCCGGCCCTGAACACCGTCAAACGCTACGCCCGCATGCCCGAACCCCAAGCCCTGCGCATCACGCCCCATTACCGCCCCGGCCTCGTCGACCCCTACCGCGATCACCAGCGCGAGCGTCGCAAGGCCAACCCGGCGGAGCCGGTCACCCACCCCCTGCAAGAGACCAGGGAGTCGGGCTGCACAGGCAGCACCAACCTGCTGGTCCGCTACCTCAACCAGGGCCGCGCCGAGGATGATCGCCCGGTGACCACCGCACACCAGGCCACGCGGCTCCTGCTCACCCATCCCGAGAAGCTTCGCCGGAAGGACGCCACCCTGCTGCAGCAGACCGCCGCGGCCTGCCCGGAAATGACCGCGCTCGCCGAACTCGTACGCGGCTTCGCCACCTTGCTGAGACCCGCCGAGGGCAACGACATCCAACTCACCCAGTGGATCGCGTCCGCCCGCGCTGCCGGACTGCCCCACCTACGCAGTTCCACCAACAGCCCGGAGATCGACCGGCCCGCCGCGAACGCCGGCCTCACCCTTCCGTTTCACAACGGCCGCACCGAAAACGTCAACACCCGCACCAAGCGGATCATGAGACAGATACACAGCCGCGCCGGATCCGATCTCCTCCTCCCCTGACCACTCGGTGTCACCACCGACTACGGGACAGAGTCTGATTTCTTGTGTTCCCCGGGCGGTTCGGTGTTCGGGCGGCGCTTGATCGGGGTGATCACCGTGCCGCCAGCACCTTGGTATCCCCTGTCTGCCAGGACCTCGGGGTCCAGTGCGGCGCAGGCGTCGGCGATGCCGTGCTCGCGGGCGGCCCTGACATCGTGGGTGGTACCGGGCAGGGCAGGCGAGAGCCACAGCTGGTTTTCCCCTCCTGCGCGGTGATGACCCGCGGGTTCACGCCCTCACTACGGGCTTTGCCGGAGAAGTGCCCCTCGGCCTGGACCCGGTCGGTCTCCGCGACGGTGGCGTCGAGCAGCACGTATCCGTTCGCGTGGCGGCTGGTGAGCGTGCCCAAGATCAGACCGAGCCGAGATCAACCTCTACAGGGAAGGGGGCGACGGCCTTCACGGCGCCGGTGAACATGTCGCCTTCCCGGTACGCCTGGGCCGCGGGATCGAGGACGTACGTGTAGACCAGGGGAACCCCCGTCGCGGCCTGCTCGATCCTCCAGTAGAAGGCGATGCCGGCCTTGGCGTACTGGTCCGTCTTCACGATCCGGTCGGTTGTCTCCGAGCCCGGGGAGACGACCTCGGCGACCAGGAGCACGTGCTCGGCGCGGGTGGGTGAGATGTCGATGGTGTCCGCCCGGTAGACGACAACGTCCGGGCGCCGGTTGGTGAGGGGGATGTCCTGGAGGCGGACGTCGAAGTCGGTGTCCGCGTTCCACTGCGGTCCCGCTGCGGCGTCCAGCGCGTTCGCCAGGATGCGGGCCAGCCGGTTGTGCCTCTTGGATGCGCTGGGGCTCACCACGACCATCCCGTCCACGATCTCGATGCCAGCGCAGCGCTCCTCGGGCCAGGAGTCATACTCCTGTGCCGTGATCTGCTCATGCATCCACGCCGGAGCCACCGTCTCCGCGCTCATGACGTACCTCCCATGCCCGCGCAAGCGGGTTCGCTGCCTGCCGAAATCAGTTTACTGGCCCTGGCCGTGAGCGTCTTCGGCCCCGCCAAGACCAAGACCGATCACACAGGGATAGTCAGGTCGTGGGCGATCCGGAGCGTGATCCACAGGGCCAGGGGCGACCAGTGGGCATGCGTCGCTCGGAATGTCGTCTTCGCGGTAGCGGTGGCCAGGTGTATCTGGCTTGGTATCGGCGTGGTTATTCAGTTCAGATCGTCGCTTGGGTGTGCCCGACGGCCGGTCCTCGGCGTGAAGGATAACTCCAGGCCCCACCGCCTGCGAGCACCAACTGATGATCAGATAGGGGCGGATATCTGTGATAATCGGATCAGCCGAGTTCGATTTGAAGGGTCCCGGCGGGAAGCTTTCCATCGGCCTGTCATTTGGGTGGCGTCGATGCATGCCGACGACGGTGTGTCAAGTACGCGGAATCGTTCCGTCAGGGACGTGATGGCGTGCACTGAATTCACAATATGCAAATTCGCGGGAGAACGACGGGATTGCCTCAGCCTCCGCCACCGCGCACTTCGTAGACGATGCTCACCTACATGCGCTGGGGACGCGTGCCTCCCTGAGCCGTAACCGTCGCCCCGACAATGTGATTACGGGCTGCGGCCCGGATGATTTGAGTCGACAACGTTCGCCGTAGGAAAATGGGTCCTGTGGGTTTCTCTCTCATTCATGCAGAAGCGGTCGAACACCCCTGGCCAATAAGGAGTTGGTCCTATGAGTGCGACAGTGATCGCTGGCCTCGGGGGGTATGTTCCTCCACGGGCGGTGGGGAATGAGACCTTCGCGGCCCGGCTGGGTGTCACTGACGAGTGGATCCGTTCGCGGATTGGCACTTCCCGGCGTCATTTCGCAGGAGAGGGCGTTGCCACTGCGGCTCTTGCTGTGGAGGCAGGGCGGTGCGCTCTGGCTTCGGCTGGGTATGAGACGTGCGATGTGGTGCTGCTTGCTACGACGACACCGGATCGCACCTGCCCGGCGACTGCCCCCGAGGTCGCGTGGCGGTTGGGCCTGGAGACGGCTGCGGCATGTGATGTCTCGGCTGTCTGCGCGGGCTTCGTGTACGCCATCTCGCTGGCTCGCGGCCTCATTGCCGCGGGGGACGCCCGGAGTGTTTTGGTCATCGGGGCCGAGGCTGTCTCGACGATCGTCGACCCTGATGACCGTGCCACTGCCGCCGTCTTCGGGGACGGGGCCGGCGCGCTGGTGTTGAGAGCGGGGGCCCCTGACGAATCGGGGGCGGTGGTGGGGGTCGACCTCGGCAGCGATGGTGCACACAGCGATCTGCTCCAGGTTCCGGCGGGCGGGTCAAGGCTGCCCGCTACTCCCGATGTTCCCCAGCGTGACCGCTTCATGATAATGAACGGACCGGAGATCTACCGGCACGCCGTGCGTCGCATGGCCAGCTCATCACGCAAGGTACTTGACCGTGCGGGGTGGCGGACCAGCGATATCGAGGTGCTGGTGGTGCATCAGGCCAATCGCCGGATCCTGGGCGCGGTCGCCCGGGACTTGGACATTCCCGCACAGCGCGTGGCTCGCAACCTCGAGCGCGTCGGCAACACATCTGCCGCTTCGATCCCGCTGGCACTGAGCCACGCCGCAGACGAGGGCCTGCTCACCGCGGACGCCCGCGTGTTGCTCACCGCGTTCGGTGGCGGCCTGTCGTGGGGCTCGGTCGCACTGACCTGGCCGACCGTGACCGTGGTCGCCCCCACCCTCTTCGCCGACCGGACCTCTGACTGAAGGGCCTCTCTATGAACGACCGCACATACGCTGGGATCCTCGCTGACGTCAGCGAGATCATCTACTCCCTCAATGAGGTGGCCACAAAAGAGGTCTCGGAGTCGGACAGTCTTCAGGACGACCTTGACCTGGACTCTCTTCCGTTGGTCGAGATGGCCTGCGCGGCTGAAGACAAGTTCGGGATCGCGATCCCCCAGGAAGACCTCTTCGAATTCCGCACGGTCGCGGACGTCACCTCGTACGTACACAAGAGACTCGACAGGGCCTGAGCCTGTCCCCGCCTTGTCTTCTCTGATCGCGCATGGCCGCGAACACAGTTTCTGCCACGAGGGGTTGAAATCCATGAAGACAGACGAAGCAGCCATCGACTGCCAGCCGTACGCGACCTTGCTGGAAGAGCTGAGAGGGAGCCTGCCCGCGGTCCCACGGAATGATCTCCAGGGCTTCCTTATCCACGCGGCAACGGCTAGCAGGCGGCTTCCCTCCCAACTAGGGGAGAGACTCGACCAGTTCCGGACCCACAGCAATCACTCTGGCTACCTGCTCCTTCGGGGACTGCCCATCGTCCAGACCGAGGTTCCCGAGACCCCCAGGGCCGAGCCTGAGCCTGCCGAGCGACCGCTCATGGCCGCCGAGGCTTGGCTGGCGCTGCTCGGATCACGGCTCGGTCTCGCCATCGGGTACCGGGAGTCTTGGCACGGCTCGGTCCTGCAGGACGTTGTCCCCTCGCCTTCCGTACCTCACCCGCCAGTCGGAGCACCACTGTCGGCACTGCGGTTCCACACAGACCTCCCTTACCACCGGCATCAGCCCGACTACGTCATGCTGGCGTGCTCACGTACCGACCCGGGCCGGGTAGCCGCCACCATGGTCGCCTCGGCCCGCCGGGTCATCCCCCAGCTTGCCGAAGCGGACCGACGCCTCCTACACGACGAACTCATCCCTTGTCGAGTCGATCCCGCCTTTCGCGATGCGCACAGCACACCCGGTGATGTCAGGGTGCGCGTACTTTCCGGCCCCCAAGACGACCCGCACCTGGCGTACGACCGCGAACTGCTGGATCCCGGCACCGACGCGACGCGCGCGGTGCTGCACCGCCTGTCCGAAACCGTGGACAGGACCGCGACGGGCGAGCACTGGCAGGCCGGGGACGTACTGATCGTCGATGCCCGCCGCACGACCTACGCCTGCGTGCCCTACACCACCACCTGGGACGGCCGGGACCGCTGGCTGCACCGTCTCTTCATCCGCGACCCGCTGCGGCACACCGGCGCGGTCGTGCCCTTCGCCCCCGCCGAACCGAGGTGAGGTGCCGTGCATGAGGATTCTTCCGCCCTCTTCCTGGTCGGGGACCGCTTCAGCGGATTCGCCGGCCAGCAGGTACGTCCGGTGTCGCAGTTCCGCCGTGAGCTGGAGGAAGGGCGGTACGACTCCGACGGCAAGGAACTACGCCTGCTGTGCGGTCAAGGAATCGACGAGCCCACCTGGCACGCCATCCGCGCGGAGATCCATGCCCGGGGCCTTGAGGCAAGACTGGCTCCGGGTATGGCACCGCCGTTGGCGTGTCAGCCGGAGGTCAACAAGCTTCGCGAGCCCAATGTACTGATCGCCGACCTGGCGCTGACCGGCGGCGAGGGGTTCTGCGCCGCGCTGCGCGTGCACAACGACAACGAGCTCTTGCTGGATCACCCCAGTGACCATGTGCAGGGGATCGTGCTTGCCGAAGCCATGCGTCAGATGGCCCGTGCCGTGGGAGCACGCTACATCGATGTCCCCTGGCCCAAGCCAGAGTCCTATTTCGTCATGGACTGTTTGAACATCATGTTCAGCAGCTTCCTCTACCCCCTCCCGGCCATTATCACCGCACACCGCACCGGCCTGCGGCAGGGTTCCAGCGTGCGTTACCAGCTACACCTCACCATCCGGCAGGCCGGGCGCACCGCAGCCGAAGGGGACGTCGACGGCACGATCTTCCCCCAACGCTCCATGCAATCCGCCGAGCGATATCTGGCCAGCCAGACCGTACGCCAACTGCTGTTGCCCCATGACTGACAGCACCGGCTCCGGCGATGTCGCGGCGTTCTTCGACGTGGACGAGACACTGCTCGCCTGCAAGAGCATGCTCCGCTTCCTTGAGTTCTTCCTGAAATCACAGGGTGAGCCGACGGCGACCTACCAGCGCCTGACTCGGGAGCTGGCCAGTCGAGTCCATGCCGGAGTACCGCGGGAGAAGGTCAACCGTGCGTACTACCGCCTCTTCGCCGACGAGTCAGCTGAACGGCTCGCAGAGCTGGGCCGAACGTGGCTGGCCGCCGAGGCGAATCTCGGCGGACTGCTCCTGCCCGAGCCGATAGCCGATCTCGCCAGACACCGCATCGGTCACACTCCCGTCCATCTCGTCTCCGGCTCCTTCTTCGCCTGTCTCGACCCGCTCGCCGAGGCGCTCGGAGTCTCCGGAGCGCACGGCACCCCAGTGGTCATCCGTAGAGGTCGACTTACCGGGGAGGTGACCGTCCCCATGATTGGAAGAGCCAAGGCAGACAAAGTCCGTTCCCTGATGTCTGCCTCCTCCATCCCGCCCCGGCACTGCTTCGCCTACGCCGACCACGCCAGCGACCTGCCGATGCTGCAACTGGTCGGCCACCCGGTTGTCGTCGGCGACGATCCCGTCCTCACCGCCGCGGCCCACGACCGTGGATGGCGGCATCTACGCGGCATCCCCACCCCAACTGCCCCGGCAGGAGACAGCCATGCCCCACACACTCATGATCCTCGCTGAGGCCCGATGTCTGCCAGGAACCGAGGACGAGGCCGCCGCAGTGTGGCGGAAGATCGCCGACGCGATGAACACTCCATCCCAGCTCTACAAGGAACACGAGGACAACGTCCTCCTCAGCCTCACGCCCGTCACCGACGCCACACTGCCCGCCTACCTCGCTCAACAACATCGGAGCCAGCTTGTAACGTTGTCGCCCCTGCTGGTGCGGGACATCCGCAGTCAGGTCTTGGAGGAAGTGGAGACCGTCCGGCCTGCCAGCAGCGCATCCCCGTATGCAACCTGGCTGCAGGTCCGGCACGTAGAGGTCGTCCCCCAGCGCATCCCCGAATACCGGGCTTGGCGTGAAAGGACCATCTTCAACGTGGTGCGGGGCATGCCCATGATTACATCGTTTACCGCCTATGACTCGCTGATCAGCTCGGACCCGGGAGTGACCTTTCTGGTCGGCTACGAGGGGCAGCGTGCGGACATCGAGGCGGCGTTCATCTCGCCCGAATACGCGCGCATCGCCCAGGAGGCAAGGCAGTTCCTCGTCGGATCCCCGCCCACGCTCACGGTTAGGACATTCAAACGCCTCACCGCCTGAACGCGTCCTTGGAGTGGAGATTGGGTGACAGGACGACCGCTCTACCGTCAGGAGCAACGATGACGGCCTCGGCTACCCACCGCCTCACCCCGACCACCCAGGGGCCAGCGTATCCCCCCAGTGAACTGATGGACAGCGAAGGGCACTTCGTTGTCGTCGGCAGGATCCACCGCACGGCTCCGGACGGCTCGGTCGGCAGCCCCTGGGGCGCTGCGCTGGTCCACAAAGATACGCCGCTTCCCTCCTTCGGGCAGCGCCTTCCATACCGCATCGTCCGGGAACTGTCCACGCCCCTCTCCACGGCGGATCACGATGTGATCCTGCACACCCTGCCGCTGCCCCTGCCCTGCAGCAATGCCCCCATGGTTTTCGCACCGGAGCAACTCTCCCACCCCGGATGCGTCCAGCGCCCCAGCTACCCCCTGCACCAAGTCCCGATTCCCGACTTGCGACCGGCCGATGGACCGAAAGTGACCGAACCCATCGTGCTCGGGCAGTGGCTGCGAGCCTACGGAGAGGTACGCGCACAACTCACCGACCGCGGACGCAAGGCCCGCTTCAGCCTCGACCTCGAAGGCCTCATTCCCGACAGCCTCTACACCGTGATGTCTCTGCGGCGGAGCAATCTCACCCCGCCAACCCCTACCCGCCCCGGACCACTGGGCGTTCCCAATGTCTTCGTCACCGATCGGAAAGGCCGCGGCACCTATACAGCGGAGCTGCCTGATCCCTTCCCGCCACCGGACTCGACCTCCGCACCTGACCGGATCATCAACATCATCATTCTATGGATGAGCTACCAGCAGAACTACGGGGGTGCCATCGCGCTGTTCGGCCTCGGAGCCGACATCCACGCCCAGCTCAAGCTCCCCGACGCCGGGTTCCAAGAACTGGTGACTTCCGCACCCCACAGGCCCCGGCCCTGACCAAGCTTATCCGGGAAGGATCCCCCCATGGCAACACGGACACTCGGCGACAAGCTCACGGTCCCCTCCATCGGTCTGGGCTGTATGGGCATGTCCCACACCTACGGAACCGCCGACGACGAACAGAGCGTTCGTGTCCTCCACCGCGCCCTCGACGTCGGCATCACTCACTTCGATTCCTCCGACGCCTACGGCGCCGGTCACAACGAGGAACTGCTGGGACGAGCGCTGAAGGGACGTCGGGAGCAGGCCGTACTCGCCACGAAGTTCGGCATCACCCGTCTCACCATCCACCCCACCCTCAGCATCGAGCTCGATAACCGCCCCGAATACGTCCACGCCGCCTGCGATGCTTCACTGCGCCGACTCGACACCGACTACATCGACCTGTACTACCTGCACCGCCGTGATTCGTCTGTTCCCATCGAAGAGACTGTGGGAGCCATGGGCGAACTCGTCGCGTCCGGCAAAGTCCGCTTCCTCGGATTGTCCGAAGTCGGGGCTGAGGCCCTGCGCCGCGCCCATGCCACCCACCCCATCACCGCTCTGCAGAGCGAATGGAGCCTGTGGGAACGCGGCATCGAGGACAGCGTTCTTCCCATGGTCCGCGACCTCGGAATCGGCATCGTCCCCTGGGCGCCCCTTGGGCGGGGCTTCCTGGCAGGCACCTTTGCCTCACTCGCAGCGCTCCCGGAGAAGGACCACCGCCGAGCGGATCCGCGCTTCCAGGGGCCGAATCTCACTCAAAACCAGAACGTCGTGCTCCAGCAGGTACGAGAAGCTGCTCGCGCCTCAAGCTGCACGCCCGCCCAACTGGCCCTGGCCTGGCTCCTTTACCAAGGCCCCGACATCGTCCCCATTCCCGGCACCACGAATCCCGGACGGCTCAAGGAGAACGTTGCTGCGGCCACGATCGAGCTGACGCCGGAGACTCTGTCCGCCCTCGACACGGCCCTCCCCGCAGGCACCACGGCAGGCCCCCGTTACCCGCACGAGGCTATGAAGGTGGTCGGCGCCTAAAGCCTGTTGCAGAAGGCCGTGTTCGGGCAGGTCAGGGCTGGTTGAGGGGCACTTTGGTCACGTGGCCAAGGCGAGGTTGTGCATGTGGGCAACAGCGCGGACGGCGTGGTGGAGTCCGTCGCCGCGTTGTCGGCAGTCGCGCAAAATCTTGTAGTTCTTCAGCGCCGCGAAGGTGTGTTCCACCCGTGCTCGCACCCGTCGATGCTCTGCGTTGTCCGCCTCTTCGCCGGGCAGCAGGGCCCGCCGCTGGCGTTTGCGGTGCGGCACCACCAGGCCGGTGTTGACGTACGCGCCGTCGCCCAGCACGGTAACGCCTTCGCAGTGATGGGCCAGGCCGGAGCTCCTCCACACCTGTGCGTCGGCCTTGTTGCCCGGGGCTGGCCGGGCGTTGGCCACCACCAGGCGGGTGTCGGCATCGATGATGACCTGTACGTTCGCCGAGAAGCGGTAGTTGTGCGAGGAGGCGGCAACAGTGCGATCCCGGACCGGGATCAAGGTACCGTCCACGATCCACAACCGCTCCGCGGCATCCGCCGGAGGCGTCACCGGCTCCGGCGTCAGCAGCGGCCCCAGTTTCTGAATCACTCGCACACGGTGGCCGGCGAGACGCCGAACAGCGGCGCCAGTTGCCGCATGGTGAGGTTCGTGCGGTAGTACACAGCCACCAGCAACACCCGCTCGGCCAGCGGGAGACACCATGGCCGCCCCATCATGGGGCCATTGCCTCCGCACTCGCGAACCACCTTCAGCAGCCGCTGGAAGGCACCAAACCGCAGCCCGGTGAACGTCTCCACCCACAACGTCTCAGCCCGCAACACACCACCCATACAAGAGAAGTGCCCAGTTCACAGGCTTCCGCAACAGGCTTTAACCTTGTGATTTATCCGGTGCGGCGTGGTTTGGTGCCGACTTTGTGGTGAGCGGGTCGGCGGTAGGACTCGCCGGTGACCAGGAGCAGGCCCACGTCGTAGCGGTTCGCGGGGCGGCGATTCTTCGAGCCGGGCGGGCGCCCAGGGCCGGGGCGAGCGGGTTTCGGCACTGCGGCCGGTGTTGAGGTTCTGGCGTGCAGGTGTCGGAACCCGCGTCGTACTCGGGCCGGGGTGAGCTTGTTCGGTTCGGCTGGCTTCTCCCACGGCCGTCGCAGGTCAGTGGTCAGGGAGCGGGCGAGGCGGAGCTGGGTGCAGGCGGTGACGATCAGCCAGGTCCAGCGGTCCGCCGGCTCGGCTTCCCGCAGTCTCGGAGCGGTCCAGCCGAGTGTCTGCTTGATCATCCGGAAGAAGTGTTCAAGAAGCTGGCCGCAATGCATGCGTAGGAGAGTCCGGCTCGGGGCAGGCGCCGGTTATAGGAGTGGATGGCCTGCTCGCAGCCGCGGATGCCGTCCGCGCATTGCAGGAGCGGGAGGCCGAGGAAGACGAGGGTGGTGAGTCTGGGTGGACGGAAGCATCGCTGAGCTCCCCAGATCCCGCAATGGAGTGCCGTCCCGGACCTGAACCGCCGGCTGGTCGTGGATCTGCTCGCGTTGCTGGCCGCCCGGATCGTGGTCACCCCGGTCGGTCGGGGCGGGGGTGATCTCGGTGAGCGCGACGATGACGGCACCATGGGATCGTCTTGACGGCAAGATCCCCAACCCCGTTGGTCCGGAAGGCGCCGGAGACCTCACCGCCGACGAGCAGGCACGACTCGAGGCCTGCCTGGCCGGTATCGAGCTGCTGTCCACCGCAACGTGGATCGCGGGTAAGTCCCTCGACACCGTGGCCACCGGCCGCCTGTTCCGCAAGCTCCCGCACAAGCTGGAGCCGGAGCGCTGCTTCACCACCATCGAGGAGTGGGCCGAGACCGAACACGGCATCAGCCGGTCCCGGTGCAGCCAGCTCCGCGACGGCTGGCAGATCGGCGAAATCCTCAACGCTCGCGGCTACAAGGCCCCCGAGGGGCAGGTGCGCGAGATCGTGCCGTTCTTCAAGCGCCACGGCATCAAGGCCGCGGTCGGCGTGTACGAGATGGTCTTCCAGGCTGCGGGCGCGGACAAGGTCACCGCCAAGCGCCTACGTGAAACCGTGAAGCTTTTCCCCGGAGACCTGGCACTCAGCGACGAGGACGACGCCACCGTCATCGCCCAGTCCCTGGCCGGAGCCATCAAGGCAGCAACCCCGGTCATCCCCAAGTCGGCAAAAGGTGCCCTCCCGGCCGACCTCAAGCGTGACGTTGACCGGCGCTCCGTAGTGCTCGCGGGGCAACTGAACCGTGAGCGCATCCCGCGCAGTGAGGTCTTGAGCCACCTGCTAGCCGCCTTTGCCGACGAGGGGGACCCGCGGGTGTTCGACGCCGTCCTTGAACGGATGAAGGCCAGTAGCTGAAGACCGGACACGATGGGGCGCCCGGCCAAATGTGGTGGCCGGGCGCCCCGCCGCGTCTACAGGCGCACCCTACTCGTGGCCAGGGCACGGCATTCCAAAATTTTGGAATGGCTCACCCCGGGTGGGCCTCGTCGCTGTCAGCCCGCGGCTACCTCGCGGGCGGTGTCGGCGAGCCAGGCCGGGCCGTCGCGGTCGATGGCGCGCAGGGTGGAGCGCAGGCGGACGCGGGTGCGGGAGGAGGTGACCGTGCGCAGGATCGGCTCCAGCCGGAGCAGCGGAGCCTCGGCCTCCCGCCAGGCCCCGAGCAGGACCAGGGCGGTGAGTTCGGCGAGGATGTTGCCGAAATCCCGGCGGCCCCCACCGTGCGAGACGGCCGCGCTCTGCTGCAAGTACGGGAGTGCCGCGCGTGGATCGCCGAGGCTGAGCAGCGCCTCACCGGTATGCCCCGCGATCTCCGTGGGATCAATCCACCACGTATAGGCGGGGTCGGCCCTCTGGATCGAGTCCTGCAAGCCCCCGGCGGCCCGCTCCAGCGCGGCCAGGGCGCGTGTCCGGTCGCCTGCCTGCGCGAGGCTGCGGCCCTGCCGTGCGCGGGCCATGAGCGCGACCCGGCCCGGGACGTGACGGCCGCTCAGCACCTCGTCCGTGATAGCCAGGGCCTCACCGGGGCGGCCGGTGTGCACGTCCACCATGGCGATCATGTCCAGGACGAACCACTCCAGCGGGGCGTCACCGGCGAGCCGGGCCAGGGTGTGAGCCTCGGCCAGGGTGGCGCGCGCCTGGGGGAAGCGGGCCGCGTCGTGCAGCAGCCACCCGGCCACCTCACCGATCTCCGCGACCCGGGCAAGCTGCCGCTTGTCGGTACCGGTGATCCGACGGCGTTCGTCCTCCCATACCTGTACGGCGGCGTCCGCCACGCGATCCCCGCCGTGGCGGTTGTCGTGGGCGAGCAGCCAGCCCACCGCGTCGTGCACGTACGCGTCCGGCCCCCGCTCGTCCGCGCCGTCCAGCTCGCCCCTCGCCCGCGCGGCCGCCCGCTCCAACTCCTCCAGGGGCGCATTGAGCACGACAGCGAGCAGCGGCAGCCAGGCATCCGGCACGCGCAACCCGCGCTCCCACCTAGAGATCTCGTTGCGGGTCACCGTGGCCGTGCCGCTCACCACACACAGCCGCGCGGCGAGCTGGGGTTGGGTGAGCCGTGCCTGCTTGCGCAGCGCGGCCAGGTGCGCGCCGAAAGCGCGTCGCGCCGCCGTCACGGTGTCCATACAGGGGTGGCCTCCTCCCCTCCACGCTACGCGCAACTGGCCCCCTGCCTGGCCCCCCTTGCGGCTCCTCCACCCGCGCCAGCGAAGGAACTTCGATGGGGAGACCCCGGCGACCGTGCGACCGGCCCCGGGGCGTGGCCGACTACGAAGGAGTCGACATGGTCGAGCGTACGACAACCCCCGCTGCTGTCACCTGGCTCACGGAAGCGCGAGCGGACGTCCGTGGGGCGCTTGCGGCGTGGGACCGTGGCGACCTGGCCCCCGTCCCCGTCGGGCACGCGTGGGCCGTGGTCCGCCTGCCGCAGCGCCTCGGCTGGCTCACCATCCGGCGCCTGCGCGCCACCGGCGCGCCCCTCGGGCCGGTCCTGCACACCGAGACGCACGTCCTGGTCCTCATCCCGCCCGCGGCCGCCGGATCCTGGTACGCCCCGCAGACCACCACCTTGGGCCGGGGGGACTACATCGCGGCCCCGGACCCGGCCGTCACCGCACCGCGCACCACCCGCGCCCGCTCCTGGATCGTGGCGCCCACCCACCCGCTCCTCCTGACCGACCCCGGCGACCTCCACACCGCCTACCAGGCCGCCTGCGAGGCGCTGAAGGGGGCGGCGACGTGACCACCCCACCGGACGCCGAGGGCGAGGGATCGCCCCTGGACGCGGCCTACCGCGCGCACCTGGCCGACTGCTCCTGTCGGCATCTGGGCATCCTGGCCGACTGCCCCGAGGGCGCCCGCCTGCGCGCCCTGTCCAGGGGCGAGGACCCGCCCGCCGGCATCCGGCCCGACCGCAGCACGGAGGCCCGCGATGCCTAGGCCCACTCCCCTCGTCGTCCTCTACGACGTCCCCGACCCCAGCACCCTCACCCCAGGCCAGCGCTCCGGCGCCGACTGCGTCTGGTGCCAGCACCCGCTGCGCCCGCACGAGGGCATCGACCTCGGCGGGACCGGCGACTGGTGGCCCTGCGGCTGCGTGCCCTGCTGCACCCTCCAGAGCCGGGCCCTGGCCACGTACATCGACTGGTACGACCACGGCATCGGCTGCCTGTACTGCCCCCTGCGGCCCTGCGACCGGGCCCGCGCCCTGCACCAGGCCCACCTGGACGCCCGCCAGCACGCCGGGAAGCCGGACCCCACGTGCCTCGCGTGCCGGACCGTCATCGCGCCCGGCACGCCCATCCGCCCGCACCTCTGGCAGGCCGCGAACGGGGGCGGGCCGGTGTTCAGCTTCCTGCACACCCGCACGTGCCCGTCCGAGCGGGTGCCCTAGGCACTGTTTCTCGGATCACGTGCGAAGCCAGATGGCGAGGGCTGCGAGGGTGATGGTGCCGAGGTAGATGTAGCCGCGTTTCTCGTAGCGGGTTGCGACGGCGCGGAAGCCCTTGAGGCGGTTGATGGCCCGTTCAACGGTGTTGCGCTTCTTGTAACGCTCGCTGTCGAATCCGGTGGGCCGACCGCCGCGGGAACCTCGGTTTCGCCGGTGTCTTTGCTGGTCGAGGCGTTCGGGGATGGTGTGCCGGATTCCGCGTCGTCGCAGGTAACGGCGGTTCTTCCGGGACGTGTAGGCCTTGTCGGCCAGCACGTGATCGGGGCGGCTCCGTGGCCGCCCAACTCCGCTGCGGGGCACGGAAATCTGGCTCAGCACCCGCTCGAACTGAGGCCCGTCACCGTAGTGTCCGGGTGTCAGGACAAAGGTGAGGGGTCTGCATCGTCCGTCGGCAGCGAGGTGGATTTTGGTGGTGAACCCGCCGCGGGAACGTCCCAGGCATTCGCCGAGCGGACCACCTCCTCCAGCCGGACGACCAGTTTCCGCACCACCGGATCGACCTGGTTCGTACCCCGCCCCGCCCCCTTTTGAGGGGGCGGGGCCGAGGGGGCTTTCCTCGCGCCGGCAGCATGCTGGTGCGCCCGCACCGTGGTGGAGTCCACCGAGATGTCCCAGTCGATCCGGCCCTCTGCGTCCTCGGCCGCCTGGGCGCGAGACAGCAGCATCGCCCACGTTCCGTCCGCCGACCAGCGGCGATGACGTTTGTAGACCGTCTCCCACGGTCCGAACCGCTCCGGCAGGTCCCGCCACTGCACACCCGTCCGCACCCGATACAACACCCCGTTGATCACCCGCCGATGGTCACTCCACCGGCCTCCACGCGCACCACCACGAGGCAGGAGCGACTCCAGGCGATCCCACTCCGCATTCGTCAAATCCCCACGACCCATACACCCAGCCTGACCCCAACACCCATGTCACGTCAGGAGATCCGAGAAACAGTGCCTAGGCCCCCGGCCGCGCTACGCGCTACGCGATCCGGGCCCGCAACGGTCTCTATGGCTTTCTGTCGAGCGTGTGGCCGGGAGGGGAGGGGGCGGTCACTGTGTGGCTGGGTGGTGGCTTCGGGGCGGTGCGCCGTTCCGGCGCGTACGGCGGCGCCCCGTACGGCGGCGCCCTGCACGCAGGGTGTTCACTCCTGTGGCTCTCTTCGTGGGGCGGTGCGGGCTGGTCCGGTGTTCTGTTGTTCCGTGATTGTGGTGCCGTGTTCGCGGTATCACCGAACAAGAGGAGTTTCTATGTCTCGTCGTGCGCGTATAGCTGTCGGGGTGGCTGTTTCCGTGGCCGCGGCCGTCACTGCCGCGGCCCCGTCGGCGTCCGCGGAGGCAGCCCGTCTGGCCGGTCCGTCCGTGGTGACGCCGAACACCTGTGGCGGTCTCAACTCGGAGTTCACGGGCAGCGTGCTGCCGGATGCCCCGTTCAAGGGGGACCTCACCGTGGTCATCGACAACGTCACCTTCAAGTACACGCTCACCATCACCCCCACGGCAGCCAACGGCAACACGGTCAATGTCAACGCGCTCCTGCCTTCGGGCGAAGAGGTGTCCACCACCTCCAGTTTCATCCTCGACGTCAACAACCTGGGCAAGGGCAGCATCAGGTTCCAGTCGCCGACCGGCTCCGGCCGCAGCACCGACGTGTCCTGCACCGGCCTGGTCAACCGCTCCCGGGTCACCAAGATCACCGGCAAGATGACCGACCCGACCATCACCAACCACACCATCGGCGACTTCACCGTCAGCCGCCCCGCCATCTGATCCGGTCCCCCCATTACCCCCCAGATGTGCGTGAGGTCCCCTCACCAACAGGGGCCTCACCATTTCCGGGGGGGGCTGGTGGTTGACTACATCCGTTCTCATCCAGGACTGAGGGAGCATGTGGTGCCGGATGTGGCGGGCCGGGCCGGGGAGCGTCACCGTGCGCTGGTGCGGGAGCATCCGGAGTTGTCCGGTCCCGCTGGAGTCGAGGCAGTCCCGCTCAACCAGAGGTATCTGCTCAAGTGGCTCTGATTGAGCGGGACTTCGCAGTTCCACGGAATCGTCGGGCCGACGGTCTGTGGTCGTGTGCCTCGGATTGCGTGGGACCGCCGTGGTCGAGGCGTCCCGCTCAATCCGAGGCATGCAGGTCAGAGAGCGGCTATGCCTCAGTCCCAGCGGGATCGGACAGGAGTTGGTACGGGATCCGCAGCGGGTGCGTGTGGCAGAGGAGGTGATGGTGGTGGCGCCGGTGAAGGCGTATACGGCGGACCTGGTGAATGCGGCGCCGGATGAGTTTGTCCCGGCGAGGGGCGTGGGCATCCTCCACGCCAGCAAGCCCCGGGGCGCACATCAGGCTGCTGGTCCGTCTGCTGGTTTCCGCGGGCCCTGAGCATCACCTCAGTCACTGCTGCCGCCTGCCCGGCAGGCCTGATCTGGCTCTATCGGGGCAGTTGGCCCCACCTCACCCGGCTCGGTCTGGACCCACGCGCCAGTTCCCGGGCCACGTCCTCAGGGGGGACGAAGAAAGGGAAACGATCATGAACGCTGGCAGAATCCGGTCACGGGTCGCGATGGCGGTCGCTTGCACCCTGGGCTGCAGTCTTCTCCAGGCGGCCACCCAGGCCACCCCCGCCCACGCGGCCGAATGCCCCACCAGGACCGGCACCTACACCTTCACCACCGCGGAAGTCCTCCACTGCACCATCCCGACATTCGGCGTACATAGCGTCCGCGTGATCGCCTTCGGAGCAGGAGGCGCCGGCGCCGACGGCAAGCCCAATAGGACTCGTCGCATCGATCAGACCGATGTACTGGTAGGGACGGTCATCGATACCGGAGGCATTATCGTCGAGGAGCCATCGGAAGAAGGCAGTATCGATGATGTCCTCAGCGCTAAGGGCGCAACCTCGGGCGGAGGCGGGGGCTCAGGCGCTGGCGTGGAATGCGGCTTCACGATCGGTTACGACCCGGGACAGGTCTACCCCGCGGCCGACTATACGGTCATCGTACCTCCCGGTGTTGGCCAGGTGAGCGGCGGAGGGGGCGCTCGTGGCAGTGCCGCTCAGGTTCTCCTCCCTGAGGAAACCGGAATTAAGAACCTTGTCACCGCACAGGGAGGAGACGGCGGGGAAACGGCCAATGTTTCCGGCGCCAGAGGAGGCAGCGGCGGTTCCGTCGGTACGTCTGAGGATCCCACCGAGCGCGGCAGTTGTCAGGGGAGCACGCTCATCAGCGCGCGCAGCGGCGGGCGGGGAGGCGACGGCCAAGAGAGAACGCTGCAGTCGGGCATCACCATTGAGGGTGGCGCCGGAGGACTGCCCTCGACGCCGGTGCCCGAGGCCTGTGGCTCCTCCGGCAGGGGTGGCAAGGGGGGCGACGTGGTGGTCGACTCCGACGGCCAGGTCAATGCTCAGAGCGGTGCCTCCAGCCAGTCGGGCTGCGTGCAGATCATCCTCTCCTGAGGGCACCGGGCAGAGCGGAACCGGAGGGCCGGGGACTGGCGCGGCGGCTGATGCCTCGCTGCCAGTCCCGCCGGTGAGCCAGGATGTAGATCTGCCGCGGGTTTGGCGACAGGCGGCGGTGTGGCGGTGTGAGACCGGCGGTGTGGCGGTCCTGTGCCGGTCAAAACGGAAGGCATGGCGGTGGCCGGGCGGTCCGCTGCGGCTTCCCGGGGAGCCGGTGCCGCAGCTCGCGCGCGGTCGGCGTGCACACGTGCGCGTGCCCACGCGTGCACCCGAGCGGCCGGCCATGGTCAGAGTTCCTCTCATGAGTCCCATCTGACCCGCGGTCAACTTCCTCCGCATCTCGGGGGAGTCTCACGGCAGCGGATGCCGGGTGCGGTGTGCGGCCGGGCAGGTTCCGCAGGGCGGGCTTCCGGGGGCTGCCCTGCGGTCTCACTCGCCGAAGTCGAGCTGCAGGCACCCCGGCTCACCGTCAGTGCCGGGCTGCGAGAGGTCTTCATAAATCGCCTCGGAGCCTCCGTTGCCGCCGGTACCGGAGACGGTACCGGTGTCGGGGTTGACGCACTCCGGGGGCACCGGCTCTGGCACCATGCCACCCGTCCCACCCGTCACAGTGTTGGGGTCCTGGTCATGGCCAAAGCTGCCACCTGTCAAGCGGTCATAGAATTCGCCGCGGCTTCCTGGGTTGCCAGCTTGGGCACTGTTGAAATGGCTGTGCCAGCAGCTTCCTTCCTTGTAGGTGACGCTGGACGAGCCGACGGGCCCGCCAGGGCCCGGTTCATTCGCAAAGTAGCCGCCGCCGCTCTTTCCTCCTTCTGCGTTGGCGACGTTCCAGACCTCGCCGTTCCACAAACGCCTAATGACCTGGGTCGCATGAGCCTGCCCGTCGGCATCAACGCTGTCACCGACAAGGAGATCGAGCTCGACTCCCGGCTCAGTCTTGAGGGTGCAATGCGCGATGGCAGCCGAGCCCCCGCCCCCGCCGCCATAGAAATGGGTATCTTCGGAGCCATACCTGACGTCACCGTCCGCGCCGTCGCCTCCTGCGCCGATGACTGTAATGCCGATGCTGTATACCCCATCGGGGACAGGGCAGCTGAGGAGGTACATCTTGGTGGTGAAGGTGTATTTGCCTCTGGCGTTGCGGGGAGGGCAGACGGGGTCCGGAGCCTGGTGGGCGGGAGCGGCCGCGCGGGCGGGAGCGGCCACGGCCAGGGGCACAGAGGTGCCGAGCAGGGGCAGAGCGGTGCCGAGCAGGCCGAGTGCGGCTAGTGACGCTCTGGCCCCAGCGGAACGCGGACGACGCCTCATGACAGATACCTCCCACAACAGAAGCCGGACATAAAGGTACGGAACGGGATGTATGGTATCGGGTGGTGCGGGCCGGGAGGGCCCGCACCACGCCAGGGCTGACGGCGGTCTTCGTGAGCGGTTCTGATCCACTTCTTGCGGGGTGGTGGCCGAGGGTGACGGTCCGTCAGTCCGATAGGGGGTATCTGCGGCCGGAGGAGAACGAACCCGGCACGACCGTACCCGTCGGGAGTGTCCGGAGATGGGTGCGGGATCCGCGACGTGGTGGTCGACTCCAAGGGTGGCTGCGACGTCGGTAGCCGGGTCCTGGCGCGAATTCCGTGAAGGCGATCACGCTTCCGTACGCCGGTGACACGCGGTCACATTGCCGGGATCCTGGCTGACGTGTGAGGACCTGATGGCGCGGCTGCTCCCGCACCTGGAAGCGGTGCAGGTGGAGCAACTGGTGCGGGCAGAAGGCGTGTTATCTGTCGTGGCGCATTCGAGGGACGGGCGGGAGTACGCCTGTCCGGTGTGCGGGACGCCGTCGCGACGGGTGCACAGCCGGTACGGGCGTCGGCTCGCCGACGCCCCAGTCGGCGGTTGCCGGAGTGTGATTGAGCTGTCGGTCCGGCGGTTGTTCTGCGACAACTCAAGCTGCACCAGAGTGACGTTCGCCGAGCAGATAGAGGGGCTGACCTTCTTCTACGGCCGCCGTACGCCGCTGCTACGCGCCCTGCTGGAGGCGATCGGGGTGGCGCTCGCGGGACGGGCCGGCGGTCGGCTAACCGATATGCTGGGCGCCCCGGTGGACCGATCAGTGCTGCTGCGGCTGGTGATGGCGCTACCCGACCCGCCCGTGGGGACGCCGCGGGTCCTGGGCGTCGACGACTTCGCGACCCGCAAGGGACATGTCTACGGAACGTTGCTGGTCGACGCGGAGACACACGCACCGATCGACATGCTCCAAGGCCGCGAAGCCGGGCCACTGGCCCGCTGGCTGTCCGCGCACCCCGGCATCGAGATCATCTGCTGGGACCGGTTGGGGTCCTACAGCGACGCGGCCCGCACCGCCGCTCCGAGCGCGATCCAGGTTGCGGACAAGTGGCATATCTGGAACAACCTCGGCAAGGCCACCGAGCGGTGCGTGACCGTCCATCGCCGTTGCCTGCCTCCATGGTCCCCGGAGGTGGGGCCACAGCAGGCCGACATCAACGACAGCGAGGAGGCGTTCCCTGCCTCGCACCAGCGCACTGTCGAGCTCGCCCGCACCCGATGGCGCCAAGTCCACGACCTGCTCGATGCCGGGATGGGGATCCGCGCGATCGCACACTGGCTCGGCTGGGGACGGCACACGGTGCAGCGGTATGCCCGCGCCGCCCGCTGGCAGGACCAGGTCACTCTCCGCCCCCGCCGCACCAGCGCCCTCGACCCGCATGCCGACTACCTGAGGCAGCGGTGGGAGAACGGCAACGTGATGATCGAAGACCTCCAACACGAGCTCCACGAGCAGGGATTCGACGTCAGTTACTCCACCTTGCGGGACTGGATCAGCCGCATTCTCCCGCCCCGCGCGGCACCTCCCGCACCACCGCCGCGACCGCCGACCGTGCGCCAGGTGACCGGCTGGCTCACCCGCCACCCGGACACGCTGCGCGAGGAGGAGACCCGCCAGCTCAAGATCACACTCGCCGCATGCCCAGAACTGGCCACCGCCCACGAACACATCCGCGCCCTCGGACAGATGCTCCAGAACCGCCAGGCCGCCGAACTGCCCGCCTGGATCGAGGAGGTCACCGCCGACGAGCTGCCCGGCCTCACCGGCTTCGCCAAGGGACTGGCCACCGACCTGGACGCAGTCACCGCCGGCTTCACCATCAGCTGGAGCTCCGGTGTTGTCGAAGGACGCATCAGCGACCTCAAGATGCTGAAGCGGCAGATGTTCAACCGGGCTGGACTCCCTCTGTTGAGAAAGCGCGTCCTGCTCGTCGCCGCCTCCCGACGCTCACGTACCGTGACATACACCCGAGCCACGTGATCGCCTTCACGGAATTCGCGCCAGGACCCGCTGGAAGACGCCGTAGCCACTCCAAGGGCGAGGCCAGCACTGAGAAGGGCGCTCCCAGCCCGTCAGGCTGCGTGCAACTCATCCTTTCCTAGCCGGGCGCGAAATGCCGTGTCCCGCACGGACCGCGCAGGGCCTCGCTGGGCCTGACAGGACCGACCCCCCCTTGTCGCTGCGGGGCCCGCCTCGTTCCTCCTTGGCAGCCCACGCACACTCCCCACGAGATACCGACCAGCTGATCGCCTTGCATCTGACGGGGCACGCCCGAGCCTGGCCACGAGCCGTGGCCGTCGGCGTCCAGTATCACGCGCAGCAGCTGTCGGCGGACCATCCCCGCCGGGCCCTCGCCGGAATTTGGGAGGGCCCGGCGGGTTTCGGGGCCAGGCGGGGGCTGGGCATGCAAGGGTGTGCGGGATTCGTTGAAGCGGGGAGAGTGGCTGTTCGGTGGCGAGAGTCAGAAGGCGGCGGCGGTTCCAGGTGGAGCCGGCTGCTGTCGGCCCGCAGATGCGGGAGCCGGTGGAAGTGCCCAAGGCCCGGGTACCGCAGCGCGCGTACGACTGCTGTGCGGTGGAGCAGGTCCGTGGCTGGCTGGGCGGCACGGTGCTGGTGACCACGGTCCACAGGCAAGGGTGCCCGGTGTGGGGGCGAGAGACGTAGCCCGGGCGGCTCCTGGTCCTCGACATCGTCCAGGAGCCGCAGCACCGTGCAGCGACCGGTGAACGGGGCAGCGACACGCAAGGCACGCCGCACGCCCTCACCAGCGCATGCCGAGCGCGGACAGTTCGGCGCGCTCCTCGTCGGTCAGCTTGTCCGCGCGGCGCCGGGTGTTGTCGAGCCACCCGCCCAACTTCACCTCCTGGCCGTCGACGGTCTCAATGTGCTTGCGGGGCACGGTCAGGTGCCCCTCGCGGGCGTGGAAGGCGCGGGCGGCCGCCAGGCCGAGGGCACGCCGGTCGGCCTGCGAGCGGCGCGGCCGCGCGGCCACCGCCTGCCGCCGCTGCTCGGCGGGCGCGGCCTCGATGCCCACCGTGGTCAGCAGCCACTGCTGCGCGGGCAGCAGCCGCCCGAACTCCACCCGCTGCGCCGCGGCCCACGCGCCCAGGTCCTCGCCCTGGACGATGACGGCGCCCGCCGTGGCGGGCAGCTCGCCGCCGCCGGTGACGTGCACGCGCACCAGCGTGAAGCAGCGCTGCCATCCGGTGTCCCACACCGGGCACCACCCCGGATCGATGGCATCCATGGCCTCCATACGGCCCGCTGACAGCTCACCAGCCGACGACACACCCGATTCCCCGGCCGCCCGCCGCTCAGCGTTCCTGCGGGCCTTCTTAGCCGCCGCCCGCTGGTTCTTCGCCCACACCCCGATCGGGTTGTGAGGTTCGGGGAAGAGGGGTTGGGGTGTTCGGGTTTCCTCGCCATTGATGCGGGATCGTTTTTGTGCTGGTCGTTGGCCGTGTCAGCTGGTTGATCTTGGTGGCGGTGATCCGGATTTGGTGGTGATGACCCCGGACCGGCGGGTGGCGTGTTCGTCGGATCTCCTTCGTGGCGAGCTCTATAGCGCGTGTGTGCCCGAGCCGGGGGCGGATCGATGGGGTGTCACTCGTCTTGGGGAGGTCTCGGCCTGCCTCTCCGCGTGGGGGGCTCTAGCGTCGCTTCCGTCGCGCTCGCCACGGGCGTTGCTTGAACTGCCCTTGTGTGGGGCGGCTGTTGACTGCTGGAGGCTGGCATCGTGCCCCTTGTTGCGTTATCCGTTCACCCCTGTCACGGGTACCGATGACAGAGACTGGCGACGCGTCCGAGGCCATGGACATCGGTTTGGGGCGGCATCGGGATGAGCTCAGGCCTGCGGCGGTGGCTCAGTTGCTGCGGCTGCGGGCCGCGGGGGAGTTGACGACCGGACATGTACGGCTGGTCGCTGACGCGGTGGGTGTGCACAAGAGGACGGTGTGGAGCTGGCTGGTCCGCGCGGAGGAGACCGGCAGTGTGGAGAAGCCGGAACGTCGCCGGTTCCGGATCACCGAGGAGATCATCGATGTCCTCGCTGATTATCAGGGCAACGTGAAGCGCGCTCATGAGCGCCTGGTCGAGGTGGCGGTGGCGGCAGGGGAGAAGCCGCCGGGACTGACGACGCTGCACGATGCGATTGCCCGGGATCTTGATCCGGGGTTCATGGCGGGCCTGCGGGAGGGGATTCCCGCGGCTCGGGGGTTTGATCCGGCGTTCCAGCGGCCGGCGGTGGCCCGTAATGAGGTGTGGGAGGGGGATCACAAGCAGGCCGAGACCGTCGTGATGATGCCCGATGGCAAGCCGTCGAGGGTGTGGGTGACGTGGTTCGAGGACCGCGGCACCAGCTATGTGATGGGCTGGGCGGTCACCGCTGGCTCCGCGCACCGCGGTTCGGTCCTGGCCGCGGTACGTATGGCCGTGCTGCGCGAGGCCCCCTACGGCCCGCCCGGCGGGCTGCCGCACCTGGTGCGCGTCGACGGTGGCGCCGACTTCCTGTCCAAAACCGTCCTGCGCGCCTTCGGCCTGCTGGGCGTGCCGGTGCACCGGGTGCGCAGCGCCCGCCACAAGGGCGGTATCGAGCGTCTGAACCACACCAGCATGACCCGCTTCTTCGCCGACCTGCCCCGTTACACGAAGGCGCCCCGGCTTGATCACCGCCGCCGCCTCGGCGAGACGGACCCGCCGCTGACCTTCGAGGCGTTCGTGGGCCTGCTGGGCGAGTGGGTCGAGAAGCACAACACCGAGCACGTCATCGAGCGCACCGGTATGACGCCGCTTGCGGCCTGGCTGGCCGATCCCGCTGAGGTCCGGCCCGAGCCGAGCGCGGCCGAGCTGCGCGCCCTGATGCTGGAGAGCGACCACCGGCCCCGCAAGATCACCAGTCACGGGGTGGAGTTCAACAAGCGTGCCTACATGCCCGAGAACGGGGTGGGCCGGATCGGGCTCGAGGTCCGGGTGCGGTGGATGCCGCACCACCATCACGAGATCGATCTGTACACCTTCCGCGGCAACCGCTACCTGGGCCGGGCCTTCCTCAGCAACGAGGCCAGCGAGGAACTGCGCGCCAAGGTGCTGCACGACCGCGATGAGCACAGCGCGGAGCTGCGGCGGGCCTTGAAACGCTCCGGCGAGCGCAAGCGGGAACGCCACCTGCCGTCCACCCGGCCCGAGGTGCCTGTCCGAGCCCTGCGTATGACCGAGCGGGAGGCCCGCGCCGAACTCAAGGGCACCGTCCCGCCCCCGCTGCCTCGCCGTCGGGCACAGCCCTACCGGCCCCTGACCCCGATCCCGGCCGCGTGGAAACGCCCCGGCCTCACCGACACCACATCTAAGGACGACGCATCGTGACAACGGCCCCCAAGCACAAGCACATTGGCCAGCGCCGCCAGCCGGTCACCGCATCACCGGGCGAGGCATCGAGGCGCCGCCCCGACCTGCGCCCGCAGCACTTCCTCGGCCTCAAGGACTCCACGCTGGTCGCCACGGACACCCTGCTGCAGATCAAGGACACCGTCATCGACACCGTCGAGTCGAAGGCCATGTCCGTGATCTACGGCGACCCGGGGCTTGGCAAGAGTTTCTCCACCCGCGCCACGATCCAGGAGATGAACCCGGACCTGATCCTCCCCCTCGACTTCGCCCGTTCCCGCCCCGGGCCGAAGGACCTGCGCGAGGAGCTGTTCCACCAGATGCGGCTCAACTGCAAGATGCCCGGCACTGCGACCGCGTTCGACAAGCTGCTGCGCGAAGCCCTGCCGCGGCGTCCGTATGTGATCGTGTGCGATGAGGCCCAGCAGTACCGGCGGGAGAATTTCGAGTTCCTGCGCAAATTGTGGGACAACTGCGACCCCCAGCCCGCCATCGTCTTCGTCGGCGGCCGCGAGGCCTACGAGACCCTGCAGAGCGACCCGGCGCTCGCCTCCCGGATCTACATTCGCCTGGAGATCCTCGCGATGACCGAGGACGAGATCCTCAAAACCGTCCCCGACTCCCACCCCGTGTGGCGCGGTGTGGACGAGGCGCTGCTCAAGCGGGTCGACACCCAGTACGCGCTGGGCTCCTTCCGCGAGTGGGTCAAGGTGACCAAGCACGTCATCAAGGGCATGGAGTACTTCGGCGTCGAGCAGGTCAACGATGAGGTCGTCGACTGGGCCCTGGCCCGATGCTGACCAAGACGGCGGCGCGGCCTTTGGCGGCACCACGGCCCTTCCCCCTCGCCGGTCAACCAGCGCCCCCGGAACTGCACTTCCTCAGCCTTCCTGGGGCGCGCACCGTCCTCACTCCCGGTCTCGTGGCAGTCGATCACGCGCTCGCCGAGGCCTGCCAGCAGCAGCGTTTCCTGTGCGTACTGGGCGACGCTGGAGTCGGTAAGACCTTCGCCGTCCACCACGCTGCCCGTACCCGCTTCCCTCAGGCGCGCGTCTCGCTGCGTCTGGGAGCCAGGCCCCGGCCGGCCGACCTGCGCGCCCACCTGCACCACGCTCTCGAACTGCAGAACGCTGCGCCGGCCGAACCGGCGGCTGCCGACGCCCTGATCCGCCGTGCGCTGAGAGCCAGGCCGCGCATCGTGGTCGTCGACGAAGCCGACCGGATGCCCGAGGCATGCTTCGAGTACCTCCGGTTCCTGCACGACGACCTTCCCGGCGGACTGTGCACCGTCCTGATCGCCGGACAGCGAGGTGAACGGGCCCTGCGCGCCCAGCAGATGCTCCACACCCGCACCGCGCAGTGGCTCACCCTCCCACCGCTGGCCCGTGATGAGATTCCCCGTACCGTTCCCGTCCTGCACCCGCTGTGGCAGACCGTTGCACACGATCATCTCTGGTCGCTGGACGGCGACTTCGCCCACGGAAGCCTGCGCCGCTGGGCCCTGCTCACCCACCACATCCAACGCACCCTGACCGCCACCGGTGCAACCAGCCCCCACCCGGGTCTGTTGCGGCAGATCATCCGCCGTATCGACACCTCCCACCGCCCATGACCGCCCCCGCCCACCTCACCGCACCGTCGGCCCCGCCGCCCGTCACGCTCCTGCTGGACGCGAGCGACGACCGAACCATCCACCACGCCGCCCACCAGCGAGCCCACCCCCAGGGCGGCTGCATCACCGCCGATCCCACCCCGCACACCAACAGCCTCGCCTACCTCGCCCTGGACCTGCTGCGCGCCATGGGCCGCGACAGTTTTACCCGCCCCGACGCCGAGCGGATGTCCACAGACGCGGCCTGGCGCGCCGTGACCTGCTGGACCCTGACCACCGGGCTCAAGCAGGCCATCGTGCTGCGCGCCCACCGCCTCACCCCCGAACGCCTGGCGCGCCTGGCCACCTGGCGCGCCGAGACCGGCATCCGCCTCGTCCTCATCGCCCACACCTCCACCGAGGCCACCGAGTACCGCCTGCGGGCACGCCTTGCCGCCACCGGCCTCGCCGATCCACACACCGTCTCCGGCACCCCCGCCATCCTGGACGCCATCGGCCCGCCCGACACAAGCCGACGCCACGGCCCGCCCCCGCCCGATCACATCCCTCCGCTGCCCGACTTGCCCGATGGCGACGCCGCCTCCTTCCTCCAGGAGTGCAGACGCCACCTGAACAAGGACGACTTCGCCCGCACCGACAGCCAGTACCGGGCCGGCCACGCCGCCGCCCGCACCTGGCTGGCCCGTCACCCCAGCTTCACGCCCGCGGCGACGGCCACCGTCATATCCCCGGACGAGGGCACCGGCCCGCACGAACCCACCGACTGGAAGGACATGGAGAGCCTGCGCCTGTTCCTGTCCCGCCTCACTGTCTCAAGCCCCAGCCCTGGGCACACCCTCGCCCGCGTACGCGGTGCCCAGGCCCACTTCCTTGGCCGGCAGCTCCACCTCGACGTCCCTGACGACCTCGCCGCGCGCTGCGGCCCCGGCGTCACCACCGTGCCGATCACCCCGCACGTGGCTCACACTCTCACCACGAACCTGCCCAATCCGCTGCGCGCCGCCGCGGCAGCCGCCCTGCTGTTCACCGGCACCGACCCGTCCCTGCTGTCCATGACCCAGATCACCAGTGTCGACGAGCAGGCCACCCTCTTGGCCATCGACCGCGACTCGAGGATCTACATCGGCATGCCGCCCGGCCCCCGGCACATGTACGCCATTCCGGCCCGCGCCCGCCCCCTGCTTGCCGCCGCCCTCGCCTTCCGCCACCGCACCCCGCGCACCGCCGACCATTTCGGGCTGTTTGCCGGCTGCTTCGGCACCTCCATCCGCTTCGACCACCTCATCCGCGACGCCGGCCTCGACATCCCGGCCGTCACACACCCGCACCCCGCCGAGGACTGGCACACCGCCGCCCGCTGCCAGCACGTGAACGTCCCTGTCCCGGCCGCCCCCGCCGCCCCGGCCTTTTCGGCCCGGGCGCGTCTGCGCCCACCCACCACTCGACGTCCGCTCTGAGGCTTCCGGCACTGCCGCCGACAGCCGCTTTGACCGCAGAGGATCCCGACATGAGTTCTGCCCTTGGCCAGACAGAAGAGTTCGGCACTCCCGGCGACTGGCCCGACTGGTGCCGACCTGGGCACTGAACGCAGCCAAGACCGCGATCAAGGACGCCGTTGAGGGCGGTCGCATGACGTGCCTTCATGGCGACGCAGGTGTCGGCAAGACACTCGGCGCCTCCATCGCGCTGCGCACCATCGGATGCGAGCAAATGATCTGGCCATGGCTCCGCTTCAGTTCCACCGCGCGCACCCTGCGCGAGAAACTCTTCCACGCCCTGGTGCTGGACGGGCCTGTGCCCCACCGGCCCGCAGCGGTGGACGCGTTGCTGCACGAGGCACTCGCCCGCCGCCGCTATGCCCTGGTGCTTGACGATGTACAGAACCTGAACGCCGACTGCCTGCGTCTGATTCGCTCTCTGTGGGACGCGGGAGACAGCCACAGCCGTCCTGCTGTCGTGTTCATCGGTGACCAGCGCGGCTATAAGAAGCTGCGCAGGGAACAGGCCGCGCGGATCTCTACCTGGAACAGGATCGACCGCCTGGGAGCCGACGAGGTCCGCACCGCAGCGCCCGCCTTCCACCATGAGTGGGCGAAGGTGCCCCTAAACCTCATTGGCAAGGCCGACGCGTACGGTCCGCAGGGCCGTATACGAAGCGGACTGACGGTGCGATGGGCCTGTCCCGGGAGGAACGCGTCCCCTCCTGCGGCGACGCAGGGGTGCGCTGCCCGCCCGCCGACGCATCCCCGGGTATGACCTGCTGTTTGCCTTCCGGCCAGCCTCCAGCTGCCACCTCGGTCTGCTGTGCCTTGGCGGGGCCCTGATGGGTGGGCATCCCGTCCGCCGGGTGTGTGCGGTCCCTCCGTCATGTGAGCAGGGGAGACCGGCGCCTTGAGCGGCTGAGGAACACACCTGCGGTCGCTGGAGGGTGCTCCTCGGCTCGCGGTCTTCGGGGCCCGAGAATGCGCGGCGGGATGGCTTTTTTCGTACTTGCGTCTCTCTGCGTTGTCTTGAAGAGCGTGGTTCTGGGAGGTTCGTCACGTGACTAGAGCACCTGCCTTGTAGGGGCTGGGTCTCTTGTGCGGGTGACGTGGCGGGGTGGGCCGTGAACGAATCGGCAGGACTGGTACAGGAGCCGGCCCCGGGCACGGGGGGTGCGCGGGGCCGGCTGGTCAGGCTGCGGGCCGCGTGGGTGTTATGGATTCTTACGGCGGGCATGGGGATCCTCACCCTGGTGTGCGTCGTGCCGACCCGAGGGGACCCCCGGCCCGACTGGGACCCGTGGTTACTCGCCGTGGCGGAGCCCGTGCCGCTCGTCGCCTACGCCTACCCGGGCTTCGTGGTGGCCCGGCGTCGCCCTGGGAACCGGATCGGGTGGTTGCTGCTGGTGTCCGGGTTCGGGGGCGCGCTCGACGCGCTGGGGCACGCCTACGCTGTGTATGCAATTGGGCGGGACCTTCCCGCAGGCATCCTGGCGGCGTGGGTGTCCAACTGGGCCTTTGCTCTGCACTTCTTTCCGCTCTATTTCCTGCTGCTGTGCTTCCCTGATGGCGCGCTGCCGTCCGGCCGATGGCGGATCGTCACCTGGTACACGGGTGTGTGCGGAGTATGGGTCCCACTGTCCGTTGCCCTTTTGCTGGGAACGATTGACCGTGACTACTTCCCGAACGTACGCAACCCGCTCGGCCTCTTGCCGCTGGAGGCGTTCTACGTCCCATACGAAGCCTTGCTGTCGTCGGTGCAGGTGGCCGGCCCCTTCGTGCTCTGCGCCCTCTCACTCCTGGCCCGCTACCGCCGCACGAATGCAAAGTCCCGGCAGCAGTTCAAATGGGTGGCGTTCGCGGCGCTGGCGAGCCTGGTCATGCTGGCGGGGGCGGTGCTGCTCCAGGACCCCTGGATCAGCGTCGCTATCGATCTGATCCTCGTGACGTTCAGCGTGTCCATCGCGATCGCGATCGTCCGCCACAACCTCTTCGATATCGACCGCCTGTTGAGCCGGTCGTTGCTGTACCTGGGGATGACCGCGGGTGTGGCCGGACTCTACATCGGCGCCGTGAGCCTGTTCGCACTGATGTCGCAGCGTTTCATCACCGCGAAGGCTCCCCTGCTGGCGACCGGTGTCGTGGCGGTCGTCCTCCAGCCCTTGCGTGCGCTGCTGCAGCGCGTGGTCAATCGTCTGGTCTACGGGCTGAGGGAGGATCCGTACGCGGTACTGGCCGGCCTCGACCGCCGCCTGGAGACGGTGCTCGCCCCCCGCCAGCTGCTGCCCGAGGCCGTCGCGACCATCGCCAAGGCCCTGCGCCTGCCCTACGTAGCCGTCGAAGTGAAGCGTGCGGCGGCATACGGCGCCGCAGGAGGCCGCCTCGCGGTACACGGAGCCGAGCGCCCCGTGGCGCTGCGGCTCGCGCTGGTCCATCAAGGCGAGGAGATCGGCACGCTAGCGGTCGCGGCGAGAGCGGCCGAGGACGGCTTCTCGGGCGCGGACCTGCGTCTGCTCGCGGACGTGGCCCGCCACCTCGCGCAGGCGGCAGCGGGGGTACGGCTGTCGCTGGCCCTGCTGCAGGAGCAGGAGCGGGCGGTGACTGCACGGGCCGAGGAGCGCAGGCACCTGGCCCGGGACCTCCACGACAGTGTCGGACCGGTGCTCAGCCATGCCGCCTCGGCCGTAGAGACGGCCTGCGCGGCAGTGCACACCGACCCCAGCAGGGCCGCTGACCTCGTGACCGGGGCACTGGTCCATATCCGGCAGGGCTCCGACGACCTGCGCTGGATCGCGCTGGGGCTGCGCTCACCCGTCGATCAGCTGGGGCTGCGTGAGGCCGTTCTGGCTTACCTCGACCGCGTCCCCGTGACCGTGCACACCGACATGCCCGACCTGCTCCCCCCGATGCCTGCGGCGGTCGAGGAGGCGGTGTACCGAATCCTGACCGAGGCGGTAACCGATGTGCTCCGGCACGCTCGCGCCGCATGCTGCTGGGTGAGCCTGGAACTGAGCGACGGGCACCTCACATTGACCGTTGCCGACGACGGCCAGGGACCGCCCGGAGCCGCTCGGCCGAGCGAAGGGCTGGCCTCGATACGGGAATGTGCCATCGCGATCGGGGGCATGTGCGAGTTCCGTGCCCGCTCCGGCGGCGGCCGCGCGTACATCGCACGTCTTCCCCGCAGCCTGCCCGGCGCACAGCTCCCGGCAACCCGGGAGGCGAGTCCCTTGCAGCCGGGACCACGCCACCGCGACAGTGACCGTGCTGGAGGTGAGCCATGAACGAGCTCACGGGAGCTCACACGGCGCACACGGCGACTCCCCGCATACTGGGCTGGCTGTCACGTTTGGCGACGAAGCGAACAGCCTGGGGCCTGTGTATCGCTGCGATGGCCACCGCAACTGCGAATGGCGTCTTCGCAGTCCTGTCGCGTGCAACGCCACGCCCGGAATATCACCCGTGGTGGCTGATCGCCGCGGAATCCCCGACCGGTCTGATTTTCGCAACGCTTGGGCTGCTGGCGGCGACCCGCCGACCATGCAATCCCGCGGGGTGGCTGCTGCTGGCCGCCGGATTCGGTGCGTCCCTCGACCTCCTGAGCCATTCCTATGGGCTCTATGCGGTGCCGCGGGAGCTGTCGGGCGGCGTGCTGGCTGCCTGGATCAGCAGCTGGGGCTTCGTGCTCTTCATCTTCCCGCTGATGTTCCTCTTCCTGCTCTTCCCCAACGGCCATCTGTCGTCTGTGCGCTGGCGGTTCGCCGCCCGGTACGTGAGTGTCTGCGGGCTCATCAGCGTGTCCATCGGGGCTTTCGCTCCGGGGCCGCTGGGGTTCGGGTACTTTCCCTCGGTCTCCAACCCGGTGGGCATCGCAGCACTGCTGTTCAGCGTGACCCACGTGGGCCTCGTGTCGGTATTTGCGATCCTTGTCCCCTTTCTGGTGTCGGTTTCCTCGTTGCTGTTTCGGTATCGGAACTCCACCGGGCTTCTGCGCCGGCAGCTGAACTGGGTGGCCTGGGCCACCATGATGACCATCCTCCTGGTGGCGATACAGATCCTGGTGGGAGACAACCCTGCCGGAACGATTGCTGTTGATCTGGCGCCGGTACTCCTCGGCACGGCCATCACTATCGCGATCTTGCGCCACAACCTGTTCGACATCGACCGGATGCTCAGCAGCACGCTCATCTACGCCGGACTGACCGCCGGTGTCGTCGGCCTCTACATCGGCATCGTCAGCGCATTCGGGCTGCTGCTGCAACGTTCGGCCTCCGGGGTGGCTCCGTTGCTCGCGACGGGCGTGGTGGCCGTGGTGCTGCAGCCCCTGCGCACGCTGCTCCAGCGCTCGGTGAGCCGGCTCGTCTATGGCCTGAGGGATGACCCTTATACGGCACTGGCCCTGCTCGGCCGCCGTATGGAAGCAACGAGCGATCCGAAGAAGATCCTGCCCGAAGCTGCTGCGACCGTGGCCGAAGCTCTGCGTCTGCCCTACGTGGCCATCGAACTGGACAGCACTTCGGCGACGGGCATCGACCGGATGCGCGTAGCCACCCACGGCACCGAGGTCCGGGAACCGCTGAAACTACCCCTGGTACATCAGAGCGAAGAGATCGGCCTCCTGATGGTCGGGCTCCGCCCCTTGGACGAGCGCTTCTCGGCGGCGGATCTTCGCCTGCTGCGGGACGTGGCCCGGCACGTCGCGCAGGCCGCATCAGCCGTGCGGCTGTCGCTGGCCCTGCTGAGCGCGCAAGAGCACGCGGTCGCCGCGGCGGCCGAAGAACGCCGCCGACTGGCCAGAGACCTCCACGACAGGGTTGGCCCCGTGCTCACCGGAGCCACCTGGACCCTCCAAGCGGCCCTCACCAAGCTGCACACCGACCTCGACGCCACGCACGGACTGCTGACCACCGCCCTGGTCCATATGCGCCAAGGAACCGAAGACCTGCGCCGGATCTCCACGGGCTTGCGCTCACCGGTCGATCAGCTGGGGCTGCGTGAAGCCGTTCTGATCTATCTCGAGCGCGTGCCGCTGACCGTGCACCCCGCACTGCCCGACGAGATCCCGCGGCTGCCCGCGGCAACCGAGGAAGCGGCCTACTGGATCGTGGCCGAGGCGGTCGCCAACGTCCTCCGGCACGCCCACGCCGATAACTGCTGGGTGACCGTCGAACTGGGCGGTGCTCTCGTGCTGACCGTCGCGGACGACGGCAGGGGACTTCCCGACCGCTTCCGGCCCGGGGTGGGGATGGGGTCCATGCGCGAACGTGCCGCCGAGATCGGCGGAACCTGCCAGATCCATCCGCGTGCCGGCCAAGGCACCGAAGTCGTCACGCGCCTGCCGCCTTCCCTGCCCGGCGCAGAAACACAACACAGCAAACAGACAGTGAAGGGCGGGATCACATGACGGACCAGGACATTCGTGTCGTCATCGCCGACGACCACGCCTTCACCCGGTACGGACTGCGCGTACTGCTGGAATCCGATCCCGGCATCACCGTCGTCGCCGAAGCCAGCGACGGCCACGAAGCCGTGGAGCAGACCATCAAGCTCCGTCCCGACGTCGTCGTCATGGACGTACGAATGCCCAACGGCAGCGGACTGTGGGCGACCCAGGAAATCCAAAAAGCCCGCCCCGGAACCAAGGTTCTCGTCCACTCCGAGTACGAGGCAGACCCCAACGTCATGGCCGCGATGCGAGCCGGCGCCTCGGGCTTCCTCATGAAGGCCGGAGACGTCACACAGATCATCCGCGCGGTGCGCGACGTCGCCGCCGGCGCGTGGATCTTCAACCTCTCCGACACGGCCCGCATGCGCCCCTGGTTCGATGACCTGCGCACAGCCCGACGCGAAGCCGCCTTCCCCCAACTGACCTCCAGGGAAAGGGAGATCCTCAACATCATCGCTACCCCGAAGCAGACCACCGCCAGCGCCGCGGCCCGCCTAGGCATCAGCACCAAGCGGGTCGAGAACGCTGTGACCGACATCAAAGCCAAACTCGGCGCCACCGACCGCGCGCAGCTCATCACCATGGCGCGCACCGCAGGTCTCGGAGCAGTGCCATGACCCGCTCCTCCCGTGCCCCCGGTCGGACACTCCCGTGACTGTGGGAATGCTGCAGACACACGCTGGTCCCAACAAGACATCGGGGACGGGACCAACGGGAGAGACAGATGCACGGCAAGAAATCAGCACACCACAAGACATGGTCCGAGGGGCGGCGCAGGAACCGAAACTGGGCCAGGACCGTACGGTTGTGGACACCCGTCGTGGCGACTGCCGTCACGACTGCCATCGCCGTCTACCAGGCATGGCACGGACAAAGCATCTGATCAAGTACGGGATGACAGGCTCCCCTTCAGCTATATGCCCGTTGTCCATCTGCTGCCCAGTGGAGTCCGAGGTCGGCGAGTTGCTGGAGCTGCTCACCGGTGAGTCGGGCCTGTCGTTGGCGTGTGGTGTGGAGGCGCTGGCGTCAGGTTCTTCGGCCACACCCCACACAACGTGGCTCACGCCCTGTGGACACCGTCACTGCCTGCCGTCTTCCCGCTGCTGTGCCTGCTCCCGCGTGCCGTGGTCTGCGGTCTGTGTCCAGGGCAGGCCAAGGCCGTGGAAGAGGGCTTACTGTTGTGGGGGGTAGGTGTGGAAGCGGGAGCGCACCGCGTTCAGCCGCCGCCGCAGCTGCACCTCGATGCCGTTGATGCGGGGCCGGTAGGTGTCGTGGACGCAAGTCCTGCCGTCCTCGCCGACCAGCGGCCCGACGTCCTCCAGATACTGACGGGCAGCGGTGACGATCTCCATCAGCCGCTCGGTACGCGAGCGCGGCACACGCGCCGCGCCCGCGGTCTTGACCCGCCGGTCGCCTGTGGCCGGTCCGATCCGCAGCTCCAGGAGCGCCGCGCGCTGCTCCTCTGCCAGCCGGGGCCACCTGCGGTGCTGGTCGCACAGCCACTTGCCGAGATCATCGCCGCGGAAGATCCGCTGTCCGGTGAGGAGTTCGCCGCGGCGCCCGCCCTCTTTGTAGAAGGCTTCCAGCAGGACGAGTTTGCGCTCGAAGGCGGCGTTCCAGGGTGCTCCGTCCTGTACCCGCCACACGCCGAGCTCCTCCAGCGCGCGGACCACGTCGCGTTCCTGCTCCCGCGCACCGTAAGCGGGTCGGCGGCACTCGCTCAGCAGTCTCCCTATCCGCACGTCCTGCCCGTCGGCGCTGATGGTCTCCTCGATGCCGGGCAGGCGGTGCCCATATGGCTATGCGTGCAACCGAGCCGCCTCCAGCAGCAGTTGCCGGGCCGACGCCTGCGGCTTTCCCATGCACCCGTATTCGCCAAACAGGGCGGACAGGTCCGCGGGCACCCGCCGCGGCCGCCCATGCCAGACCTCTAGCCCTTCCTCGGGGCCGAGCTCGGCGGTCAGGGTGCGCAGGGCGTCGCGGGTGCGGCGCCACTGCCGCCGCACCCGCTCCAGCCGGACCACCACGACCCCTAGCCCCACAGCCCGCTCCTGCTTCTCCGTCGACTTTCGCCCCCGCCCCCCCTGCCTGTCCCTCGGCCCGCTCCCGGTCCTGCATTTCCACCTGCTCCTGACCCTGTCCTGCGGCCCGGTCCAGGTCGGACTCGGGCTTCTGTTCCTGCGCCAGCTCCTGCCTTCCCGCGAGCTCGGGCACCTGATCCTGCTCGTGTTCCTCCGCCACCTTCTGCTGCTCCTTGTCCTTCTTCTTGAACAGAGGGACGCGGGTGTAGCCGAGGGGGAGGGTTTCGTGCCAGTCCACAGGTACGCGTAGGCGCCTGTTGCCGCGGAGGCTGGCTTCGCGGAGCCGCATCAAGGCCTTCACGCATCTTCGACCTGTGTGTGGTGCGTACTTCGTCCCGCGGACTGCCGTGGAGCGCCTCCCTGTGTTCCACGGCTGCGTCATTGCGCTGGTTTATGCGCAGAGCACGGCTGGAAGTCTGTGTCACGGAGCCCTAGGCGCTCTATTCCGGGGGGACTGGTGGACGCGAGCCTGGTGTGGACGGCGGCGGGCACGTTGGGGACGTGTGCCGGGTTAGGTATGACGTGGATCCAGTTACGGGTCCAGCCGGTGGACAACCGTCAGGACCCGGTGCCGCGGACGCCGTCGGTGCTGGGGGCGTCGGTGGTGCCGCCCACTGGGCGGTTGCCGGTCGAGACGCGCGGCCGCGACCTGGTGCTGGGACAGTTGCAGGAGTGGTTGCGCAGGCCCCCGGCGGCAACCATTGTGCTTGTCGGGCTTGGTGGTGTCGGCAAGTCGACGGTGGCGGTGGCGCTGGCCGAGCGTGCTCTCCGCGGAAGGAGGGTGCGCCGTCGGGGCAGGCGGGTGTGGTGGATTTCGGCCGCGGATGAGTTGAGTCTCACGGCCGGGCTGGTCACGGTCGCCCGGCAGCTGGATGCCACCCCCGCCGACCTGCATGCTGTGGCATCAGGGGCGCCGGACGCCCCTGACCGGTTCTGGTCGCTGCTGGAGCAGACAGCGCCCGGATGGCTGTTGATCTTCGATAACGCTGACGATCCTGCGGTGCTTGCCGGGGGTATGTCGAGATGGCGGGGCGGATGGAGGCGTTCCGTCGCGGGAGGCGGATCAGCGGTGAGTGACGGAACCGGCTGGATACGTCCGTCCCCGTGCGGACTGACCGTGGTGACAAGCCGGGACTGCGACCCGCGAACGTGGGGGCGGCACGCCAAGGTGCGTCCCATAGGTCCGGTGGATGAGGACGCCAGCGTCCGGGTGTTGCTCGACCTGGCCCCCCAGGCGGGAGACGAGGCCGGAGCGCGGCTGCTGGCCCAGCGGCTGGGCGGCCTGCCACTGGCGCTGTATCTCGCCGGAACATATCTGGACTCCGCCGTTGCGCGGTGGCGAACCTTCACCGCCTACCACCACGCACTCGACAGCGCTGGGAGGGCGCCGCTACTGGACGACCCTCAGGCGGAGTCTCGCGCCATGGTGACGCGGACGTGGGAAATCTCCCTGGACGATCTGGCGCGATGCGGAGTGCCGCACGCGCGTCCCCTGCTCCGCCTGCTCTCCTGCTGGGCCGCCGCAACCTCGATACCGCTGGACCTGCTCGACGTACGCTACCTCGCGTGCCTGCTTCGGCCGCCAGCCGCTGGCCATGCCGGTGAGGGGGACGAGAGCGACGCAGACCAACTAGAGACGGCGCTGCGCGGCCTGAGCAGGCTGGGCCTGATCGAAGCGCGGATATCCGGTCCGCAGACTGCGATCGTCATCCACCCGGTGGTGGCTGACAGCAACCGTATTCACCTGGCGTCGGGCGTCGCGCGCCCGGGCGAGCCGGACGCGGATCGCGTTCGGCGAGTCGCCGTCGATCTCATCACCTCGGCCCTGTCCGGTCTGAGTCCGTACGCGCCCGCCGACTGGCGACGCTTCCAGTTGATCGGTGCGCATCTGCATGCCCTGTTCGGCACTGTTGCCCTGCACTTGGTGCATGAGCCCCTCGCAGCGCTGATCTCAGCCGCCTGCACCACAGCTTGCGCCCTCGACCAGAGTGGAGCCATCAGTGTCGGCGAAAGCTTGTGCCGTGCTGCGTTGGACCACGCGTCCAGCCTCGGTGAGGATCACCCTCTGATCCTCCAACTCCAGCACCAGCTTGCGTGGGAGACGGCCACCATGGGCGGCCACGACCAAGCGGAGGGCATGTACCGACTGGTGTACCTGGCACGTCGGCGGATACTCGGCGAGGATCATCCCGACACGCTGGTCACCCGCCACGAGCTGGCCTGGGTCGCCGCCGCCCAAAAACGCTGGGCAGAGGCGGAGAGCGGCTACCGGAGTGTCCTGCCCGCTCTCCAAAGGACACTCGGTGAGGAGCACATCGCCACTCTGTACACCGGTCACGAACTCGGCTGGGCGCTGGCGAACCAGGGGCGGCTGGAGGAGGCCGAGGCCGAGCTGCAGCCCGTCCTGCGGACCCGGCGACAGGTACTCGGCGAGGAACATCCGCACACACTGACGACAATCCACGAGTTGGCGTGGATTATGGCCAGGCGCGGTAGGTCTACCGAAGCGGAGGTGATGTACCGGCAACTGCTGGACGCGCGCCTGCGGATACTCAGCGACGAGCACCACCACACCCTGTCCGCCCACCACGAACTGGCCTGGGTCCTGACCCTGCAAAGTCGTTGGAACGAGGCGGCGGCGGAGTACGAGAAGGTCCTGAGGGCCCGGCGCCGGGTGCTCGGAGAGCCCCACCCCGACACACTGGCGACCCTTTCGGCACTCCAGCAGCTCGAGCACGGTCAAGTCGCCGACGCACGCCACGTCGCCTGAGAACACTTCACAACTCACCACTCAGATCACGCGGAGCACCGGACAGAAGGGAACGCGGCATCATGGTGATCACTGCCGAACAACTCGTCGCAACCATCGACGAACTGGCACTGGCGCAACGGCCGGTCATGATCCATGCATCGCTTCGGTCCTTCGGCGAGCCCATCGAGGGCGGAGCGGACGCTGTACTGGACGCCTTGCTCTCCCGCGGCTGCACCGTGTTGGTCCCGTCGTTCACCGAACCGCAGTTCGGCGTCATTCCACCAATTACGATGCGCCCGGCCCGCAACGGCATCGACTACGCGGCTCTGCCCGACGAGGCGGCGGCCAGACCCGAGGCAGCCGCCCACTACACCGTCGACTGCGGCGTCATCAACCCAGGCATGGGCGTACTGCCGACCCGACTGCTCGCCCGAGGCGCGGCGAGGCGCGGCCAGCACCCGCTCAATTCCTTCGCAGCCATCGGGCCACAAGCCGCCGAACTCGTCGACACTCAGACCCCGACCAATGTGTATGGACCCGTGCGTGCCCTTGCAGACACCAACGGCTCCATCCTTCTGGTGGGTGTCGGACTGAACCGGATGACCGCGCTCCACCTGGCCGAACAGGATTCCGGCCGACAGCTGCCCATCCGCTGGGCGCGCACAGCAGACGACCGAGTGATCATGGTGGAGACAGGCTCGTGCTCAGAGGGATTCCCACGCTTGGGACCCTGGCTGCAGCCGCTGGCACGCACTGCCCGGGTGGGCGGGTGCCTGTGGAGCGTCTACCCAGCGAAGGAGACCCTTGCCGCCGCGGTCGACGCCATGATCTCCGATCAGGGCGTCACCCACTGCGCCGACGCCGGTTGCCTCGCCTGCCGGGACTCGGTGGCCGGCGGTCCGATCGGCCCGATTTCGCTGGGATGACGCAACCGACTCCACCAACGGCAGGGGCCGGGCGGCCCGGACGGAGCCCAGTGGCTCGCCAGCGACCAGCTGGAATACATCCGCTACCTGTGAGACGACCTCTACGAGCCTGGCCTACAGCTCCAGCAGAGCCCAGAGCCGGTTGCCCGGCTCGTCGCGTCCGGTGTCGGCCCCGCAGGAAAGCACCCCCAGCGCAGCGATCTCCTCCAGGAACGCCTCGCCGCTTGGGCCGGGCCCGTCCTGGTGGGAGAGCGCCATGACGAGTGCGGCGCCGTCCTGGTCGGCGACGTGGACGGTGATGCGCTGGCCGCCGTCGCCGAGCGCGGCTAGCAACGCCATCCATTCGCCTCCCGAGTCCGCTGACGGCCGCCGGGCTGAGCGCCCGTCACATGCTCCCTTGTCTCGGGCGTGGCCGCGGCGTCGGCGGTGGCCTGCAGGATGCTCATCGGGCGGTGTGCTCCTTCTCGTCGTGGCGGGTGAGATAGGTGAGCTGGAGCCAGCGCCGGGCGTCGTAGCCCTCGGCGCCGCGCCACGGAGCGGCCAGGTGCCACACGCTGTTCCAGGTGGCGCGCACCCGGCGCAGCCGCTCGGCCTCGACGGCAGGCCCGGCGCTCTGCCGGTAGAGGAGGTCGTGGTGCAGGGCGGCGGCCAGGTGGGTGAGCGCGGTGGCGAAGCCGAGGGCGGTCCTCTGTGCGTTGCCGGACGGGCCGTCGTAGGCCAGCGGGCGGACCCCATCCATGAGGTAGTCGTGGACCGCCTCGACGTCGGCCCAGGTCAGCTCGTCGGCGTAGCGCAGCAGGCACACCGGCCGGTCCGCGGTCATGGGTGGGCCCGCCGGGCGCGCTCGTCCGCCACCACCGCATCCGCCGCCTGCTGGGCCTCCCACCAGTCGCTGTGGTTCTTTGCCTCGGCAGCCTGCCGGGCTTCGCGGAAAGCGACTTGCTGCCAGCGGTCGACGTCATATCCCTCGGTGTCCCGCCAGCCCGCGGTGAGCCGGCAGAGCTCGTTCCAGTGCCCCATCCGGGCCTCCAGCGCCTCGGCGGTGCCGTCGTCGGCGAAGTCGCGGCGCAGCTCGAACAGCTGCCGATTGATCGCGGCCCCCAGGCCGTGGGTTACCCGGCAGACCTCGGGGTCGTTGCGGTGCGCCAGGCGCAGCTCGTGCAGCCGGGCGGTCATGAAGGCGTCCAATGCATCGACGTCGGCGCGGGTGATGTCGGCGGTGTACGGCAGCGTGAAGATCGACTCGGTCTCGGTCATCGAACCGTCTTGACTCCCCTCCACTCCGCGACCCTCTGCAGCACGTGTCATGTGGTGCTCCCTCCCTGCGGGCGTCCCGGTGCTTGACTGTTCGTCATGTCCGGTCTATCGCCCCGGCACGGCCCGGGGAGCCCGTTCGGCTAAATCTGTCAGGCCACCCCTGGGGCTGAACACGGGCACTGCACCCTCCAGCCCTCCGGTACACCCACCCGTTCGGCCGCAGATGCTGGCTCGGTGAGGCGCCGGGCCCAGAACATGAGGTCATGACGACGAATGGGCCCACCCCGGGCCATCCTTACGATCCCGCACTCAACGAATCGCTGGTCGGCTCCGCCTGCTACGAGGCGATGGCCACCGGCGCCGTGGGCGTCGAGACGGTGCGCCAGACCGGAACCATGGTCAAGACGCACCTTGAGCAGCGCGGCGAGACCCGCCGCACGAAGATCAACGCTGATGTCGAGCGCGAACGTATCCAGCAGTCCGCGCCCCCGCCGCCGGACGGCGACAACCCCTGATCAGGACGGCTCACCACCGCCGGGGCAAAACACCCGCCCCGGCGGGCACCTCCAGCAGACGGGGCACGTCGGATCATCGCGACCAGATGATCCAAAAGAAACGACATAGAGGGGTCATCAGCGGGCGTTGCGGACGTTCGCTGTGGTCCGCCACCACCTGGTACTGCCGGTCCTGGACGGCCTGGACGAGATGGACCCCCCCAGCCCCCCGACAACACCCCCGCCCCCGCCGCGCCCGCGCCCCCAACGCCTACCAGGCCTCACACCCGATACAACCTCCCCCGAGCCCTGCAATCGCGGGCCCGCGGATCCCACCCACCTCGGAAGGCACCACGCCGTGACCAGCCCGCCCCCCACCGCCCAAGCCACTGCCCGTCTGGAGCCGGTCCGGCCCAGCACCGCACCGGTCGCCCACGGCGCGGTCATCATCAGCGCGATCGAGACCGTGTGGAAGGAAATCCGCGCCCGCCACCCGGCCGTGCCGGACATCTGTGTCACCACCCCGCCCACCGCCAGCAAGCACGATCCCACCAGGTGCACCACGCTGCGCACAGGCCGCCGCTTCGTCCGCGACGGCCGCCTGGTCATGGAACTGCAGGTCGCAGCCGCCACCTTGAGCCACGGAGTGCGTCTGATGCTGGAAGGGCTGCTGCACCATGCCGCCCACGGGCTGGCCCTGAACCGGGGGATCACCGATGTCAGCGGCGGCGACCGACGCTGGCACAACAAGCGCGTACCTGGCCCGGGAGGTGGGTCTGCTGCCGCCCCGCCGCTCGGACCCCTTTGTCGGCAGGGCCCACAGCATCCTCACCGACACCGAGGCCGCCCGGTGGACCGACGTCATCACCGCACTCGACGCCGCGGCCGCCGTCCAGCTCCAAGCCGCCGTCCAGATGGTCGAAGCCCCGCGCACCGCCCGGTCCGGTACCCGCTTCGCGATCGCCTGTGAATGCGTCCCGCCCCGCCGCCAGCAGGTCACACCGTTCTTCTATGAGCAAGGACCCGTGCTGTGTGGCCTGTGCCTGACCGTGTTCCGCCGGCACCCCGGCTCATGACCAGGGTGCAGGGCACTCGTTGGGCAGGGCGCTCGCGTAGAAGTGCACAGCGGGCCCGGGGCTGTCACCGCGACGGCTTCGGTCCTCTGGTGCTGGCGGCTGCGTCCAGGACTCGGCGGCCCGCCCTGCCGACGAAGCCGTACGCATCCTGCGTACCGCTGCCCTCGTACCGATTGTCAGTGGTGGTGTTCACAATGGGGGCATGCGTGAGCACAGTGGGCCATTCGGTAAAGGCAGTCTCCGGCAACTTCTTGCAGGTCGCCTGGACAAGGCCATGAAAGCGATCAACGCCTGGGACGCGGATGATCTGTTGGCGTCGCCCGAGACCGACATCATTGAGCACTTGATCGATGAGTACGGAGCACAGGCTCCCGTGGTGCATCGGGACCGGATGCAGCGACTGCCCTCGAGCGACCACATCTCGACCGTTGACGATTTCATGGGGCGCCGGGAGATCCGGCAGACTGAGATCACCTTCTTGGTGCCCTGCGAGGGCGACCTGGACCTGATGAGATACCGCCCGGGTGCCTACACGTCGTTGCTGAGCGGACAGACCGCGAAGATCGTGGGCTCAGAGATCGAGGTGATCTGGCGTGGGAAGACCTCTGACCCCGCCGTCGTCCTGCACAAGATCAATGATGAACTCGACATCATCGAGAAGAACCTGGACAGCGCACGTTCCGAGATCGCGGGCCACAACGAATTCCTGAGGAAGACGGTGTCCGAGCGGGTGTCGCTCAGGAAGCGCAAGATCCTCGCCGATCGGGAGCTCGAAGCTGCTCTCGGGATCCCTGTGCGGCAGCATGACGGGCCGCCAGCGTTCTCCGTTCCCGTCAGCCGTCGGCAGGTGATGCCCCGGCGCCATCCCGTAGCCGCGCAGCCGTTCCAGCCCGAATGGGAACTCCTGGAGAAGGACTACGAAGAGGCAATTCGCGTCATTACGCACTCCCGTAACGCTCTCGAGCGGACCCCTGGAACCATCGCCAAACTGGGCGAGGAAGACATCAGGAACCTGCTCTTGGTCAGCTTGAACAGCACGTTCATGGGAGCAAGCGGGGGCGAGCTGTTCAACGGGGACGGCAAGACGGACATCCTGGTCCGTGTGGAAGACCGCAATGTCTTCATTGGGGAGTGCAAAATCTGGGACGGCCCTAAAGTCGTCGGTGATGCACTCACCCAACTCTTGAAGTATCACGTGTGGCGCGATTCAAAGGGCGCCCTGCTGCTCTTCATCCGACGGGGAGACGCGACGAGCACGATCCGCAAAGCGATCCAGAAGATCGAAGAGCACCCGAACCACAAGCGGACCCTTGATGCCCGGCCGTCCGACGGCCGCTACGACTTCGTGATTCGAGCCAACGACGATGCCGAGCGGGAAATCCACCTGGCATTCCTTCCCTTCATTCTCCCCCTCAAGCAGGACTGACTGGCACAAGGGACCGCCGACCCCTCACGCCCCGATGCAGCAGCTGCTCCACGGACACGGAACTTCATGACGTCGCCGCAGCCGGCTTGCTCCCGGCCTGGCCGGTCAGATTCCGGCACACGGCCGCGTGCCCGATTCTTCAGCCTTCGTGTGTCTGCTGCTTCTGTGTTGCGGCTTCATGAGCTGCGAGTTCCTCGGGGGTGCCGAGGAAAGCGGGGCCGCAGCCTGACGGGAGGTGCTGGATCACCATGGCGATGGCCTCCCGCGCTGTGGCTGCCGGGCCTACCGTCTGGCTCCGTAGCGGGCCGGAGACCCGGTAGGTGCCGCCAGCGGCGGGCCGAATGTAAGGGATGTCCCAGGTCCACCGTGGTTCGGTACAGCGGCTGAAGTGCAGCTCTCCCATCCCAGTCCAGGGAAACAGCCGCCGCAGGCGGGGTTCCTCGTAAGCCGCTTCCAGCAGCTCGCCCCGCACCCGTCCCTCAGCATGCACTGCCTGCCAGCCCGCTTCGACGCGGACTTCGACGCTCGTATCCCATTTCACACCCCTATCGTGCCTCCAGATCCGTCCGGGGCATGCCCCGGTACCGGGCCGCCCAGCTGCTCCTGCGCGCTGTCGTGGGCCGTCTCCGCCCAGGGCAGGCCGAGACCTGCGAACAGCGCCTGCTGCTGCGGGGGATAGGTGGGGAAGCGGGAGCGCACTGCGTTGAGGCGTCGCCGCAGCTGTACCTCGATGCCGTTAACGCGGGGCCGGTAGGTGTCGTGAACACAGTGCCGGCCGTCTTCGCCGACGAGCGGGCCGATCTCCTCGAGGTGTTGGCGGGCGGCGGTGACGATTTCCATCAGCCGCTCCGTGCGGCTGCGTGGCACGCGGGCCGCGCCCGCAGTCTTGACCCGCCTGTCGCCCGTGGCTGGCCCCATCCGCAGCTCCAGGAGCACCTGGCGCTGCTCCTCTGCCAGCCGGGGCCACCGTCGGTGCTGGTCGCACAGCCACTTGCCGAGATCGTCCCCGCGGAAGACCCGCTGTCCGGTGAGGAGTTCGCCGCGGCGCCCGCCCTGGGCGTGGAAGGCTTCCAGGAGGACGAGCTTGCGTTCCCACCCAGCGTTCCAGGGTGCGCCGTCCCGCACCCGCCACACGCCGAGCTTCTCCAGCACGCGGGCAACGTCCTGCTCCTCGTCCCGGGCGCCCCAGGAGGGTCTGCGGCATTCGCTCAGCAGTCTCCCGATGCGTACTTCCTGCCCATCGATGCTGATGGTCTCCTCGATGCCGGGCAGGAGGTGTCCGTACCGGTCCGCGTACTCCCGCGCTGCCTCGACCAGGAGCTGCCGTGCTGAGGCCCGGGGTTCCCACACGAACCCGTACTCGCCGAGCAGGGCAGCCAGGTCCGCGGGCATCCGCCGCGGCCGCGCGCGCCAGACCTCCAGGCCTTCCTCGGGCCCGAGCTCTGCGACCAGGGTGCGCAGGTCGTCGCGGTCGCGGCGCCACTGCCGCCGTACCCGCTCCAGCTCCCACCCCAGCCGCACCACGACCTGCGGCTCCTGCGCGAGCTCGGGCACCAGATCCTCCCCGAGCCCCTCCGCCAGCTCCTGCTGCTCCTCGCTCTCCTTCTCGAGCAGGGGGATGCGGCTGTAGTCGACGGGGAGGGATTCCTGCCAGTCCACCGGCACCCGCAGGTGCCCGGTGCGCTGGTGGTAGGCGGTGACGGCGCGCATGAGGCGTTCGGTGTCGGCGGTGACGGGGTCGGACAGCACGGTGATCTTCAGCCAGTCCGCGACCACGGCCGCTGAGCGCTGCCGGGTGAGCTCCAGCATCTGCTGGAGCTCGCGCGCGCGTTCCTCGGCCCGCTCACGCGCCTCCGTGGCCGGCTGCACGCGGTGGGGGCCGCGGCTGCTGCTGCGCCCGGCACGCTCCAGCCGCCGTACGGCTTCCTGCGGCCCCTCCGGCTCCTCGTCTGCGCGGTCGGTGTGGTCGGGTTCGTAGGACTCCAGTGCGCGCAGCATGTTGATCACCGGCACCCAGTCCGGCCCGACCAGCGTGTCGTCAGCGGCCTGGGCGAGGTGGAGGACGGGCACGATGATGGAGGCGACCTTGTCCGGGTTCCCGTGGTCGTAGCGCACGGCGCGTCCGGCGATCTGCAGGAGGTCGCCCTGCGCCGCGCGCGGGTCCACGAGGGCGACGGCGTCGACGGCCGGGACATCCACGCCTTCACTCAGCAGCCGCACGGAACACACGACCGCCAGGTCCACCGGCCGCCCCCGGAGATCTGTGCCCGCCGCCAGCGCCGCCAAGGCCCGCTGCCGCTCCCTGGCCGGGGTGCCCTCATGCAGGGCTGCGGCCCACACCCGCCGCGGCGCCGACGTCCCCTGCCCATGCAGCACCCGCGCCAGCTGCGCCAGCGAGGCCGCGGCCGCGCGTGCTCCAGCCACAGTGGAGTGGTAGGTCAGCAGCCGCCGGCACCCCACCCGCCCTGCGGCCCGCAGCACGGCCCCCAGCGACGCGGTGAGCAGTTCCGCCCGCACTCCCGCGTCAGCCCGTCCCCGCGCCGCGACGAGCTCGCGCAGACGCGCCTCGTCGACCTCGGCGGCCACCACGGGGCTGTGCGCGAGCTTCCCGCGCCGCTGTGCCTCCCGAAGCCCCAGCCGGTAGGCGACGGGGCCGTGCCTGCGCTCTGAGAGCCGCACCACCGGATCACTCGCCCGAAGCCGCCCCTGCTCATCCCAGTGCACCGCCCCCAGCAGCCGCGGTGTCGCCGTCATCGACAACCGGTGCCACGCGGGCACGAGGTGCTGCTCGTTGATCCGCCCCCACACCCGCGAGGTCTCGGTGTGGTGGGACTCGTCGCACACCAGCAGGTCCCATTCCGGCAGCGGCCGCGCCCCGTCCCGCTCCACACTCAGCCGGTGCCCGGCAATCAGTGAGTTCTCCACGCTCGCGTACGTCGCCAGCACCGTGAACCGGCCGCCCTGGGCGGCGAAGGCGTTCGCGTGCCACGCCACCACCCGCGGGTCCGTCGTCACCCGCACCCCCGGCTCACCGGCCAGCGCGGCGTCCCGCGGCGCGTACACCGCGATCACCGGCCCGCCGCGTCCGGCCGCGCGCAGCACCTGGTAGGTCTGCTCGAGGAGCGCCCGTGTGGGCACCACCATCAGCAACGACCCCCGCGCCGCGACCAGGCCCGCGATCCGCGCGGCCACCCACGTCTTGCCCAGCCCGGGCGCCATGTGCAGCTGGGCCCGGAACCGCGGACGCCGCGCCCTGGGGGAGGGGGTGTAGACCCGCATGATGGCGGCGACGGCGTCGTCCTGGTGGTCGTAGAACGCCGCGAGCTCGGCCTCCGACCGGACGGCCGCATCCACCTTCACGATCAGCTCCCGGAGATGCTCTGCAGGGGTGCCCGCGGATCAGCCGAACACCCAACCAACTTCCTTTTGTGACAACCTAGACCGCCACGCCCGGCGCTGTCTGCCGGATGCGGGACATCCCTCCTCGCCCGAGCGAGCAGTCGAACACACACCCCAATCACCACCTCGAAATTCCGGCGATGAAAAGCCTGTGAAATGGCCGTCAACTCACTGCGGAGTAGCGGGAATTGCGGTAGTGTGTAACCAAGCGATTATGGTGATGGGAGGAGGGGAAAGTGCCGGAAAGGACGATGGAGTTCGGTAAGTACGGTGCCCATGGCGTCAAGGGCCACGAGGCTGTTGCCCGGCAGCTCGACCGGCTCGCTGGATTCATCGCCACGCCCATTACCGCGCGCCGTGGTCTGATGGCCCGTCTGCACTACCTCACCCGCACCCCCCACGCCCGTGAAGCGGCCCGTGCGGCCGGCCTCACCGTCACCGACCGCACCCTGAAGGCCTGGCTGGCCGGCCAGCGCAGCCCCTCCAAGCAGAACCTGCAGCACATCGAGACGGCCTACCGCACGGTGCGCCGCCGTAACGTGGCCCGGTACCTGACCAGTCGTCTCAATCGTGAAGGCCGCGGTACTCGGGTGGAGTTCCACCCCCTGAACCAGTCCCGTGTCAGCCGCCCCCACCAGCGGGTCGTGCAGTTCCGTACCCTCAACGTCCGCCACTGGGACCGCATCGTCGACGCCTGGAGCACCGGCAACGACGCGGCCCTGGACGACGCGTGGGTGAATGACGCGGTGGTCGACCTGGCCACAATGGGGCCAGTACGAGAACGTCACCAACA